>NZ_JAGINX010000001.1:2357759-2694582 GCF_017876395.1 Nesterenkonia lacusekhoensis | reverse complement strand
GCACCACTCTTCGCCGCATGTAAATTCGGCGTGAACTCAGCCCGTCGTTCCGCGGAATCACGCAGATCTGAACCGGTTCAGTGGATCAGGCCCCACCTGCATCAGCATGGAGGGCCGGAACACCCACTGTCCCTGCCACCGCCCGAAGAGGTCAAGGGCCTCTGCCAGCATCGCAGCACGGAAGAAGACTGATTCGATGCTGGTGCTGTCGACGTCGCTGCCGCGGTACCCCTCGATGAAGGCGGCGCTGACCTCCTCGTACCAACGCCCGTAGTTGACCGGCCTCTTACCGCCGTCTGCGCCGGGGGTCTCGCTGGCCGATTCCATGACCAGCGTCGCGAAGGACATCAGCATGGTGACCACATCGTGCAGCGGCAGGGCGCGGTTCACCACACCTCCCTCCTCATGGAAGACCCACCCGTGTTCTCCCGGACGGTGCGCGTGGTGGAGGCTGAGGTCACCATGAATCTGCTGGAGCATGAGCGGCTCCTCGGCGTCGCTCAGCTGCTGATCGATCGATTCGATGACCTCGCTGAGGTCAGCGCTCTCATCCTCATCGAACTCCTCGCGCACTGCCTGCCACTGGCGGGCCAGCGCCTGCTGCGCGTTCTTAGCCATGCCCCGCAGCTGATCGCCGCTCTGAGGATAGGAGCCGAAGGAACCGGCCAGATCAGCATGGAAGGTGCCCAACGAGCGGCCCATCTCGCGGGCCATCTCGACGAAGGGCTCGGCCTGGGACAGAGCCGTCTTGGCCAGATGCCACCCGTTGGGCGACTGAGTCAGCCCGTCGCGGATGATCGCCAGGTCCCCCATCTCCCAGGCGATGGAGTCACCCTCACCGGAGAGAGCGCGGTTCTCCCAGGCGCCGGAGATGATGCCCAGTACGCGGGAGACGGTTCGAGACCGTGCCTGGGTCAGCGTCAGTACAGAGTCGAAGGACTCGCGCCGCTCTGCCGTGGGACGGCGGATGAACTCCACGACGACCTTCTCCTCGGCAGAGGCCTCCTCCTGCGCATGCTCCGGGGTCACCACAGTGCGGGTGACCGGCCGGGTCTTGGACTCGCCCGCAGTGCGGCGCAGCTTCACGGTGAAGGGATCCCATGAGGCGAAGTCACCGAAGGCCGCACCTTTGGAGCGGCCGTTGCGACTGCCCTGCTGGCGACGTGCCATCTCGAGCCAGGCGGCGAGGAAGGCGCGATCGCGGGCGCCGTCGTAGAGCCAGACCTCTCCGGCATCCGCTGTGGAGAGTTTGCCGATGAAGGCGGTCTTGCCGGCCAGAGCCGAGGGCCGGCTGCGCAGCGCCACCGGAAGGGCGATCCGAGCGCTGCCCTCAGCGTGCTCGACGTCGAAGATGTGCAGCTCCAGGAAGAGCCGCTGGTCGGCGTCGCCCTCCGGAGTGGGCAGACGCAGACCCCCGGTACGGGTCAGAGTGCAGCGGCCGATGCCCTGCGGGAACCACGGCTGATGCGGAAGCCAGGTCTGGAGGATATCCAGGAACCCGGGCTGCTCCTCACCGCGAATCCGCTTCATCAGTTCGCTCCCTCCGCGCGTCGGGACGGCCGGCCGGCACCCCCGCTGCGCAGCGTGGCGATCTCGTAGAGGCTGATCCCCACTGCCATGGAGGCGTTGAGCGACTCGGTGGCCGAGCTGATCGGGATGGAGACGATCTGGTCGCAGTTCTCCCGGACCAGGCGGGAGAGACCCTTGCCCTCGGAGCCGACCACGATGATCAGCGGCTCCCCGGCGAGCTCGAGACCGGGCAGGTCCACATCGCCCTCGCCGTCGAGGCCGAGCACGAAGTAACCCTGTTCTTTGGCCTCCTTGATGGCCTGGGTGAGGTTCTTCGCCCGCGCCACAGGCAGCCGGGCCGCCGCTCCGGCGGAGGTCTTCCACGCGGTGGCGGTGACTCCCGCGCTGCGCCGCTCCGGGATGAGCACGCCGTCGGCGCCGAAGGCCGCCGAGGCACGCAGGATCGCACCCAGATTGCGGGGATCGGTGATGGAGTCGCAGGCGACCATCAGGGGCTGGTGCGGGATGTGGCCCTTTCGGGCCCGTTCCAGCGCGTCCTCCAGGAACTCCTCCGCCACGGCGTAGTCGTAGGGCTCCAGCACCAGGGCCACGCCCTGGTGGACGGCATCGCCGGTGGTGGTGTCCAGCTGGCGGCGGGAGACCTCCTTGACGCGGATGCCGCGCTCCGCGGCGAAGCGCAGCGACTCACGCACGCGCCCGTCGGAGTCGATGTCGGCCGCCACGTGGAGCTCTTTGGCCGGCACCCCTTCCCGCAGCGCCTCAACCACAGCGTTGCGCCCTGCGACTGCGTCATCGGCGCCGAACCCGGACCCACGGGTCCGCGGGCGGGTGGCCTCACGCTTGGCAGCGGCACGTTCGGCCAGCTGCTTGTTCTTATGCGCCTTGTGATAGACGCGGTCCTCAGCCTTCGGCGTCGGACCCCTGCCTTCCAGCTTGCGGCGGCCCTGACCGCCGGAACCGGTGACCTGTCCCTTCTTCGTGCTGGCCTTCCGCACTGCTGCGGACTTCGGCCGTGAATCCTTCGCCATGGTCAAGCACCTCCCTTGGTCAGCGACCAGGTTGCCCCCGCAGGGGTGTCTTCGATCTGAACTCCGGCGGCACTCAGCCTGTCCCGGATGGCATCCGCGGCGGCGAAGTCCTTGACTGACTTCGCCTCAGCACGCTCAGCCAACTGCGCCTCGACCAGCATGTCCAATGCGGCGGCGGCAGGACCCGAGGACAGGTCCGGCTCCGGCACTTCGAGCAGCCCCAGGACCGACATCATCGCGGCGGCCTCCAGTCCGCGCTCCTCCGCAGCAGCGGCATCGGAGGCGTCCAGCGCCGTGTTGCCCGCCCGCACCGTCTCATGCAGGGCTGCCAGCGCGGCCGGGACGTTGAGGTCATCGTCCATGGCCTCGCAGAAGGCCTTCGGCAGATGGCGCTGCGGCCGCAGGGAGAAGGATTCCGGCAGCGCCCGGTCCACGAAGGACTCCACACGTTCCACGGCCGCCTCTGCCTCCTGCAGTGCACCGGGGCGGTAGTCCAACTGGGAGCGGTAGTGGGCCTGACCCAGGAAGTAGCGCACCGCTTTGGGCCGAGCCTGTTCCAGCATCTCGTGGGGAGAGATCGTGTTGCCCACAGATTTGGACATCTTCTCCCCCTCATAGGTGACCATGCCGTTGTGCAGCCAGAAGCGGGCGAAGCCGTCTCCGGCCGCCGCGGACTGGGCCAACTCGTTCTCATGGTGGGGGAAGCGCAGGTCCAGGCCGCCTCCGTGGATGTCGAAGGTCCGTCCCAGGTACTTCGTCGACATGGCCGAGCACTCCAGGTGCCACCCCGGCCGGCCGCGTCCCCAGGGGGAATCCCAGGAGGCAGACTCCGGGTCGCCCTCCTTCTTTCCCTTCCACAGTGCGAAGTCGCGCGGATCGCGCTTGCCGCGGGGGTCGGCGTCGGGAGCGTCCTGCATATCCTCCACCGACTGACGCGTCAGCTCTCCGTACTGCGGCCAGGAGCGGACGTCGAAGTAGACATCCCCGGAACCGTCCTCGGCGGGATAGGCGTGGCCGGCGTCGATGAGCCGACGGATCAGCTCGAACATCTCGGTCATATGCCCGGCGGCGCGGGGCTCATAGCGGGGCCGGCGCACTCCCAGAGCGTCATAGGCCTCGTGGAAGGCCTGCTCGAAGCGGTAGGCCAGGGCGAACCACGGCTCTTCGGCCGGGTAGTCCGCGCTGGGCAGGAAGTCCTCGCCGTAGGAGGCCGCAGACTTCTCCAGGATCTTGTCATCGATGTCGGTGACGTTGCGGACGCTCAGCACGTCATAGTCGGAGGCCTCCAGCCACCGGACGAGGATGTCGAAGGCGACGGCGGACCGGACGTGGCCGACATGCGGCCGGCCCTGAACGGTCGCCCCGCAGTAGTACAGCGAGACGCGCCCCGGTTCCAGAGGCTCGAAGTCACGGATGCTCGCTGTCTTGGTGTCGTAGAGTCGCAGTGCCACGGAGTCAGCTTATCGTCTGTGCGCCGCATCAGCCGGGTGGACCAACGCCGTGGCAGTGGCGAGGACCCCCTCGGACCGGCCGGTGAAGCCCAGACCGTCCGATGTGGTCGCGCTGACGGAGACCGGGGCCCCGGCCGCCTCGCTGAGCACCTGTTGGGCCTCCTCGCGGCGAGGGCCGAATCTGGGCCGCCGCGCCACGAGCTGCACTGCGATATTGCCGATCTCGAAGCCGGCCTCCCGCACCAGCCGCGCGGCCTCGGCCAACAGCACTGTGCCGTGAGCGCCCTCCAGCTCAGGCCGGCTCGTCCCGATGGTGTCTGCCCCGAAGTGCACGCCGAGATCCCCGATGCCGGCCGCGCTGAACAGGGCGTCACAGGCGGCATGGGCGACGGCGTCACCGTCGGAGTGCCCGCTCAGGCCCTGCTCGCCGGGCCAGTGCAGACCGGCCAGCCACAGCTCCCGCATCTCCTGCGGCTCCGCATAGGCATGGACATCATGGCCGATGCCGGTGCGGGGCAGGGGCGGTGTGGGGCGAGATGCCTGCATCAGGGCCTCCGCGGTGATCAGGTCAGTGGGTGTGGTGATCTTCAGGGACTGTTCGCTGCCCGGCACCAGCGCCACAGGGACGCCCATGTCCTCAGCGATCATCGCCTCGTCGGTCAGGAGGTCCGCCTCATCCTCGGGAAGCTCCCCGATGTGGGCGAAGGCCTGCTGGAGGAACTCCAGAGTGAAGCCCTGCGGGGTCTGGACCGCGCGCAGCTCGGCACGCGGCAGAGTCTCGCGGACGGTCTCGGCCTGAGGGCCATCAGGGACAGCGCCCTCAGACCGCAGGCCGTCGGACGGCGGGGTGGCGGACGGCTGGGTGGCGGGGTGGTCAGAGTCGGGCCGGTGAGCCGCTTTGATGGTGTCGGTGACCGGAAGCGCGGGCACCACGGCACGGTTTCCCTGCTCCACGGCGTCGAAGACACGGCCGAAGACCTCGGTGGGCGTCAGGGGGCGGGCGGCGTCGTGGATGAGCACCGCCGTATGCTCCGGGACCCACCCCAGAGACTCGCCATAGCCTCGGACCGCTTCCAGGCCGACACGCACCGAGGCGGGTCGGCTGGAGCCGCCGGCGACGGTGATCACCTCAGCTCCGCTGCGGGCAGCCGGAGAATGGGCCGCGGCGGCCATGTCCGCGTGATGGCGCTGATCGGCGGGCAGCACCAACACCAGGACGTCGATGCCGAGCTCCGGACCCACCGGTTCCAGAGCGCGGCTGATGATAGGGCGGCCAGCCAACTCCACCGATGCTTTGGGCCGCCCATGACCGAGCCGCTGTCCACTGCCCGCTCCCACTATGACGAGCGCCCGGCGCTGTGCAGCGGCCGGGCGACTCATCTGGGATATGTCAGCGGGCTCGGCCGAAGGCCTCACCTGCGTCCTGTTCACTTCTTGGAATCGGTCCCTGCCACGGGGGCCTCGTCCAGGACCTCGTCGAGGAGCTTCTCGGCGAGCTCCTCCTCGAGCTTCTTGGCCAGGGCCAGCTCGGAGACCAGGATCTGGCGTGCTTTGGCCAGCATGCGCTTCTCACCGGCCGACAGACCTCGGTCATTCTCCCGGCGCCAGAGGTCCCGAACGACCTCGGCGACCTTGTTGACGTCTCCCGAGGCCAGTTTCTCCAGGTTCGCCTTATAGCGGCGGGACCAGTTGGTGGGCTCCTCGGTGTACTCCGCACGCAGGACGTCGAACACGTGCTCCAGGCCCTCTGTGCCGACGACATCGCGGACACCCACGAGATCGACGTTGTCCGCTGGGACTTCGATGGTCAGGTCACCCTGGGAGACCCTCAGCTTCAGGTAGGTCTTCTCCTCACCCCGGACGGTGCGAGTCTTGACCTCTTCGATGGTGGCCGCACCGTGATGCGGGTATACGACTGTCTCGCCGACCTCAAAAACCATGTATTGTTCCCCTTTCCCGCGATCCAGTTTATCACGGGTCACATTTCGGCCAGCGTGTCGTTCCGAGCAACTGTCATGACACGCAATAGGCTACGCGCCCACGCTTTTTCTACATCGCGTAGAATCGCCGGCAGCACCCAAGCGCTGCAGGCGCTCAACCTGTGTGACCCGGACAGCATCACTGAGCCTCGATGAAGTAGGCTTGAGGCCGATCTATGTCGCACTGAGATCAGAGGAGACTCTCGACGTGAAGTTCGCAGCTGACAAGGCCCGCCGTCCGGCGCTGGCCACCCTTGCAGCGGCTGCCATTCTGGGCGCCACCGGCTGCAGCGCGGTCAACTATCAGGCCACCACGAACCAGTACGACCCCTCCAACGGTGTGGGCGTGGAGATCGAGGACGTGAAGTACGCCGACATCATCCTCCTCACCACGGAGGAGGGCGAGAGCGCACGCGCCATCGGTTCGATCATCAACACCGACTACGGCTCCGAGGCCACCGCCGCCGACGTCGAGATCAGCGTGGACGGCGAGTCCTTCTCCACCACGCTGGAGCCGGGCGAGCGAGTCTCCCTGGAGCACGACGAAGAGTTCATCGTCGACGGCTTCGACGGCGACATCGGAGGCTTCCACGACGTCGAGTACACGGTGGACGGCGAGACCGAGACCGTGCCCACCACGGTCCTGGACGGAACGCTGAAGGAATACCGCGAGGCCCTCCTGCAGGACTTCGACAGCGAGGACATCGCCCACCTCGAGGACTGCACCGCGACCCACGGCGGCGGCGCAGCCGATGACCCGCACGACGAAGAGGGCCTGGAGCTCTGCAACGACCTCTACATGGAGATCTACGAGCAGCAGCAGGCTGAGAGCGACGACGAGGGCGGCCACTGAGCCCCCTCCTCTGGCAGATGATCAGGGCCCGGTCGGAATCTTCCGACCGGGCCCTGATCATCTGTGGCGGGACCATCTGCGGCGGGCACGCCTGCGACCGCCGTGGGACTCAGCCGGAGCTGCGCCCCAGGGCCTCGGCGAGCAGGCGCCGCAGCCGCGCCGGGTCGAAGCGCCAGAAGTCACGCACAGTCCCGTCGATGCGCAGCACGGGGATCTCCTCCGCGTACAGCTCACGCAGCTGCGGATCCTCTGTGATGTCGACGATGTGGTGGTCCAGCCCGAACTCGGCGCAGGCCTGACGGGTCACCTCCACCGCGTCCTCACAGAGATGGCAGCCCTGCTTGGTCAGGACCTCCACCTTCACCTGATCACTCATCTGTGTCCTCTCCTGGACCTATGCCCGCTGATACGACAGAACCCCGAAGCATGCGCTCCGGGGTTCCGCTGATCCAGCCGAAAGGACTGGATCACTTATTGCGCCGCTGGTGGCGAGTCTTGCGCAGACGCTTGCGGTGCTTCTTCTTCGCCATACGCTTCCGGCGCTTCTTGATCACAGAGCCCATAGGGTACTGGTCCTTGTCTGTAGGTGAAATTCAGCCAAAAGGTCTCGGAACAGTGTAACGGCAACCTAAGGCGGCGGCAGAATCGTCATGAAGCGCCGGCACTGGGGGCACCCGCGACGCTGTGATCAGTCGTACCAGGGGTCCAGACCGTAGAGCGGGAAGATCTCCTTGCGCGTCTGCATCACGGCACGGTCCACGGCGTCGGAGGGGTCATAGCCCAGCTCCCAGGACCGCCACCAGAGAGCGGCCTCGTCCCCCATCGTCTGCGGCGGAGCCTCGAGACCGCAGGCGAAGCGGACGTACTCACGCCATGCCTGCGGCACCTCGGTGTGCAGCCGCAGGGGCGACCCCGCCGCGACCGCGGTCAGATGGGTCCAGCTGCGGGGCACCACGTCATGGACCGCATAGCCGCCGCCCCCGGTGGCGATCCACCGGTTCTCCGCATGCTCCTCGGCCAGATGGGAGACATCCAAGGCCATCTGCCGATGCGCATCCACCGAGAGCTGCAGGTCGCTCAGCGGGTCGGCGGCATGGGAGTCGCAGCCGTGCTGGGAGACGATGACCTCCGGCTCGAAGGCCCGGACCAACTGCGGGACCACGGCGTGGAAGGCACGCAGCCATCCGGCGTCGCCGGTCCCCGGGGGCAGCGCGATGTTGACCGCAGTGCCCTCCCCGGCGGCGGGGCCGCCGCCTCCGGTCTCATTCGGGAAACCCGTACCGGGGAACAGGGTGGTGCCGGACTGGTGCAGAGAGACCGTCATGACCCGAGGGTCGTCGTAGAAGATGCTCTGAGTGCCGTCGCCGTGGTGTGCGTCCACATCCAGGTAGAGCACCCGTCGGGCGCCGCTGCGTCCTGCACCGGGCTCGAGGAGCCGATGGATGGCCAGGGCGGCGTCGTTGTAGACGCAGAATCCGCCCGCCTTGGCGCGGAAGGCGTGGTGCATGCCACCGGCGAAGTTCACCGCGTGGAGGGCGCTTCCCTCCAAGAGAGCCTCCGCGCAGCGCAGCGTGCCCTCGGCGATGCGCGCCGCCCCCTCGTGCAGCTCAGGGAAGACCGGGGTGTCCTCCGTGCCCAGGCCATGCTCGACAGAGGGCTCGCCGCGGGAGGCTCCGGCGCGGACCGCTTCGATATAGGCGGTGTCATGGATGCTGCCCAGCACCTCGTCCGAAGCGATGCCCGGGGCGAGGAGCGAGACCTGGGGATCCTCGAAGATCCCGAACTCCCGGCAGAGACGCTCTGTGAGGTCCAGGCGCACCGGGTCCATGGGATGGGTCGCGTTGAAGCGGTAGCTCAGCAGCGCCGGGTCCCAGACGACCGCAGTGGGCACAGAGGCCCGAAAGCTGGTCTGCGAGCCGGCGGCCGAGGAGGTACGCGTCACACGCGAAAGCCTACGGGAACTAGGCCGAGTCGGCGAAACCTTCGAGCACGGTGACATCGCCGGAGACGATGATCGTGTCCCCGGCGGAGACCTTGGTGTCCGGCTGGGCATAGACGAAGTCCTTGCCGGGAGGCTTCACGCCCACCACGTTGACCCCGTGACGCTTGCGCGGCTGACACTGGTCGATGGTCTTGCCGTGGAGATCCTTGGGCGGGCGCATCTTGACGATGGCGAAGTCGTCGTCGAACTTGATGAAGTCCAGCATCTGCCCCGGGACCAGGTGGGCGGCCCGCACACCGGCGTCGTGCTCCGGGTAGATCACGTGGTGGCAGCCGATGCGGGTGAGGATCTTGCCGTGGGTGGGGTTGATGGCCTTGGCCCAGACCTGCTTGACCCCCAGGTCCACCAGGTTCGCCGCGATGAGCACACTGGACTCGATGGAGGTCCCGACGCCGACCACGGCACTGTCGAACTCATCGGCGCCCAACTGCCGCAGCGCCTCGATGTCGGTGGCGTCGGCCTCGACCACATGGGTGAGGCTGTCCGCGTACTTCTGCGCGAGACTGCGGCTGCGCTCGACGGCGAGGACCTCTTTGTTCTGTGAGATCAGCTGCTCGGCCAGAGCGATCCCGAAGCGCCCCAAGCCGACGACGAGCACCGGCTTATTGCTATGTCTCTGCTTTGCCACGTGTGTTTCCTCTCCGGCGGGATGGCTCAGCCGATGATCGGCCGGGCCTCAGGATAGCGGTATCGGGTGCGGCTGTGACGGATCGTCAGCGCCGCGGCGAAGGTCATGATGCCCACACGTCCGGCGAACATCAGCCCGGTGAGCACGTAGAGCCCCGACGGCGACAGCTCCTCGGTCAGCCCGGTGGTGAGCCCGCAGGTGGCGAAGGCGGAGATCGACTCGAACAGCGGGCGCTCCAGGTCCTCTCCGGTGATGATGATCAGCGCCAGAGTGGAGATCAGCACGAAGGTGGCGCCCATCGCGACCACTGAGACCGCCACGCGGACCGCCTGGGTGGGGATGGTGCGGCCGTGGGCGGTGGACTCCTCATGGCCGCGGGCCTCGGCCAGGAACGCCAGGAAGATGACCGCGATCGTGGTGACCTTGATGCCCCCGGCGGTGGAGGCGGAGCCGCCGCCGGCGAACATCAGTGCGTTAGTGACCAGCATGGTCTCCGAGTGCTCGATGACGTTGTCCACCACGGAGAAGCCGCCGGAACGCATCATGACCGAGGCGAAGAGCGAGTTCTGCAGCTTCTCCCCGGTGGTCATCTGCCCGAGGGTGTCGACGTGGTTCCATTCCAGCACCGCGTAGAGGACCGCGCCGACGACCATCAGCAGCACCGTGACCTCGACGGTGAGCCGGGTGTGCAGACTCCACCGACGGAAGTGCCAGCGGTGGCGCCAGAGCAGCAGCAGGACCGGGAAGCCGAGGCTGCCCAGGAACACCCCGGCCATCAGAGTCCACAGCACGATGGGATCATGACCCACGTCGGCCAGGCCCTCGGGGTGGATGACGAAGCCAGCGTTGTTGAAGGCCGAGACCGAGTAGAAGATGCCGTGCCAGAACCCGGTGGCGACGTCGCCCTCCAGGGCGATCAGCCGGGGCACCAGCACCAGGGCCAGGGCCAGCTCGACGACGGCGGAGAAGATCACCACGATCTTGATCAGCGAGCCGGTCTCCCCGAGCTTGCCGGTGGAGATTCCCTCCTGGGCCACCAGCCGGGTGCGCAGGCCGAGATGCCGGGTCACCGAGATAGCCAGCAGGGCGGCGATGGTGATGATCCCCAGGCCGCCCACCTGGATGCCCACCAGGATCACGATCTCCCCGGCCAGAGACCAGTGCTCAGCCGTGTTGACCGGCGTCAGGCCCGTGACGGTGACCGCGGAGGTGGCCACGAAGAGCGCATCGTGGAAGTCTGGGGCGCTGCCGCTGGCCGTGGCCCAGGGCATCATCAGCAGGGAGGTGAACAGCCCGATGGTCAGGGCGAAGATGAGCAGGGCGGCACGGGCCGGCGATGATCCTGCGAGCCGGCCCAACCACCTGGTGAAGCTTCGCCAGGCGCTGGTCTCCTGCAGCTGCTGGCCATAGGCCGGCGGACGGCGCGTGGTGTCCCCCTGCATGCTCCCCAGCCTACGACTGTTCAGGTTCTGCTGCCGCGTCGGCCCCGATGGGTGGTTCCGCTCAGCTGCCGCGCAGCTGCTCGGTGATCTCCGCGGCGCGTGCGGAGCTGGCCTTCGCCCCGGCCCGGACGGCCTCCGACATGCCGTGGGCGTCGAAGGTCTCGATGGCCTGCTGCGTGGTGCCGTTGGGGCTGGTCACGTTGCGGCGCAGCTGGGCGGCGTCGGCCGGCGTCGCAGTGCGGGAGGGGCGGTTCTCCACCAGCATCCGGCCCGCACCGTAGAGGGTCTGGGCGGCGAGGTCGGCGGCGAGCTCAGGGTCCAAGCCCATCTCCACCCCCGCGGCGGCCATGTGTTCGGCCAGGTAGAAGGCATAGGCCGGCCCGGAGCCTGCCACACCGGTGAGCGCATCGATCTGCTGCTCCTCAAGGATGTGCACCGCCCCGCTGCTGCCCAACAGCTCAGCGACCTGCTGAGTCTGCTCCCGGCTGGTGTGGGTGCCGGCCGCCAGGCCGACCACGCCCAGCCCGACCGAGAGCGGAGTGTTGGGCATCGTGCGGATGACCGGCTGGCCGGGGGCCAGCGCCTCCTCGAGCATGTCCAGGGTGACCGCGGCGGCCACCGAGACGACCACGGCGTGGGGCTGCAGCGAGTCTCGGATGTCTGCGCAGAGGTCGGTGATCTGGTGGGGCTTCACCCCGAGGAAGACGATGTCGGCCTGGGCCGCGGCGGTGCGGTCGGCGGCCTCATCCTGCTCCTCGGCCAGCACGGTGACGCCGTACTGTGCGGAGCGCGCCTGCGCGGAGGCCGCCGAACGAGAGGTGGCGATGATGTCCTCGGGCGCAGTTCCGGCGCCCAGGAAGCCGGCGAGGATGGCTCCGTTCATGGAACCCAGGCCCAGCATGGCGATCTTCGGTGTGCTCATGGCACCACCCTATGCCGTCGGCAGGCTCAGCCCGAGCGAGGCCGCTGGGAATGCCTCATCTATGCAGCCTGGGCATAAACCTCGGCTTGCTCGAGCACGAGCTGGACGGCTTCTTCCCGCTTGTCAGGTGGGTATTTATAGTGCCGGAGGAGGCGCTTGATATCGCGCCGCATCTTGGCTCTCACTGACTTCCTGCTGGTCCAATCTACGGCGACAGATCTCTGCACGGACTGAACGAGTTCCACGGTGATCTGTTTGAGGGTCTCATCACCCAGGTTTTCGACTGCCGCGTCGTTCTGCCGGATAGCGTCGTAGAAAGCCATTTCAGCGACAGAGAGCCCAAGGCGTTCTGCCTCCTGGGGCTCGTCCCGGATGTCCTTCGCCAGAGCGGCCAATTCGGCGATGACTTCTGCCGCAGTGAGCGCCTGGTTCGTGTACTTGTTGACCGCGTCATCGAGCCGCTCGGAGAAGGATCGACCCTTCACCACGTTCCGCCGCTTCACGCTGCGCACCTCATCATCGAGAAGCTTGCGCAGCAGTGTGAGCTGCAGATTGGCCCGCTCGTCATGCACCAACGAGTCCAGGAATTCGTCACTGAGCAGGGAGAGCTCGGGCTTCTCCTGCCCGGAGAAACCGTAGACGTCGATCACCTTGTCTGCAGCGATGGCGGCATTGACGAGATCTCCCAACGCGCTGTCCATCTCCTCCGCCGAGGATCCGGCCAGCCCTGACCCGGTGTCCTGGAACTTCTCTACGCCGGCGCGGACCGCGGCGAAGAGGGCGACGTCATCGCGGATGGCTGCGGCCTCGTCGCGTGTGCCTGCCAGTGAGAAAGCTTTGACCAGGGCAAGGGTCTGGTCCCGGAAACGTCTGGCCCGCTCAGCGTCAGCCAGCACGAAGTTGAGGACGTCGTTGTACTGCTCCTGACGCTGGGCAGAGGACATGCCAGCCGTGCTGGTGTAACGCACCCCGTAGAGGATGTCCCGGACGACGCCGTATTTCTCCTGCATCACGGCCACGACTTCGTCGATCGGAACACCGGCCTGCTCGCGATCTGTGGGCGAGTACTCGCCGAGCGCGTTCTGGAGGCGGGTGAAGATTCCGATGTAATCGACGATGAGGCCGCCGGTCTTGTCCTTGAAGGTGCGGTTGACCCGTGCGATCGCCTGCATGAGGCCGGCACCACGCATGGTCTTGTCCACGTACATCGTGTTCAGGGATGGCGAGTCGAAGCCGGTGAGCCACATGTCGCGGACGATCACGAGCTCCAGGGAGTCCTCCGGGTTCTTCGCCCGCGCCTTGAGCTGATTGCGCGTCTGCTTGTCGTAGAGATGAGCTTGGAAGTTCTGCGGGTCTGAGGCTGAGCCTGTCATGACGACCTTGATCCGTCCCTCAGATGGATCCTCAGAGTGCCAGTCCGGTCGCAACGCCGTGATCTTCTCGTAGAGGCGTACGGCGATGCGCCGGCTCATGGTCACGATCATGGCTTTGCCGCCCAGGAGAGAGTTCCTACGGTTCTCCCAGTGCTCGACGATGTCTGCAGCGATCATGTCCAGGCGCGACTCGGATCCGACGATGGCTTCAAGCCGGGCCCACTTCGATTTGGCCTTCTCACCGAGTTCCTCTTCGCTGTCCCCGACGATCTGCTCCGCCAGTTCATCCAGCGTGTCGAGGTCGTCTTCGTTGAGCCCGATCTTCGCGAGTCGCGACTCGTAGTAGATCTTCACCGTGGCTCCGTCGTCCACAGCGCGAGTGAGGTCATAGATGTCGATGTAGTCGCCGAAGACGCTGCGGGTTGATTTGTCGGCGGATTCGATCGGGGTGCCGGTGAAGCCAAGGAAGGTTGCCCCGGGCAACGCATCCCGCATGTGCTTGGCGAAGCCTGCTTTGAGCTGTCCCGTCTCTCCGTCGAGCCGAGATTTCAGACCGTACTGTGAGCGGTGAGCTTCATCGGCAACCACCACGACGTTACGACGGTCGGTGAGCACAGGGTTGTCACCGTCGGGCACGCCGAACTTCTGCAGCGTGGTGAAGATGATGCCGCCGGACGCTCGGCGCAGCTTAGCTCTGAGGTCGTCTCGCGTGTCTGCCTGAGTCGGGGATTCAGGCAGGATGTGCGCTGGAGCGAAGACCTCGGCAAAGAGCTGGTCGTCGAGATCGTTGCGGTCTGTGAGGAACACCAGAGTGGGGTTGGCCATCCTGGTGTCGCGCATGATCTTGGCGGCGTAGAAGACCATCTCGAAGCTCTTGCCAGAGCCCTGGGTATGCCAGATGACGCCACCACGCCGATCACCGTCCGGCTGGGAAGCACGAATGGTGGATTCCACGGCTTTATTGACCGCCCAGTACTGGTGGTACTTGGCCGCGCGCTTGATGTGGATCTGTTTGGCGGTGCCGTCCTTCTCGGTGATCGTCTCCTCGGAGAACACGATGAAGTTCTTCAGGATGTCCAGGAAGCGCGTCTTCGGGAAGACTCCTTTGATGAGGATGTCGAGCGAGGGCGTTCCCGTAATCTCTTCACCGTCGCTGGTCTTCCACGGAGCGTAGTGCTCCCAGTGGGCGGTGAAGGTGCTCATGGCTGCCGCAGTTCCGTCGCTGATCACTGTCAGTGCGTTGGTGTTGAAGACCGACGGGATGTCGCGACGGTAGGTCTGCACCTGGTTGAAGGCAGATTTCAACGTGGCGTTGTGGGCGATTGCGGACTTCAGTTCGAAGAGTGCCACCGGGATCCCATTGAGGTACACCAGCACGTCCGGTCGTCGGTTGCGGTTCTCGATGACTGTGACCTGGTTGACCACCGCCCAGTCGTTCAGCTCGGGATTCTGGAAATCGACCACATGAACCGTGACGGTCCGCACCTGACCCGCAACGTTACGGTGCTCGATCGGGACGCCTTCGGTGAGGAGGCGGTGGATGCGGTGATTCTCCGTGAGCGTGTCCTGCGATTCAGGACGCTGGATCTTCTTGATCGCTTCGGCGCAGACGTCAGCCGGGACGTCGGGGTTGATCCGCTCAACCGCGCTGCGGAGCCGCTCGCCAAGGAACACGTCGTCCCACGACGCACGCTCCGCCACCTCAGCATCGGGGCCCAGGTCTGGACCGTGCAGGACCTCATACCCCAATGCCTCGAGCCACTCGAGTGCCGCGTGCTCCACCAGCTCTTCGGTGTAGACCGTCATGAGACAGCCTCCTCCACTGCTTCAGCCGCCTCCGGAACCCGGATCCGCCCGGACAGGAGTTCTGGCAGCAATGCCTCCCTGAGGCGAGTGAGGCTGTCAATCTCACGTTCAATCTGCCAGACCCGCTCCAAGAGAGCTTCCACTTGGCCCCGCTTAGCCGCCAGATTGACCGGGACTTCAAGCTCGTAGTCCAGAACTGCCACCGGGGGGAGCGCCGACACTGTGGTACCTGTCGCGTATCCCTCAGCTCGGTCGCGAAACTCCTGAGTACGCGACTGGGCCCAGAAGACGTATCTCAGTTCAGGTCGGTCCAGGAACCGCAGAACAGATGTATGGTGCGTGTGAATCGCCCCCTCAAGCTCAGTGGGGACCAGGAAGGAGCGGCCAAGTATTTCGCGTGCCTGGGTAAGGTCGGTGTTCGCGACCATCAGATCTCCGCTCCGAACGATGTGACGGTCCTTGTACTCACCCCGGTAATACTTCAATCCGTCCCGGTTCATCAGTGGCCCAGTCGAAAAACTCTTGAGGTTGATAAGAGGAAGGGCAGAAGAGTCATCGGACGAGGTAAGCCCAGCGCCCTTATACGAGAGCCCCTTGTTCAACTCGGCCACGTCGCCCACTCGCACCTTTTCAGCCAGGCCGGTAGCGTCCTGCACCAACAGTAAGGTCACGGCGAGTTGGGCAGCAGTATCGACGACCCTTCGGTTGGATTCGATCTTGTCGTCCAGCGCCCCAAGCGTCGCCGCGATCTCCCGTTGCTCCTCAAGCGGCGGAAGATTCAGCATCAGCTCTTTGGCGGCCCCCACATTGAAATGTTGTTGAACTGCTCCGACGAGCCGAGAAGACACGTACGCGTTCGCGGCTCCGTTGATGTAGTAACTGAGCCACCGAGAATCCAGAGAGGGGCCTGGCCTAGTAACGACGAGGTCAGAACAGTTCGCAACCGGAAGCCACTCTGGCACAACGGCGGTCGCCCCAGGTTTCCCGGTGCGAACGGTGACAACATCGCCTGGAGCCAGCGCGGACTTGGCGATCCTCTGGTGGAAACCGGGCGAAATGTAGCGGATGTCGTCAACGGAGACTCTATGCGGCCGCACGTTCAACGAGCGAAGAAACGGCACTCCGTCATCAACGTATTCTGAGGCCATCGACCCGACGTACCCGACCGTGACTTCCTGAGCCACCTGCCCCAGTTGTACCTGACGCCATTCAGCGACCAATCAAACCACCCAGCCTCTCGCGGATGGTCAGTTCGAGCTCACGACCGCGATCAAACTCTCCGTACAGCTCTTGGGTGAGACGTTCAATCTTCTCGTCGATCGGCTCTGCATCTTCCTCTGCCGCCGCCGCACCGACGTACCGACCTGGGGTGAGGACGAAGTCGTGCTTCTCGACCTCCTCAAGCTTGGCAGCCTTCGCGAAACCAGGCACGTCCTCGTAGCCGCCGTCCCTGTTCCGCCACGAGTGATAAGTGTCAGCGATCTTCGCGACGTCGTCGTCATCCAGGACCCGCAATTTCCGGGACTCCATGCGTCCGAGCTGACGGGCATCGATGAACAGCACCTCACCCTTACGTTCACGGTGTCCGTTGCCGTGGCGGTTCTTCGAGAAGAACCACAGGCTCACCGGGATGCCAGTGTTGAAGAAGAGCTTGTCGGGCATTGCGACGACGCAGTCCACCAGTTCGGACTCCACCAACCTCCGGCGGATGTCTCCCTCGCCGCCAGATTTGGAACTGAGGCTTCCGTTGGCCAAGACGATGCCAGCATGCCCATCAGGCGCCAGGTGGTGAATGAAGTGCTGAATCCACGCGAAGTTTGCATTCCCCTCAGGCGGCAACCCGTACTTCCAACGCGGATCATCCTGAAGCTTGGGGTGAAACCAGTCACTCTGATTAAACTTCGGATTCGCGAGCACGTAATCCACTCGCAGATCAGGATGCAGATCTTCGGCAAAAGAATCGGCTGCCTTATTACCGAGATCAGCATCAAGACCGCGGATCGCCAGGTTCATCTTGGCCAGCTTCCACGTGGTGTGGGTGTACTCCTGGCCGTAGATCGAGATGTCATCCCGGTGGCCACCGTGGGCCTTCACAAAATCCATGGATTCGACGAACATGCCGCCGGACCCACAGGCCGGGTCAAAGACACGTCCCTTATAGGGCTCGAGCATCTCCACCAGCACCTTGACCACCGAACGCGGCGTGTAGAAAGCGCCCGCGTCCTTGCCTGACTCCCGACCGGCGAACTGGCCGAGGAAGTACTCGTAGACGCGGCCGAGGACATCGTCGCTGCCGTGGTCCTGCGATACATGGAAGCCGATAGAGCCGATGAGGTCCACCAACTCACCCAGCTTGCGCTGATCGAGCCCCTCACGGGCGTAGTTATTCGGGAGCACGCCCACGAGCGTGGGGTTCTCCTTCTCAATGAGGTCCATGGCCTGGTCGATCCGCTCGCCGACGCGCTCGGTCTTGGCCAGGTCCTGCACCGCGCTGTAACGAGCAGCCATAGGCACCCAGAAGACGTTCTCCGCGGTGTACTCGTCGCGGTCCTCCAGAGTCTCTGCGATCTCCTGAGGGTCAAGACCGTCCTCTTGGAGCTCTTCCTCGAGCTTCTGGCGGTGTTCGACGAAGCGGTCGGAGATGTATTTCAGGAACACGAGGCCGAGCACCACGTGCTTGTACTCGCCCGGCTCCTGATTTCCGCGGAGAGTCTCAGCTGCTTCCCAGAGCGTCTGCTCGAGGGTCTTCTTCGCCTGCCCCTTCGCAGCGCCCTTCTTCGCACCCCGCTTGGCGGTTCCAGCCTCAGCCAAATCTTTACCCCTCATCATGCGGTCTGGCCAACGGCATCAACTCTACCGAGAACCTACGACACATTTGCCTGACGGGAGGATGCCTGCCACCGCCAAGTTTTCCAGCTATCCAGTTCCCGTTGCCGCTGCTGTTGCCGCAGCGATCAGATTCACGGTGCCTCCTGAGATGATGCCGGCGGGCAGAGGAACCAGGACCTGCTCGCGGAGCCTCTGCCATTTGGACGGGACGTCGGATTCCACCTCGGCGGCTTGCATTGCAAAATAGGCATGCTGAACGGCCTCTTCAGTTGCAGACCTCCCGTGCCGCTCATACTCCCGCAAGCAAATAAGCAGCCGCTCAAGACATCTCCTGATGTAAGAACTGGTCGCCTCCGGCAGTGAGGAGTCCGCGTCCAGCACGCTCAACGACTCTTCCATAAGTTCGATAAGCCGAGCCTGAGACTCTGCATTGATGATGACTCGCATCTGATCAAGATCGAGAAGTTCACCGAGTTGGTCCAAGAGGTCAAGATCAGATTCCTTGAAGTCAGCTGCACCCGTGACTGGACGCTGAGTCCAGCGCGACTTAATAGCGAGGATGCCCCGACCGAGCCTTGGCCACAAATCCTGGTAGCCACGCACCTTGCGCCCTTTAGATGCCATGCGCTCTACTCGCTCCGCGATCTCCTCTAGCAGTCGCATAGCTGTCAGGTGCTTCCGAAGACCGGACGCAGACTTAGTACCTCGAAGGGCCTCCATGCTTCGCCCTTCACCCGCCTGCCATTCCCTGAGAATGACGGAGAGCTCTTCTGCGGGATTCCCCATACTGCCGCCTCACTTCCGATCGGTCCCTCAGCCCGAAGAGACCCGTAGCAAGGTTACAGCTGAGCTTCAGAACTTCGCTCGCGAGGCCGTTATATGACTCACACCAGCAGCCCTGTCAATCACGAGCCAAAACAATAGGCCTCGAGTTAAGGGAGGAAACTGCCGCTCACCAGCCAGGCCAGCTTCTGTGCCGATCGCGTCAGGTCATCCGCTCCCGACAGGCTCAGCCGCTCTGACCCAGATGGGCCCGGGCGAAGGCCAGGGACTCAGCCAGCCAGCGCTCCCGCTCCCCCACCTTCCGGGCCGACCGGGTGGAGACCTCCACCGCCACGACGCCGTCGAAGCCGCCGTCGCCGAACTCCGGGCTGCCGATGAGCTGCATGGCCTCGGCCACGCGCTGCTCTCCCTGGCCGGGGATGAGGTGGTCATCCTTGAAGCCGTTGGACCAGCCGTCAGTCAGATGGACATGGCGCAGGCGTGGTCCCAGCGCCTGCACTGCGCTGAGGGAATCTGCCTCCGCGGTGGCCGCATGGGAGAAGTCCCAGGTCACGTGGGGGTAGGGCTGATCCACCGGATCCCAGTGCGGAAGGTACATCGTGGCTTCACGTCCACCGGCCCGCCAGGGGTACATGTTCTCCACGGCGAAGAGGACTCCGGTGCGCTCCTCGATCTCCGCGATCCCCTCGGCGAATCCTTCGGCGTAGCCGGTCTGCCACCGGAACGGCGGATGCGCCACCACGACGCCGCAGCCCACGTCCAGGGCCAGCTGCGCGCTGCGGGCCAGCTTCTCCCAGGCCGAGCCCCACACCTGCTGGGTCAGCAGCAGGGTGGGGGCGTGGATGGCCATGATCTCCAGCCCGAACTTCTCCGACAGGCGGTTGAGCACCTCGGCCTGCTGGGTCTCGGTGCGGTGGGTGACCATCACCTCCACCCCGTCATAGCCGAGGTCCTGGGCGATGGAGAATCCCTCTGCGACGCCCAGCGGATACACGGAGGAGGTGGACAGGGCCACCGGGATGTCAGCTGTGGGCACGTTCAACCGCCGCCTCTGCACGCGGACGTCCGGCCGGACGCTGCGGCTTCTTCAGCTCACGGGCCAGGTCGACATGCCCGACGCCGGGCGCGTGGCTCACAACCTCGGCTTGGTCCCGGGCCAGCGTGTCCAGGCGCTGCAGGATCAGGCCCTCACGCAGAGCCCATGGACAGATCTGCAACTCCTCGATCCCGAAGACCTTCATCGCCTGCTCAGCGACCAGGGCACCGGCGAAGACCTGCGGGGCGCGGGTCACCGAGACCCCGGGCAGCTCAGCACGCTGCTCTGCGGACATCTCCCCCAGCTTCTTGACCAGGGGTTTCAGGCTCTTCCGGTTCAGGGTCCGCTTCACATAAGGTCCCTCGGCCGAGGGAGCGGCGCCTGTCATCCGGGCCAGCGAGCGGAAGGTCTTGGAGGTGGCCATCACCTCGGTATGGTGGTTCAGCGCCGGGAACTCAAGGCGGGCCGCCTCCAGCTCTTCGCGCACATAGGTCTTGAGCTCTCGGACCTGTTCCTTCGACGGCGGCTTCTCTCCCGGCAGCGCGTCCTTCGGGCCGGCCAACCAGTCGCGGGTCAGCCGTCCGGCGCCCAACGGGGCCGACATGGCCGTGGCCGGCAGCTCGTCCTGGCCGTAGGCGATCTCGAAGGATCCGCCGCCGATGTCGAAGTTCAGGATGCGTCCCGCGCTCCAGCCCCGCCAGCGACGCACGGCGAAGAACGTCATCGCCGACTCCTGGGCACCGGTGAGCTCCATAAGCTCCACGCCGGTCTCCTCGGTCACCCGAGCCAACACTGCATCACCGTTGCTGGCCTCGCGGATGGCTGAGGTGCAGAAGGACAGCATGTCATCAGCCCGGTGACGCGCCGCGAAACGGGTCGCCTCAGCGATGAAGCTGATCAGCTCCTCCTGGCCCTCAGCGGTGATGGCCCCGAACTCATCGAGGTACTTCACCAGAGACAGAGGGCGCTTATGGGAGGCGAAGGCGTCCGGCTTAGCACCGATATGTGCATCCACCAGCAGCAGATGCACCGTATTCGACCCGATGTCCAGCACGCCCAGACGCATAGCTGCGAACTCCTAGGAGGATCCGGCCTTGGTGCTGGCCGTCGACTTCTTCGATGTGCTCTTGGCGCCGCCGGACTTCTTGGCGGCAGGCTTCTTGGCCGTGGAGCTCTTGGGGGCGCTCTTCTTGGCCGGGCCCTTGGCCCGCTTCTCCGCCAGCAGCGAGTAGGCGTGCTCCTTGGTCAGCTGCTCCACCGAGACGCTGCGCGGCACCGTCACGTTGGTCTCACCGTCGGTGACGTAGGGGCCGAAGCGGCCGTCCTTGACCACCACAGGCTTCTCCGTGGTCGGGTCATTGCCGAACTCCGCCAGCGGCGGCTGAGCCGCGCGGCGGCCCCGCTGCTTGGGCTGGGCGTAGATCGCCTTGGCCTCGTCCAAGGTGATGGTGAACATCTGTTCCTCGGACTCCAGGGAGCGGGAATCGCTGCCCTTCTTCAGATACGGACCGAACCGGCCGTTCTGGGCGGTGATCTCCTCGCCGTCGTCGTCGGTTCCCACCACACGGGGCAGCGAGAGGATCTTCAGCGCGTCCTCCAGAGTCACCGTCTCCAGGGTCATCCCGCTCAGCAGGGACCCGGTGCGCGGCTTCTGCTTGGCCGGCTTCTTCTTCGGCTTCGGCTTGCCGTTCTTGTAGTACTCCGTGGGCTGCGCGTCCAGGTAGGCCTCCAGCTCCTCCTCAGTCATCTCCGGGATGACCTCGGTGACATAGGGACCGTAGCGCCCGTCCTTGGCGACGATCTCACGGCCGGTCTCCGGATCGTTCCCCAGTACCTTGCCCGAATGCTGAGCCTGCTCGAAGAGCTCCTCCACCTTGGCCGCGGTGAGCTCGTCCGGGGCCAGATCCTGAGGCAGATTGGCCCGCTGCATCTCCAACTCGCCCTCGGCGTTGACGACGCCGTCCGGGTTGGGACGCTCCAGATACGGTCCGTAGCGGCCCACCCGCAGATGGGTGTTCTCCGCCACCGCCATGGAGTTGATCGCCCGGGCATCGATCTCACCCAGGTTGTCCACCACGTCCTTCAGCCCCTGCTCACCGGAGGAGGCTCCGAAGTAGAAGCCCTGCAGCCAGGCCTCGCGTTCGATCTCTCCGCGGGCGATCTGGTCGAGGTCGTCCTCCATGCGGGCGGTGAAGTCATAGTCCACGTACCGGCCGAAGTGCTCCTCCAGCAGGCGGATCACGCTGAACGCGGTCCAGGAGGGCACCAGGGCCGAGCCGCGCTTGGTCACATAGCCGCGGTCCATGATGGTCGAGATGGTGGGCGCGTAGGTGGAGGGACGGCCGATCTCCCGCTTCTCCAGCTCCGCGACGATGCTCGCCTCGGTGTAGCGGGCCGGCGGAGTGGTCTCGTGGCCCTTGGCCTCGATGTCCTCACCGGTGAGCCTCTCACCCTCCTCCAGCTTGGGCAGCCGCTTCTCCGACTCCTTGGCCTTGGCGGCGTCGGACTCCTCCGACTCCTTGACCTCCTCGTAGGCGGCCAGGAAGCCCGGGAAGGTGATGACCGTGCCGGAGGCGCCGAAGGTGGCGCGGCGCCCGTCGGCGGCCTCACCGGTCAGCCGCACCGAGGCGGTGAAGCCCTTCGCGTCCTGCATCTGCGAGGCGACGGTGCGCTTCCAGATCAGCTCGTAGAGCTTGAACTCATCGGCGGAGAGCTCCTTGGCCACCTGGCCGGGCGTCCGGAAGTGGTCACCGGCCGGGCGGATCGCCTCGTGGGCCTCCTGGGCGGTCTCGTTCTTCTTGGCGTAGAAGCGCGGCTTCTCCGGGACGTGGTCCGCACCGAAGAGCTCGGTGGCCTGCCGACGGGCCGCCTGGATGGCCTCGTTGGAGAGCGTCACCGAGTCGGTACGCATATAGGTGATGTAGCCGTTCTCGTAGAGACGCTGTGCCACCTGCATGGTCACCCGGGAGGAGAAGCGCAGGCGGCGGGCCGCCTCCTGCTGCAGGGTGGAGGTGGTGAAGGCCGGCTGCGGGCGGCGGCTGTAGGGCTTCTCCTCCAGCGAGTCCACGGAGAAGGGGGCATCGGTCAGACCGGCCGCCAGCGACTCGGCGTCGTCCTTCTTCAGGACGGCGACCTCCTGCTTGGAGCGGGTCTGCTTGAGCTCACCACGGTCGTCGAAGTCGGATCCGGTGGCGATGCGGGCGTCGTCCAGCGCCGTCAGCTTGGCCGAGAACTCCTCACCGCCATCGGTGGAGAAGGTGCCGCTGAGGTCCCAGTACGACGCCGGGATGAACGCCATGCGCTCGCGCTCACGCTCCACCACCAGACGGGTGGCCACAGACTGCACGCGTCCCGCCGAGAGGCCCCGGCCGACCTTGCGCCAGAGCACCGGCGAGATCTCATAGCCGTAGAGCCGGTCCAGGATGCGCCGAGTCTCCTGGGCGTCCACCAGGTCCTGATCGATCTCGCGGACGTTCTCCAGCGCACGGGTGATCCCCTCGCGGGTGATCTCGGTGAAGGTCATCCGATAGACCGGGACCTTGGGCTTGAGCACCTCCAGCAGGTGCCACGCGATGGCCTCGCCCTCGCGGTCGGCATCGGGTGCCAGGTAGAGCTCATCGGCTTCCTTGAGCCGCTGCTTGAGCTCGCGCACCTTGGACTTCTTCGAGTCGGAGATCACGTAGTAGGGCTTGAAGCCCTCCTCCGGGTTCACCGCGAACTTGCCGAAGGGCCCCTTCTTCATGTCCGCAGGCAGATCGGAGGGCTGCGGCAGGTCACGGATATGCCCGGCCGATGCGTCGACGATGAAGTCGTCGCCCAAGTACTTGGCGATCGACTTGGACTTGGCCGGGGACTCGACGATGACGAGCTTCTTGCCTGCGGGCACTGCTCTCCTAGAACCGGGTGACGGGTGCGTAGACGACGGACGGGCCGTCGGAAGCTCACTATAACAGCGGGGTGAGACGGGGACTCTGCGGCCTGGACTCATCTATTGGCACGGATGTGTTGCCACAACGACCCCGACCCCACTCAGACGTGCCAATCGAGGCAGAAGTGACGGCCGCCGCGGCTCAAGGGTGGGTGAGGAAGCCTTCGACGTAGAGGTCGAGGACCTCATCGCGCAGCGGCTCCTCCTCGGCATCGACCAGGGACGCGACCGCGGTGATCAGCTGGGAGGCGGTGAACTCGCCGTCGGCGGCCCCCAGCAGGCCGGCCGCCGCACTGCTGACCGGGCGCACCCGGCGGAAGCCGCCGCCCTGCCGGGCGAGGATGACCTCCGGATGCTGGGCCCCGAAGCGCTGATAGCGCTCCTCGGTGACATCCTCCGGAGCGATGAGGATCTGATCCGTCACCTCGGCCGGACCGGTGCGCACCGCCAGGGCGCGCTCAGCAGTGCGTCCGATCACCGGACCCAGCGGCTGCTGGACCTCCCCGGTGAGCTCCTCGAAGCGCTGCCACAGACCGGAGGATCCGCCGGCGCCGTCGGGGCCGGACTGATCGAGGCCGGTGTCGTCAGGGGAAGGGTGATCGGGGACTGGCCCGGCCGGCCTCTGCAGCCAGATCATGCCGAAGCCGACTCCGGCCACACCCCGGTCCTCGAAGTCTTGCAGGTAGTCGGCATAACGACGCCGATAATCGGCCAGGTCGCGCTCCTCGGAGGCGTCCCGCAGCCAGGTCTCGGCATAGCCGGCCGGGTTCTGGAAGTCACGCTGGATGAACCAGGCATGCAGCCCGGCCGCCCGGGCCCAGATGCGCGGACGCTCCGACCAGCCGCCGGACTCTTCGGTCCCGGCATGGATCTCCCAGTTGCCGAGCATCTGAGCGGTGCCGCCCTCAGCCAGGATCTCCGGCAGACCGGTGATCAGCTCCTCCATGAGGGAGTCGCCCTCGCGACCGCCGTCGCGGTAGGTGTAGCGCTCCTCCTCCGCCTCATCCTGGGTCCGGGGCGTGATGACGAAGGGCGGATTGGAGACCACCAGGTCGAAGCTGCGTCCGGCCACCGGCTCCAGCAGGCTGCCGTGGAGCAGCTCCACGCGCGAACCGAGGTCCTCAGGATCCAGCCCCAGCGGCTCAGCGTTGAGCAGCAGATTGAATCGGGTGAACTCCAGAGCACGCTCGGAGAGATCGGTGCCCACCACATGCTCGGCGTGATCGAGCAGGTGGAACAGCTGGATCCCGCACCCGGTCCCCACGTCCAGGGCATTCCGCACGCTCGGGCGGTGCGTGATGGAGGCCAGGGTCAGGCTGGCCTGCCCGACGCCGAGCACGTGATCGGCGGGAAGCGGCCCGTCCATCTGGTGGGCGGAGAGGTCACTGGTCACCCAGAGATGGGCGGTCCCCTCCTGCTGCTCAGCCTCATAGGGACGCAGATCCACCTGCGGCCGGATGAAGGTCCCCTCCGCAGCGGTCTCGCTGCAGACCAGGTTCAGCCGCTCCAGGCCCTCGGTGCGGACCTGAGGCAGGGCGGCGTCGAGCTGCTCAGCGGTGACGTCCACCGCCAGCAGCCACAGTCCGGTGAGCACCGCACAGGGATCGATGTGCTCGGCCGTCGCCTGAGCGGTGATCGCGCGGCCGGCCCGCGGAGACAGCGGGGCCGATCCTGCACTCGGCCGCTCCCCCGCCTGGTCGCCAGGCCGGGGACGCTGAGCCCCGGCGGCCTGGGCGAAGAGCTCCAGGATGCGCAGCTGCCCCGGAACGATCTGCTCCCGGTCCAGCGCGGCGACGGCGTCGGGGCCCAGCAGCCGGGCCACCTCCTCGTTGGTGAACCGAGCTGTGACCAGGTCCTCGCGGAGGAGGGCGATCAGCTCCGTCTCCGCCGAGGCGGGGGCGGGAGGGGTCGGCGTCGTCGTCATGCACTTCCTTCTCTCGGAATCAGGCCTGCCGGGCGCGCCGGGGCTTCTCCAACGGACCCGAGTTGGGGTGGTCCGGGTCCTGCTGCAGCCGTGCCTGGCAGTTCTCGCACCGCTGGGTCTCCGGGATGTGCCGGCAGTCCTGGCAGTAGAGCTTCAGCGTGGAGCAGCCGCGGTCCATACAGTTGTAGAACTCGGAGGTGGGTCCGCTGCAGTTCGAGCACTCGCCGATCGTGACCGCATCCTCGCTGAAGCGGGTGTTCATGCGGCCGTCGAAGACGTAGAGCTCGCCCTCCCACAGCCCGGCGTCGCCGTAGGTCTCGCCATAGCGGACGATGCCGCCGTCGATCTGATAGACGTCCTGGAACCCACGCCGGCGCATCAGGGAGGAGAGCACTTCGCAGCGGATGCCGCCGGTGCAGTAGGTGACCACCGGCTGGTCCTTCAGATGGTCGTATCTGCCGGAGTCCAGCTCACGGATGAAGTCGCGGGTGGTCTCGGTCTCCGGGACGACGGCATCCTTGAACCGACCGATCTGGGCCTCCATGGCGTTGCGGCCGTCGAAGAAGGTGACCTCGGTGCCCTCCGCGCGCTTGCGCTCGACCAGCTCATGGACCTCCTCCGGCTTCAGGTGTTCGCCTCCGCCGACGACGCCGTCCTGGTCCACCTCCACCTCGTCAGGGACGCCGAAGGCCACCAGCTCGGGCCTGACCTTCACCGACAGGCGCGGGAACTGCTCAGCCCCGCCCTCGGACCATTTGAACTCCATAGACCGGAAGGGCGCATAGGAGCGTGTCTGCTTCACATACTTCTTCACGGCCTTCATATCGCCGCCGACAGTGCCGTTGATCCCGTGCTCGGAGATCAGGATGCGGCCTTTCAGGCCCAGCTCACGGCACAGCGTGTGCTGCCAGAGCTTCACTGCCTCCGGATCGGAGAGCGGCGTGAAGGCGTAATACAGGACGATGCGGGATTCACTCACTCCTACGAGGGTACCGTCCGGGTTGCGCGTGAGGCATCGGTCCTCACTGAGGTGCAGATTCCCTATGGTCTATCTCTCGGACCTCTTATATGGTCGTTGCATGACTAGTGAGCTGAACGACGCACTCGTCCGAGACTGGGTGACCGGCTGGGCGAGGACCCATGACTATGACGTCAGCCATGAGGGCAACGTCCATTCGGCCCTGCGCGCCGGCGACTCTGACGAGTGGGAATACGTCATCTACGCCCCCGAAGGCAGCGACCTGCGCAAGGCCGCCTCCAGCGTGGCCAAGAGCCCGAAGCGTCTGCTCACCATCATCAGCGGCCCCGACGACGAGACTGCCGACTCCGAGATCGAAGACGCTGAGATCGACGGTCTGGAACTGATCAGCGACGAAGAGAAGCTGATGGTCGTGGACATGGACACCCAGGACGTCGAGGATCCGATCACTCCTGAGGGCTTCACCACTCAGCGCGAAGACTTCGAGGGCTGGACACTGTTCACGGTCCTGCACGGCGAGGGCGCAGAGGCCCAGGTGGCGGCTCGCGGCCGCGTCGCCGTCGTGGGAAGCTACGCGATCCTGGATCGCATCTTCACCTCGCCCGACTACCGGCGCCAGGGACTGGGCACCTTCGTGACCCGCGCGCTGATCGCCATCGCTCTGGAGCAGGACGTCGAAGAGGGGTTGCTGGTCGCCACAGAGGACGGCCGCGAGCTCTACGAGTACCTGGGCTGGACACTGCTGGGCGAGGTTCGCGTATTCGGTGCGCCCGGAGCACAGAGCACCCGCTCCTCCTCGCATTCGCAGTTCGACGACCTGGCGCGCTGACGCTTTGTGTTCATGTGACGCTTTTGAACATATGCCCTGCGTGGCGGCGGTCTTGGGATAGGATCAGGGTGCTGCCACAGATATGATCAACAGTTCACGGCCGTAAGGGGCTTCAGCTTCTCCTGAAGACCCCTGACCAAGCGAGGCCTCGCCTCGGCCGCTCCTTCACGTGGCAGCTTCATGTCCCACGACTGAAAGGAGCGGTGATGACCGCCCCCACCTCTCTGACCGAGCGGCTCGACGCCGGCCCCGTCATCTGTGCCGAAGGCTTCCTCTTCGAACTCGAGCGGCGCGGTTACCTCAGCGCGGGCGAGTTCGTTCCCGAAGTCGCCCTGGAGTTCCCCGAAGCGCTGAAGTCCCTGCACGTGGACTTCCAGCGGGCCGGCTCCGACATCGTCGAGGCCTTCACCTATAACGGTCACCGCGAGAAGATGCGGGTGATCGGCAAAGAGGATCTGCTCGAGCCGCTGAACCGCTCCGCGCTGCGCATCGCCCGCGAGGTGGCCGACGCCCGTCCCGGGGATCTGATGGCCGGAAACATCTCCAACTCGAACATCTGGGACCCCGCCGATCCGGCCAAACAGGCTGAGGTGCGGACCATGTTCGAGGAGATGGTCGGCTGGGCAGTGGAGGAGGGCGCTGATCTCATCATCGGCGAGACCTTCTACTACGCCGGAGAGGCGCTGGCCGCACTCGAGATCGCCCGCGCCAGCGGCCTGCCGGTGGTGCTGACCCTGGCACCGATGGCCTTCGAGGAGATGGCCGACGGCGTCGGCGTCGTGGAGACCGCTCAGCGCCTGGAACAGGGCGGGGCAGATGTGGTCGGGCTCAACTGCTTCCGCGGCCCGGAGACCATTCAGCCGTGGCTGCGGAAGATCCGGGAGAAGGTCTCCTGCCACGTGGGCGCGCTCCCCGTCCCCTACCGGACGACGGCGGAGGAGCCCACCTTCTTCAACCTCTCCGATGTGCGCGCCTCCGCGCCCTCCCCGCATGGCCGCACCTTCCCCACCGCCCTGGACCCGCTCTTCCACAACCGCTACGAGCTCGGTGCCTGGGCTCAGGAAGCCCATCAGCTGGGCGTGAACTACCTGGGGGTGTGCTGCGGGGCTTCCCCGATGCACATCCGCGAAGTGGCTGAGGCCGTCGGGCGCACCACGGAGGCCAACCGGTTCTCCGAGAACATGAGCAACCACTTCATGTACGGCAGCAACGAACGGCTCCCGGAGAACATCACCGCCCTGGGCGCCTCGGCCTGATCGGCGCGCCGCCGCCTGAGCGGAGCGCGCCGCCGCGCCGATCGGCCGGGCGACGCCGGAGGCCGCTGTGCCGCCTACAGATCGGTACGCTGGACGTCAGTGACTGATGCCTACGATCTGCTCCAGCGTGCCGGCCTCTCCACCCATGTGGGCGAAGACAGCCGACTTCGGCATGTCCAGACGTTGCCTCCACGCCGGGCCCAGCGGGCCGGCTGGCCCTCCTGGGTGCCCCAGGAGGTGCGCGCGGGCTACCGGCAGGTCGGCGTCTCCGGCCTCTACACCCACCAGGTCCAGGCGGCCGAGGCGCTGCACGCCGGCCAGCACGTCATCCTGGCCACCGGCACGGCCTCCGGAAAGTCGTTGGGCACCCAGCTGCCCGGCCTGGCGTCGATCTGCGGAGCGGAGGCTGGCCCCACCGGCGCCACCATCCTGTACCTCTCCCCCACCAAGGCCTTGGCGGCCGATCAGCTGGACGCGCTGACCGAGCTGGCCGAGGCCATCGGACCGGCTGGACCGGCCGGTGGGGTGCGCCCGGCGTCGTACGACGGGGACACCGAGCAGCAGGAGCGCCGATGGGTGCGCCAGCACGCCAATGTGGTGCTGACCAACCCGGACATGCTCAACGTGGGGATCCTGCCCAACCACCGCGCGTGGGCCCGGTTCCTCTCCCGGCTGCGCTACGTGATCATCGATGAGGCCCACAGCTTCCGCGGGATCTTCGGCTCCCACATCGCCCTGCTGATGCGGCGGCTGCGACGGGTCTGCGCGCACTACGGCGGCGATCCGGTCTTCGCCGGGGCCAGTGCCACCAGTGGGGACCCGGCGGCCTCCTTCGCACGACTGATCGGCGCTGAGCAGGAGCAGGTCGCCGCGGTCACCGAGGACGGATCCCCCCATGAGGCCGTGGATGTCTACCTGTGGGAGTCCTCCCCGGCGGAGGCCACCGGAGACAATGATGCTCCGCTCAAGCGCAGCCTCACCGTGGAGGCCGCCGACCTGATGACCGACCTGGTGGTGGCCGGCTACCGCACGCTCTCCTTCATCAAGTCCCGCCGCGGGGCGGAGACCATCGCGCAGATCGCCTCGGACCAGCTGGCCGAGGTCGACCTCGAGCTGAAGGGGCGGGTGGCGGCCTACCGCTCCGGCTACCTGAAGGAGGAGCGGCGCGAGCTCGAAGATGCTCTGCGCGCAGGACGGCTGCTCGGGGTGGCCTCCACCCCGGCACTGGAACTGGGCATCGACATCTCCGGACTGGATGTGGTGCTGATCGCCGGATGGCCCGGAACCCGCGCTTCCTTCTTCCAGCAGCTGGGACGGGCAGGACGCCCGGGCGCCGACGGCTCCGCCCAGCGCGGCGCCGCCTTCTTCGTGGCCGGGGACGACCCGTTGGACTCCTACCTGCTCAGCCACCCGGAGGCGATCTTCGAAGCGCGGATCGAAGATGCGGTCACCGATCCCGCCAACCCGCATGTGGCCGCGCCGCATCTGCTGGCCGCCGCCCAGGAGCTGCCGATCGCCCCCGATGAGGCCGATGACACCGCGCTGTTCCCCGCCGGGCGTTGGCTGTTGGACGCGCTCACCGAGCAGGGGCACCTGCGACGCCGCCCGCGCGGATGGTTCTTCGCCCACGACGACGCCAGCGCCGCCGACTGGGTGAAGCTGCGCTCCGACGGCGGCGGGCCCTGCACGATCGTCGACGCCGAGGACGGTTCGGTCATCGGGGACATGGGCTCCGCACAGGCCCAGCCGCAGGCCCATCCCGGAGCGATCTACGTCCACCAGGGGCGCAGCTATCTGGTGGAGGACCTGGACCAGCAGGAGGGCGTCGTGCTGGTCTCGGCGGTGAATCCGCCGTACTACACCCAGGCCCGAGAGACCACCTCCATCGAGGTGCTCGAGACCTCCGACTCGGCCGCCTGGCGACGCTATGGGATCCACACCGGGACCGTGGAGGTGACCAGCGCCGTCGTCGGGTTCCAGCGCAAAGCTCTGGGCACCTCGGAGGTGCTCTCCGATGAGCCCCTGGAGCTGCCGCCGTCGACCCTGCGCACCCAGGCCATGTGGATCACCGCTCCGGAGACTGCCCTCTCCGAGGCCGGGGTGATCCCGGAGCACATCCCCGGGGCGCTGCATGCCGCCGAGCACGCGATGATCGGGCTGCTGCCGCTGCTGACCTCCGGGGACCGCTGGGACATCGGCGGAGTCTCCACTGCGCTGCACCGAGACACCGAGCAGCCCACGATCTTCGTCTATGACGGGCACCCGGGCGGGGCGGGGTTCGCTGAGCGCGGCTATGAGCTGGCCGAGGAGTGGAACCGCACCACGGCGGCAACCATCCGCAGCTGCCCCTGCGAGTCCGGCTGCCCCAGCTGCGTACAGTCGCCGAAGTGCGGCAATAAGAACTCTCCGCTGGAGAAGCTCGCCGCGCTGCACCTGCTCGAGGCTCTGCTGGACTCTGTGACGCGGACATGACGATTCCTCCGGAGATCCGCTACCCTGATTATCTGCTTCACGAGCAGCGACGATGAGCTGCGCGCGGCAACCCCGCGCCGGCTCGCAGGATCCGTTCACCGTCGCTCACCAACCCCATGTTCACGGGTGGTCCCGGATCCCGAAGCGGTCTGCTTTCACCGGCCTGGGCGTCACCCCGCCCGAGCCGGTACTGACTGGAGCGGACAAGAGCACACGGAAGGATACCGTTCGGCGTGATTGAGCTGAACGAGGTCAGCAAGGTCTACCCCGGCGGGGTGACGGCGCTGAACTCAGTGAACCTGCAGATCCCCGCAGGTGAGATCCACGGCATCGTGGGGCGCTCCGGCGCCGGCAAGTCCACTCTGATCCGCTGCCTGACCGGCCTGGATCAGGTGACCCAGGGGCAGATCAGCATCGACGGCGTCGATCTCTCCGCCGCCCGCGGAGCCGAACTGGTGAAGGCCCGCCGCAGCATCGGGATGGTCTTCCAGCACGTGAACCTGCTGGACTCGCGCACTGCCGCCCAGAACATCGCCCACCCGCTGGAGATCGCCCGGGTGCCCAAGGCCGAGAGGAAGCGCCGCGTGGCCGAGCTGCTGGAGCTGGTCGGCCTGGCCGACCGGGCGGACAACTATCCCGCCCAGCTCTCCGGCGGGCAGAAGCAGCGTGTGGGCATCGCCCGCGCCCTGGCCGCCGAGCCGGGGGTGCTGCTCTGCGACGAGCCGACCTCTGCCCTCGATTCGGCGACCACGCGACAGATCCTGGAGCTGATCGGCCAGCTGCGCGACCGGCTGGGCATCACTGTCATCATCATCACCCACGAGATGTCTGTGGTGCGCGAGATCTGCGACTCGGTCTCCCTGCTCGACGCCGGCAGCATCGTCCGCAGCGGTCAGCTGCTCGAGGTCATCTCCGACCGCAGCTCGCCGCTGTCCAAGGAGCTCATCTCTCTGCCGCCGACCTCCGCTCTGGAAGCCGGCGCGCAGCTGATCGATGTGCTGCTGACCGAATCCGATCGGATCAGCCACGTGGGTGACCTGTTCACCCTGCTCAGCGACAACGGGCTGCCCGCCCGGGTGGAGGCAGGCTCCATCGAGACCATCCAGGGACGCCAGGTCGGTCGGCTGCACATCCGCCCCGAAGGCGCCGCCGCGGCGCAGAAGACCCTCGAGGTCCTGAGCGCAGCCGGACTGCACGCCGAGCTGACCACTGCCGCCGCCCTGGAGACTGAGGCCGACGCCGGCGCAGAGGCGCAGGCCGGCCGGAAGGAGGAGTCCTGATGCTGCTCGCCGAGGGACGCTGGCTCAACAACCCGGTGGTGGAGAACCAGCTGCTCGACGCCGTCCTGGAGACGCTCTACATGACAGCGGCCACCGGCTTCTTCACCGTCCTGTTCGGACTGCCGCTGGGCGTGCTGCTGCATAACCTGGGGCCCAAGGGCCTGCGTCCGATGAGCCCGGTGTACCGCGCCCTCAGCCTGGTGGTGGACTTCGGACGCGCGGTGCCGTTCATCGTGCTGATGCTCTGGATCATCCCCTTCACCCGGCTGATCGTGGGCACCGCCATCGGCTGGGAGGCCGCCGTGGTGCCGCTGACCGTCGGAGCCATCCCCTTCTTCGCGCGCATGGTGGAGAACTCCCTGCGTGAGGTCTCCTGGGGCAAGGTGGAGGCGGTGCGCATGATGGGAGCATCAGACCTGCATGTCACCTGGAACGTGCTGCTGCGTGAGGGCCTGCCCGGGATCGTGGGCGGACTGACCATCACCCTGGTCACCCTGATCAGCTTCACCGCCATGGCCGGCGCTGTGGGCGGCGGCGGCCTGGGCCAGCTGGCCATCAACTACGGCTACAACCGCTACCAGGCCGATGTCATGCTCATCTGCGTGATCCTGCTGGTCCTGATCGTCACTGCGGTCCAGTACACCGGAAACTTCATCTCCCGACGGCTCGACCACCGCTGATCCGGCCGTCCCACCACGCATCATCCCTTCACACGAAAGAGGTACTGCCATGTCTCACCCCCGCACACACCGCGCGCTGAGCGTCTCCGCGGCCGCCGTCGCGGCTCTCGCCCTGACCTCCTGCGGCCTGGCCGGCGGAGACGACGAGTCCACCATTCCGGAGGCCGAGGACGGGATCACCACGCTGACCGTGGGCGCCTCCCCTGCCCCGCATGCGGCCATCCTGGAGTTCGTGGACGAGAACCTGGCCGAGGAGGCCGGACTCGACCTGGAGATCGAGGAGTTCGACGACTACCAGATCCCCAATGAGGCGCTGAACGACGGCGACCTCCACGCCAACTACTTCCAGCACCAGCCCTGGTTCGACAACGAGGTGGAGGAGAACGGCTACGATCTGGTCCACTTCGAGGACGTGCACATCGAGCCCTTCGCGCTCTACTCGAGCCAGATCGACGACGCCGAGGACCTTCCCGACGGCGCCACCATCGCGCTGAACAACGACCCCTCCAACCAGGCCCGCGGCCTGGTGCTGCTCCAGGAGGCCGGGCTGATCACCCTGGCCGAGGGCGCCGACGCCGAGTCCGCCACCTTCAACGACGTGGAGGACAACCCGCAGGACTTCGAGTTCGTCGAAGCCGACGCCTCCGCCCTGACCCGCACCCTGGACGACGTGGACGCCGCGGTGATCAACGGCAACTACGCCATGGAGGCCGGCCTGACCCCGGCTGAGGACGGCCTGCTGGTGGAGTCCCCGCAGGACAACCCCTACGCGAACTTCCTGGCGGCACGCAGCGTGGATGAGGAGCACGAGGCCATCGAGACCCTCGACGAGCTCCTGCACTCCGATGAGGTCCGCGAGTACATCGAGGAGACCTGGCAGGACGAGGAGGTCCTCCCGGCCTTCTGAGCCGGAGAGGCTGTGCTGAGCACCGACTGTGCTGAGCTCCGACTGAGCTGAGTCCCGTGAAGAGGGGCGGTCCGCTGCATGCGGGCCGCCCCTCTTTCGTGCCTGGGCGCGGGTGGGCGAGTGGGGCAGGTGGGACGTGGGGTACGCGGCGCGTTTCCGCCACAGGCGGGCAGGCCGGCGTCGGGACACTCCCGGGACTCCACAGAACAGGGGTGACCCCGCCACAGGCAGGGTGGCCGCGGTGACGCTGGAGGTCCTGTCCGCAGCCGCGGGCGGGGAATCCGATGGGAGAAGGAGTGAGGGCGATGACGGAGAGCATCCGAGCCCCAGAGACGAGTCTGGCGCAGCTGCACACCGAGGAGGAGGGACTGGCCACCGCGGAGTACGGGATCGTCATGCTGGCCAACTATTACGGAGCTAGGACGGGCTTCTGAGAGACCCTGATTGAGATGAGCGAGTAAGGCTGTACCCCTTGTTCGACAGTGAGCACCGCGATATAATGGAAGAGTCCGGCACAGACGCCGGGCCGCAACTCAGTTTCCCTGGGTTCCGTCGGCAGGCGGCTCCCAGCTAACAGATGCGGATCACATCTACGGATGTGATCGCCGACTTCAGCTGTGGTGGCTGGAGACCCGGTAACGATTCAACCCCTCGCTTCGAAACTTCACAGATATGGGTGCTTGAGCCTGATGGCTCGCACCGCCGCCGTCGGCTCTGGTAGGCCGACACTGCGGTATCGCTTCGACCGATTCATGAAGTTGCGCAACATCGAACTGATGGAGCGCACGAAGTGTCTAAGTACGTTGATTTGAAGGGTGCTTGCAAGCACACCGGTCGCAGCACTGCGACTATCAACCGCCGGGCCGCCTCCGGCGAGCTTCCCGTCTTCCGCGACTGGTCCGACGGCGGCAAGAATAAGTACCGAATCGAGGACCTCGACCATGTCTTCGGCCTGGAGCGGGTCATCCCGGCGAACGAGCGTGAAGCTCGTGAGTATGCGGATCTGAAGGCTGCCGCCAGGAAGATCGTCGCCAAGGCGCCGAAGATGACCGACGCAAAGCGCGAGGAGCTGGCGTCGATCCTGCAACCGGCCGTCACTGCCCTCTCTGGTGGTGAGGCCCGTGTCTGAGGCAATAGAAAACCCCGCCGCGGGCAACGACGGGGCTCCTGAAGAATCTTCCAGCTGGTCGGCTGTTACTGCTAATGCTAACGATTCTCATGAGGGGTCGTCAACGCCTGTTGACGCCAGCGCTGAGGATGAGGGAGGCGATGACTTTTTCCTCCGTCGCATCCCGCTTCATGAGGTCGCACACCTGACCATCGAGAAGCAGCTTGCCTCTGAGGACTTTGCTGCGGAGATGGAGGACGCTCGTCGTGCGGGCCACAGCGTGCTCAAGCAGGCTGGCCTGCGGATGCTCCACAAGGTCAACAATGGCATCGTCCTCGAGAACCGCCGCAGGGACTCATTCGACATGAAGTACGACTTGCTGATGCTTGCCGGTGGTACGTGGCCCGATTACGAGACCACTTACGACGGGGGGCAGAGGAAGCTGACTATAGATGAGGCCCTCCGGAAGGCCGGCGCCAGGATGCCGAAGCTGAAGCCCATCGAGAACCTCGACGAGGCGATGACAGCGAGGATCCTGATGAAGATGGAGACCATCATCAAGATCGACCTCGCTGGGCAGGGTGAGCATCACACTGCACCGCTGGCGATCTACAACGCTGCGTCCGGCCTGTACGTCACGGACGAAGGGCAGATCCGTTCGAAGCTGACCAGCCTGAACCCGGGCCTCAGCGGCAGGCAGCCAGACTCGGCGATGGAGCGTCTGCGTGATCTCGCTCCCCTGACGCAGCGGACCCGTGCGGCCCGCTATATCCCGGTGAACAACGGGATCTTCGACCACCAGAAGCAGGAGCTGCTGGACTTCAGCCCCGAGTTCGTGTTCCTCACGAAGTCGCCGGTGGACTACGTCGCTGACGCTCAGAGCCCGGTCATCACTCAGCCCGACGGCACCACCTGGGACTTCGACTCCTGGATCGAGTCCCTGTCGGATGATGAGGGCATCCCCCAGCTGCTGTGGGAAGGCCTCTCGGCTGTGATGCGTCCAGGCGTGAGGTACGACCAGGCGCTGATGCCCTACTCGCCGAAGGGGCGGAACGGAAAGGGCACCTACTGCCAGGTGGCCCGGAACCTGAAGGGCGAGAAGGGCTACGCGAGCCTGCCGATCAGCAGGTTCGACAAGCCATTCGCTCTGACGCCGCTGATGCACGCCGACGCGATCATCACCGATGAGAACCCCGTCGGGGTGTTCTCCCGGGAGCTGGATGTCTTCAAGTCGGTCATCACCGGCGATGTCTTCACCCTGGAGCGCAAGCACAAGGACCCTTACAACGCGAGGTTCGAGGGCGTGATGATCCAGTGCCTGAACGACCTGCCGAAGTCGAGTGACAAGTCGGCCTCGCTGACGCGGCGCCAGCTGTTCGTGCCGTTCAACAAGTCCTTCACGGGCGTGGAGAACAAGGCCATCAAGCAGGACTACCTCACCCGGCCTGACGTGCTCCAGTACGTACTGCGGCGCTGCCTGGAGATGACCCACACAGAGTTCTCCAATCCGCCGGCGTGCCAGGAGGTCATGGCTCGGTTCAAGCAGGAGAACAACCCGGTCGTGGAGTTCTGGCACGAGCTGAAGGACCGGTTCGTCTGGGACATGCTGCCGATCGCCTTCCTCTACGACCTCTACAAGGCTTGGTTCGGGCAGTCGAACCCCTCGGGCACGGTGGTCAACAAGACGGAGTTCAAGAACCGGATCGTCGATGCTGCTGAGGCTGAGGGCTGGAAGTTCAAGACTGGCGCAGTGCGACCGGGCAAGCGGATGGCAGCCCCGGAGCACCTGATCCACGAGTTCAGCCTCGAAGGCTGGATGAATCCGAAGGCGAAGGGCTCGGCAGACCTGAACAAGAAGTGCGCGCCAGTCCTGAAGCGGGAGTACTACGGGGCGCTGATCCGTGATGGTGCTGCGGCTTCTGATGATGCGGAGGACTGAGGCGAGCTGGTCGCGGCCACCCGCGCCAGCCCTCAGCCCATCCACCACCTGAGGTCCCCCGAATGGCGAGCGCGGGAGTCACCCGCCGACCACGAGACATAGACCCCCAGAAGGAAGTGATGACTGTGAACATCGAGACCACCGAGAAGAGCAAGTGCGTTCGTTCGTGCGGCCGCGAGATTCCCGAGGACTTCAACGACGGGAAGGGCCGGTGTCGGACGTGCTGGTACGTCGAGGACATGATGCACCGCCCCTGCCCCACCTGCGGAAGTACCGGTTGCGATGGCGACTGCGAGGAGCGGCGGAAGTGGCGTGAGAGCAACTGCGAAGAGTGCAAGTTCATCACGCTGGAGGTAACCGACTTCAACGTGGAGAGCGGCAGGGGCTTTCTGTTCACGAAGTGCTCTGTGTGCCGCGACCGCGACCACGAACCCGCTCCGGCGTAGGAGCGACCCCAGACCCGGACTCCGACATCGGAGTCACATCCATTACCCACATCGAAGGAGATTGGAGGCCACGCTGTGGCTACCACCAAGTTCAACCCCAAGGCACGCGCAGAGGAGATCGCTCGTCAGCTCAAGGAGGCGGAGGAGGCCAAGCAGGCTTACGACGCCGCCATCGACAAGGCCGTGAAGGACGCCGGCCGCACCCGCGCAGAGTTCGTCGAGATGCTCTACGAGTACTTCAGCATCGAGCCGGTGAAGGTCGAGCGTCGGGACAAGGAGACCAAGGAGCCGCTGCGTGATGAGGAGGGCAACATCGTGATGGTCAATACCGACCGCGACGAGTCCAAGCGGATCGAGCAGCTGGCCGAGAAGTTCGAGGAGATGGTCAAGGTCTACGAGGCCAGCCGTCACCCGAAGCCTCACGCCGCCTGAGGCGAAGCTCGTCGGGAAGAGCCCCGTCGCGGATCGCGGAGATCCCGGCGGGGTTTCTTCATGCCTGGGGTGAAGCAGGATCTGTGCAAGATCCATGCAAGATCACGACAGAGATTCGACAGGATCGCAGCACGACAGTCTGACGACAGGATCGCTGCAGAATTACGACAAGATCCGCGCACGATCCGTGCAACGGCTCCGAGCGGCTGCAGAGATACTGCAGGATCTCGACAACATCTGTGCAGAGATGCAACAGCGCTTCGGGCGTCTACAGGATTACTACAAGATCCATGCAGAATCTCGACAAAGTCGTGATCCTGCGCCCTCGCCGGCCGAAACGACGCCGAACAGGCGAGGTTCGGAGGGTGCCAAGCCCGTGGAGCGGGCGCCATTGCCTCAAGCGATGCGGCACTGCTGCAGCGCGCATAGCGGAAGGCCCACTGCACGCCGGAGCCCGAAGGGCGCAGGCGCTGCATGGGCCTGGAGCTGGGATTTATCCCCCGAGCCGGAGGAGGCCGAAGGCCGACGCAGGCGGATGGACCAGCACCCGTACTCCGGCCGCAGGCCGGGGAGGCGAGCGAAGCGAGCCTTATTTGTACTACGGGTGGAACTGGTCCTCGGGTTCGTTTCGCCCAGATTCTGTGCCAGGCGGCGGAGAATCTGGGCGAAACATCTGCTTGTTCAGCAGCGTGGCGGCATAGTAAACTGGTAGAGACCAGTTAGACGATGCGCACGATGTGAACAAGCAGGGAGGAGGTTGCTATGGCGGCACAGGCTCAGCGGCGTAAGCCGACGAAGTATGGCCGGCATCGCAACCTCCGTCTTGGTGTCGATGAGGAGAAGGCTGTCGCCGCGATGCGTCAGGCCCTGGCTGATGTTCGCGGCGTGGCGTTCGACGATGTCGACTGGACTGAAGCAGTGCGCATCCTGCTCGTGGAGAACGAGAAGGCTGCGCGCGTCATGGCCGGCCAGCCGGAAGCTCTGGCGACGGCTGGGGCGGCCACAGTGGCTGTACCGGATGAGGTGTGGGAGTCGCTGACCGACTGCCGCAACCGCACCAGCCACTCGCAGGGATCGCTGTACACGATCATGAAGAAGCTGAACTTCGGCGATGCTGTCACCAAGCAGCAGGTCGCTGAGGCTGCTCGAGACGTGAAGGAGTCCAAGGAAGCCATCCTCCGCATGGAGGAGCTCCTGATCGAGTTCGTCGAGTCTGAGCGGGCAGCCTGATGGCTACCGTCACCGCACAGTCCACGAGGCGCTCGGGTGCCTCGGCTAACTACGCGGGCAAGGACGCCGTGGCAATCTCGGCGGTCAATGCCCCGTCGAACCCCATCATGTTCGAGAAGCGACTCGGAGAGATCCGCGCTGCGCACGGCAAAGATGGCGTCCGGCCGATGCACGTGCTCGACGAGGCGGGGAAGAAGGTTCGCGACGAGAACGGTGAGCCTGTGCTGGCTCGGGACGACCGCGGCCAGATCATGTACGAGTCGGAGTACGTGCAGGCATATCCGATTGTGCAGAGCTTCGGTCTCGACGAGCTGGATCCGGATGATCCGGCGTCGTGGGAGGAAGCTCAGCGGCGAGGCCGGGCTCTGGCGGAGAGGATCGGCGATGGCCGTCCCGCGCTGATCGCCACCGAGGTCAACGGCAGGACCGGCTGCGTCCACAACCACATCATCATCGGTGCCGTGCATCCTGAGACGGGAAGGTCGCTGCGCTCGGACGCTGTGACTCACTCCAGGCTCTCGATCACCCATGACAAGGTGCTGGAGGAGCTCGGCGTCGAGCAGCGTGAGGATATGCGCGAACTCACCCGGCAGGCTGAGGAGCGGATGGCCGAGGCTCGGCAGCAGGTCGTCGACAACGCTGAGAAGGATCTGAGCCCGAACCAGCTGCGGAAGAGGATCGAGGCCGCGGAGAAGCAGGTGAAGCTGGAGCGGACCGATGATGCGCCGACGCCGCGGCAGAAGCAGCAGGACCGGCTGCAGCGAGAGTTCGAGCGTTATCAGCTGAATGAGCAGACCCGAGATGCAGCGGCAGACATCGGAGCCCCGGGCCCGAAGGAGAGGTTCAGCGAGATTGAGCTGAAGGGTCGCGTGCGCGAGACGCTCGCCGACCAGCGTGCGACCGACTGGCAGAGGCTGGATCAGGTCGGGCGCGAACGCGGTGTGACGATCTCCAAGTACACCAAGCGCTCTCACGACGTGAGCTTCGGGATGATGCTGGCCGACGAGGACGGCGTCATCCAGGAGCCGGCCAACGCTCATCGTCGCAAGGGATCACGCCTGGGCGAGGGCTACAGAGTCGAAGACGTGGAGGCTGCCCTCGAGCGCAACCGTGAGCTGGCTCAGGCGAAGCCGGTCAGTTGGCCCGCCGCCGAGCACCAGCGGGCCATGGAGCGTATCGGCGAGGAGGCTCAGCGTGAGGCTGAGCGGATGCTCCAGCAGTGGGCCAAGGAGCGTAAGCCGGCGCCGACGCTGGCAGAGACTCCTGTGGTGGAGACGCCGGCCGAGCCTGCCATTGAGGAGTCTCCGACCCAGAGAGCAGAGCGCGAGCGGCAGGAGCTTCGCCAATCGGCTGCTGAGGCTGCCGAGCGTGAGGCCAAGGAGCTCGAAGAGTTCCGTGCCCGGCAGGCCGAGTGGGACCGAGAGAGCCGGCAGTGGTTCGACAGCCTGATGGCGAAGGCTCCGAAGGAGCCGGAGACTCCCGAGGTTGAGACGCCGCAGGTCCCGCAGGCTGAGGCTGAAGAGCCTCGCGTGGATGCTGTCGAGGCGGAGCGGCCTCAGGCCGGGGACAGCAAGTGGTCCAAGCTCAAGGAGCGCGACGCCGAGCGCACGGCGCCGGAGCCGGTGGAGCAGGCCACAGTTCCCATGTCCCGGGAGCCCGGCCAGGAGGAGGGTCTCCGCGCTCTCAAGGGCTGGGATCTCAGGGACCGAGAGGTGCTGGCTGTGGCGACTGAGCTCGAGGATGGCTCAGCGAACGTGGACTACCAGCTGCGCCACGACGATCCGGTAGCGAAGGGTCAGCGCGGTCTGCATCTGATCGCTAAGGACGGCAAGGCGGTGCGGGCGAAGCTCTCAGCGGAGAAGTACCAGAAGCTGCAACGGCTGGCCGGGGACAACCGCACTGAGGCCGAAGGTAAGCAGGTCTACGCCCTGCAGGCGGATCTGCGGCCACGCGATGCCGGCTACGTCCCCAGCTACGACAGTGCGAAGGCATCCGAGCACAAGGTCGGTGCCGACGTGCTGGGCAAGCAGCGTGCGGCCGAGGATCGGGCTCGTGAGCAGAGCCCCGAGCGCAGCAGGGAGGCGTATCAGCAGGCTCGCCAGAGGCTGGTCGCCAAGGAGTCCTCACTGCAGAAGAGCTCCGAGCGTGAGTCTCGTGGGCTGGAGAGGTGATGAGCATGGCGATGAGTGCCGAGACGAAGCGCCGGCTGTACGTGAAGCACGGGATCGGCCCGGGGAAGGAGGAGATCCAAGCCAGGCCGAAGACCGATGCGGATCGGATCAGGGAGCTGGAGCGCGAGGTGGAGAGCCTCAAGCGACTGGTTCATGGCGAGCACCGGATCAGGGCCGGCAAGCGCAGACCGTTTGGAGATAACTGGCTCTTCGTAATTGAGGGTGTGGATCAGTGATTCCAGGACACGGCGTGGCGCTGCCCGGATAGACGTCGAGGTCTTCCGATGATGGAAGTTCTCGCACACTCCATCCGAAAGACCTCGACGTGTCCAAGCCTACTTTCTCATCTCCTGACCTCACGACATTCTGCCGACTCGACTCCCTCGACCTCAATTACGAAGAGCCCGCAAACTCGGCGTGTCCTGGCACACCGCGAACTCCGCGATCCTCGCGCAGGGACATCGACTGCTGATCGACGACCCGACCCGGTTCGACGGGGTCAGCGTCATTGGTGTCGACGAACACGTCTGGCGGCACACCAGGCACGGTGACAAGTACGTCACCGTCATCATCGACCTCACTCCCATCAGCCAGAAAGCAGGCCCGGCACGCCTGCTCGACATGGTGCCCGGACGGTCGAAACAGGTGTTCAAGCAATGGTTGAAAGCCCGACCGAAAGACTGGCGTGATGGCATCGACGTCGTCGCGATGGACGGATTCTCCGGCTTCAAAACAGCCTCCGTTGAGGAACTGCCCGAGGCTGTCGAAGTCATGGACCCGTTCCACGTCGTCAAACTCGCCGGTGATGCCCTCGACGAGGTACGCCGCCGCATTCAGCAGGAGACCACCGGGCATCGCGGACGAGCAACAGACCCGTTGTATCGGGCGCGCAGGACTCTGCACACCGGTGCTGATCTGCTCACGGCCAAACAGCAGGAGAGGATCGTAAGCCTCTTCGCCGACGCCAACTTCACCGCCGTCGAAGTCACCTGGGCCGTCTATCAAGACATTGTGAGCGCCTACCGAACCAACGACGGCAACGAGGGCACAAAGCTCTTACAATCAGTCATCGACGATCTGACGACGAATCTGCCGACAGGACTGGTCGAGCTCAAACGGTTAGGACGGACTCTGAAGCGTCGAGCTGCTGATATCCTGGCGTTCTTCACCCGACCGGGAACGTCGAACGGGCCTACTGAAGCGATCAATGGCAGGCTCGAACATCTACGCGGGTCAGCGCTGGGGTTCCGCAACCTCACGCACTACATCGCGAGATGTCTGCTCGAGTCCGGTGGCTTCAGACCAGTTCTACACTCTCAATTACGATGAGCCGGTTTAGTGCTACTCCGTCATGTTGAGTACGTCGATCGGTACGGTGTCTTGGGGATGGAATAAGTCGAGATCGACAGTCACCAAAACACCCGGATCGTCACGGCACCAGCGTGAGCATCAGATACGCAACAGGCTTGGTGACCTGCGGGTGATCAGATTCGAGGAGAACACGTTCGGTAAGGCTTGCGTGTTCCGTGCGGACCATATATAGCACGGTCATCGCCCTGCGGGCGCCCCCATTGTCGACGCTACCGGTCTGTCCCACAGGAGACGGTGGCCTTCCACGCACATGCCACTGGCGATCCGACGTCCCCATCCCACGGTTTTGCTCGCACCCGGTGATCGCACCCAGGAACACGTGCGAGATTGTCTCGTGCTCCGAGGAGGGCTGACATACTGCGGGAGTATGTCGCTGCGGGTTTCTGTTAAGCTCGTGGCACTCTAGACGTTGGCTAGCACCTTCGATACAGTCGTTCAACGACACGGGGTGCCCGAGAATGGGCTGAGATTACACCCGAGAACCTGATCGAATTAGCATTCGCGAAGGGATGTCAGTGCTCTGATGGGTCACATCTTTCGGCTCCGGTGGAGTGGGTGAACGCCAGGCCTCATTCTTGTCGCACGACCGTGTTCTGATCTCTTCTAGTCGCTTCTACACAACGTCGGAAAGGACGAGAGGACACTATGAGCCAACGATTCAGTCAAGAACTTCTCGAGACCAACCGGGAGACCTGGGAGCAAGCCATTAACCACCGGTTTGTGACCGAGCTTTTTGAAGGCTCTGTTGATGATGAGGTCATGGCCGGGTATCTGGACCAAGACTACCGCTTTTTTGAAGCCTTCTTGCAACTGCTTGGTGCCGCTATTACCACCGCAGATCGCCTCGAAGCACGGTTGCGCTACGCCAGTTTCGCTGGGGAGATGGCTAACAGCGAGGACACCTACTTCCAGCGGGCCTTCGAGGCTTTGGGTGTGAGCGATGAGCTCCGCGCTGCTACTCCGGACACCCCGAGTGCAGCCGGATTCTGCGATCTGATGCGAGAGGCTGCCGCGTCTCAAAACTACAGTGCCGTTGTGGCGGTCTTGATGGTCACCGAATGTCTCTACCGGGACTGGGCGGCCAAAGCCCCGCAGAACCGGCCCGAAAGCTTTATCTATCACGAGTGGATCACCCTGCACGATAACGCCGATTTCCTGGACTTTGCGACGTTTCTGGAACAAGAGGCGGACCGCTCTGGGGCCCAGGATGCCCAGACTGCTCACGACTACTTCCGTCGGGCGGTGGAGCTAGAACTCGCTTTCTTTAATGACACCTACACATACCCGCTGAACGGAATTCACGCATGACCTTGTTCCACGACCTTAAAGAGGCCAATCTTGAGGTATGGCAGTCCTATACCCGCCACGAATTTATCCGCAAACTCGCTGATGAGTCCCTGGAATTGGCAGCGTTCCAGCGCTATTTGATTCAGGACTACCACTTTTTGATTCACTTTGCCCGAGCCTACGGTCTAGCCGTGTACAAACAGACCACCTTGGAAGGTATTCAGCACTCCATGGACGGGCTCAAGAATATTGTCTGGGAGACCGGGTTACATACCTCGATGACCGCTGAATGGGGTATTAGCCCAGAGGAGCTCAACGCCACGCCCGAGGATCTGGGCACGGTGGCATACACCCGCTATGTGATTGACACCGCGGTGACTGGCACCCTGCTTGATTTGTACGTGTCGCTGTCTCCGTGCCTGATTGGATACGCCGAGATTGGCGCCGAAATCGCCCACGTATTGGAAGATAATCCAGACCACCCATATCGGCAATGGATCGAAACATATATCGACCCGCAGTTCGTTAAGGCCTCGGAAGAAGAAATCAAGAACCTCGACACGCTTGCCGGTGAGGGGCCGTTGTCTGAACAACGCTTTGCCGAGCTGTCACGGATCTTTGCCACGGCCTCGCGTCTCGAGGCAGAGTTCTGGCAACAAGCGCTGTGAACAACACTGTGACGCTTAGGCTCGCATGGCCATGTGATGGACAGGTCCGTGTCCGGTCTGCGGAGCGTAGGAGAGTTCCCATTCTGCTCCAGCGGCCAGGGCACGGGTCAAGTCGGTCTGCCCTTGACCAATGGCTGAAGACAGCGTGCACCCGGTGCCGTGGGTATTGCGGGTCGTGACGCGGGGAACCTTCAAGGAGTGCGCCGCACCGTCAATGACCACGACGTCGGTGATTTCTGGATCGTTATGGTCCAAGTGTCCGCCTTTGACTATGACCGCTCGTGGCCCGTGCTGGGCAAGAGCATGGGCTTGCCGGGCCATGTGCTCGAGTGTTTCGGCAGGTGATTCACCATGTCCAGAGCGGCATCATCGTCGGAGAGCGTGTCACCGCTGGTGGCCACCAGCACCGGGTCCAGCACGATCACACCAAACCTTGTGTGAGGCTCGGCAATGATTTTCGCGGTGGCTTCCACCGTTGCGGCAGAGCCGAGCATCCCAATTTTGGTGGCATCAACCGGAAGATCATCGAGCACCGAGGCGATCTGGGTCCGGAGGCCCTCCTGATCTGATCGCGTTCAGTTGTGGTGGCGGTGACGGGATAAGAGCCCTAGCGGCCAGATAACTGCTCATGCCACGGGTGTGACCCGGGGTGGTGAGCCCAGCAATCAGCAGCCGATACATGGATAGGTGATCGACAGTGGCACAGACCGAAACCCCGCTTCAGCAGCGGATGCGCCAGCAGCAGGGCGATGCGGAGTTCTCTCGCAACGTGAAGTCTCAGGCCGAGCAGCACCGGCTGATGGAGCAGCTCAACGAGCAGCAGCGCCAGCAAGAGCGCGACCAGGAGCGTCAGCTCCAGGATCAGGAGCAGGAAGCTGCTCAGCGTGAGGCCGCAGAGCAGGAGCGGCTGGCCCAGGAGGCCCGCGAGGAGCAGCAGCGTGAGCAGGAGATCGCAGAGCGTGAGGCTGCCGAGATGGACGCCCGCGAGACCGAGCAGGCTGAGCGTGACTCCCGGGAGGCATCAGAGCGAGAGGAGCAGTCCCAGGAGCAGGAGCGTCAGCCCTCCTCCCGTGAGCTGTTCGCCAAGCAGGCGGATCGCTCCCGTGAGACTGCACAGAGCCGAGGTCTCGGCCGGTGAGCGGCAAATCCTCCTCGAATGAGAAAACCCCCGGAGATCTGATCTCCGGGGGTTACTCGTGTGTGCGGTGAGGATCAGTTCTCGAAGAAGTCGTCGTCCTCCTCGGAGTCCTCGTCATCGGTGTCGCCGTCGCCCTCGCCTGAGTAGTCCCAGCCGAGGTCCTCGGTGCCCTCCTCGTTGGCGCCGTACATCTCGGTCATGGTGCCGTCGGAGGTGATGAAGAACTTCTCGGGACCGTTGGACTGCAGCGCTACCTCGAGAGAGTCCACGTCGAGGGGTTCCATGATGGTTTCGCCGGACTCATCATCAAACTCACCGGTGGAGATCTCCAGCTCCCGGCCCTGTAGCTCGCGGAAGACGATCTCGGCGATCTCGGGACCGACCTCCTCCAGGTGCTCAGGGTCCTCGAAACGCTGCATGAACACGGTGATCTCTTCCTCGCCGTCGAACTGCGGCTCGCCCTCACCGACCTCCTCGTCGATGATCGGCTGGATCTCACCCTCCAGTACGTCGTCCAGCGAGGTGGACTCCTCGACCTCCGCGTACTCGTTGATGGTTGATTCGCTCTGCGCCGTTTGGACGTGTACGTTGAGCTCCTCGATGGCTTCTACCTCATCAATGATGAGGTTGTAGACCTCCTGGCCGAGCTGCAGGCCGCGGGACATATTGTTCATCCCCTCAGCGGTGCGCAACGAGACATGAGCCCTCCCTGTTGCTGCGTAGAAAGAGACGGCGCTGCCGATCTCTTCCTCAACCTGATTCAGCTCGATCTGGTCCTGCTCGTCGAGGAAAGGCTCAACGACTTCTCGTATTTCGGCCTCTACCGCCTCGGCATCCTCCTCGGAGCTCTCTTCTTCAGACTCCTCTTCGGTGCCGTTCTCCTCGGCCTGGTTCTCCGGCTCCTGAGCCTCGGTCTCCTCGTTGCCGTTGTCGTCGCCGCAGGCGGTCAGTGCCAGCAGAGCGGCCAGGGAGAGTCCGGTGATGGTCTTGGTGTTCTTCATGGGTCGGCTACCTCCTAGTTGCTGATCCAGTTGCCGTTGGAGTCGTACTCCCAGCCGTCGATACCGGGGGCGTAGAGGGTGATGTTGCCCTCGGAGTCCACACCGGCCTCGACTTCGGCGAAGGCGGAGCTGGAGACGCTCATGGTGGTCCAGGTCGCACCGGTGTCGACCAGCTCCTGGTGACCCTCATCAGTCAGGTTGGTGCTGTTCCGACCGATCTCATCGGCGGACTCTTCCTCCCATTCAGCCGTGCGGAACTGGATCGGCGCAGTTTCACCGCTGCAGGTGAGATCGTGGGTCACGGTGGAGAAGTCTTCGGAGAAGGACTCCTTGCTGAAAGCGTCTTCGCTTTGGGTGACTCCGAGCATTTTGCTGTAGGTCAGATTCGGGTCATCCTGGACAACTCCATACGTGAAAGTCGCGCCGCGATAGTCGTGCGTGTCTTGATCGATGGTCTCGGTGACCAACTCCTCGACGATCTCTCCGTTGGAGGGTTCGAGTTGGTGGCCGCTGCTGTTCGGGAAGTCAGCGCCGGAGGACAACCTCTGGTCAACAGGATCTTCGGGTACGTTCTCGGAGTAGTTGTAGTCAGCCTCCAGAGCGCACTGACCAGCCTCGGCCTCTGCGGCACGCAGAGTCACCGACTCCAGCACGCGGTTCTCGGCGTACTCCGGCTCGTTCTCCAGCAGCTCGTCGGGGATCTGCACGGTCGCCTCGTCGTAGGGTCCCTGCTGGGACTCGGTGACGGGAGCCTCGAACTCGAAGACTTCGTCGGCGGTCTCTTCGCCGCCGTTGTCCTCGGTCGCGCCGTTCTCATCGCCATTGGACGTGTCGGCATCGTCGCCGTCACCGCAGGCAGTCAGGGCCAGCAGGGCTGCCAGGCTGAGTCCCGCGATCTTCGTGGTGTGGTTCTTCATGGAGTTCCTTCCGGTTGAGTGCGTGCTCTCTCTGGTGAGTTCTGTAGGGAATGTCAGACGAGCGCTCCCATCAGCGCGATGACGAGGACGAAGAAGATGATGGCGAGCATGATCGCGCCCAAGGCCATTCCGAGGATTCGCCTGCGGGATCTGTTGCCCTTCTTCTTCGCCTCTATGCCCTGCCAGATGGCCAGTGGGCCGAACAGCAGCGGCGGGATGAGGAAGAAGACCGAGAAGACGGTGATCAGCCCGAAGGTCAGTGAGAGGTTCGCGTTGGTGTGACCAGGAGGCGCCTCAGGGCCGCGTGCAGCCGGGCCGTGGACGGAGCGGGCACCCGTCCCGTACTCCGGGTAGCTGCCCGGCGGGATGGTCTGCAGGTGAGGCGGAATCCAGTCAAACTTCCTGGGGTGTTGGCCTTTAGCCACCACTTTGATCCAGAGGATGTAGATGAGCTCTGCCCAGTCTGAGACCAGCTGAAGACGCGCCTGGTCTTGGCCGTGCGATGTCCGGATCTCAATCTTGGAAGGCTCAATCCACTCGACCTTCTGCAGGTCCTGCCAGGCTCTCCCGTACTGGCCGTCCTCGTGGTCGATGTAGAAGCCGTAGTTACTGACGGTGAGGACTCCCTGGGGAACGAAGGGCATCCAGCGCTTCTGAGCCATCTTCTCGGCTTTGCGTTTGTTCCATGCGTGGCCGGCGAGGTTCCCAGCTGTCGCACCGAGGGCTAAGGCGGTTCCGGTCCGGTTGGCAAACCCGGTGGCCACTACGGGCACCCCGTCGCCGGAGTAGTACGTGCCGTCGCCGGGTGAGCTCCAGATGGCCATCTCGCAGGGCGCTGAGGCGAGCATCTTCTCGGCCTGGGGGAAGGTAGGCCGGACGAACTCGATCAGCTGAGGCGGCATAAGCCCGAAGTCGGTTGAGAAACCTCCAGTTGACTCGATCTCAGCCTGGAGGTCACGTGTCCTTAGGCGGGCGATGTCTGCGTTGGTCAGTTGGGTCATGTGCCGTGTGGGTCCTCTCTGGGATGTGGCTGTCGGGCTCAGGGGGCAGGGGCAGGAGGTGTTGCGCTGATCGCGCCTCGGTGCTGTCTTCTCCGGCGGGGCTCGGCGTGCCACTGGCGGCAGGGAGGCAGGGCCCAGAGCATCGCCGCGGCCGCGAACCCAAGGACACCCGAGGCCAGCAACACCCAGCCGCCGAAGCCGACTGCGAAGCCAGCCGCCCAGCCGATGCCGGGGATGGCTCGGATGCCCAGGGTTAAGGTGATGGCCCCGAGGAGGCCGCAGACGGCCAGGACCGTGGAGCTGACCCGACACAGCGGGAGCCTCAGCCGCAGAGCGACAATGCTGCCGATGTAGAGCATCAGCACTGCCAGGACCACGAGAACCCATACAGCCGGCAGGGCGAGAGCAGCCTGCTCCTCCGAGGCGGCTGCGTCGCCCTCGATCCCGCTGAGGAAGCGCCGGGAGAGCAGCAGTGTTCCGAGGACTCCGAGGATGGCGGCTGCCAGCAGCATCCTCTGCGAGATGCGCACCAGCTTCGGGCGGATGAGGCGCCCGTCTTCGCCGACCTCTGCTTCGGCGAGCCACCTGATCTTCTCGCGGACCTGTCCAGCGGTCTCAGTGAGGTTCTCCCGAGCCTTGGCCGCAGCCGGGGTCAGCGATTCACGAGTGGAATGGAGCTTCTCAGTGCCGGAGGTGAACGCTGTTCTGGCACCCTCTCCCAGCTTCTCGGCGTGAGGGCTGAGGCGCTCGCGGGCCTGCTGGATGTTCTCAGCAGAGAGCTTCTCGGAGGCCTGCGACTTGGCCTGCGAGATCAGGTTGTTCATGCGGGCTGAGGTGAAGCCCCGTCGCTGAGGTCGAGGAGGTGGAGGCTCCTCAGGTGTCTCGTCGTGCTCCATGCCTTCCGCTCCTGTCTGAGGCCTGCCCAACTCCGTTCAGCTTGATAAATCAGGACACACGCGTGATGTCCATCTATATCAGGCCTTCTATATAGGGTGTTGTGGAGCAGGCCTGGTTTACACGATTGTTAGGTGTCTTGGACTGAAGATGAGGCGAAGCGCCTCGGGGACGCAGTGCGGCGCCTGCGGAGCGATAGGGAACTCTCTCAGGAGGCCCTGGCTTTCACTGCTGGAGTGACAAAGAATCAGCTCCAGCTCATCGAGGCTGGCCGGGGCTCCGGCCGCAAGGGCGCCCAAGGCCCCTCGAACCCGCGCCTCTCAACACTTGCTGGCCTGGCCTCTGTGCTGCAGGTGAAGGTCTCCGAGCTGCTGGCCGAAGCCGGCATCTAGAGCACCTCGGCCTCGGCGTAGGCCTGCAGGGCTCGGTGCAGCGAGACTCCCGGAGAGATCACACTCTCCACCTGCCCGCCGCTCCATGCGGCGGTGAGCGTGGGGTTCTCGATCCGCCCACTGTCGTCGAACACTGCGGTCGCGGAGATCCGGGGCTCACCCTCGGTCAGCACCACGGTCATCTGGTGCTCCACAGTGATCTCGACCGGGGCCTCGTGGAGCATCTGGTGGGGATCGTGACTGCGATAGCTGTGCCCGGCGTCCAGGGCTGAGAGAATCCGCTCGAAGTGGTTCAGATGAGAGTCCAGCAGCTCGGCTGTGCTCTGGGAGATGGGGATCTGGTGATCGCTCATGGCCGCCATACTTGCGGGCCGAATGAGGGGTTTCAACCGGGTTAGAGACAGGGCTGGCGCCCAGCCGGTTTTCACTTCGTCATACTAGCAGTTGACGCATAATCCGTTGACTGATGATCCACACTCAAAATAGCCTCAGAGACGTGGAGAACCCGCCCCGTCACACTGTCCCGGAGTCCCACCGCGAGACCTTCGGCAAGCACCTCAGGTACCTCCGGCGGTCCCGCGTGACCTACTCGCAGGAGGAGTTCGCTCGGTACGTGGGCCTGGATCGGACCTACATCAGCGGACTGGAGCGCGGGAAGCGGAATCCGACCCTGGAGACGCTGGTGATCCTGGCTCGGGGGCTGGATATTCACCCCTCCGAGCTGTTGAAGACTCTGCCGAAGGAGAGCCTGGGGCGGGTGCGTCCGGCGAAGACCGGCAGAGACTCAGCATCGCCAGCGACTGGCGGCTGAGCATCAGAGCTTCCCGAGCCCGCTGGGCTGTCATATGCCAGCTGCGCCGAGCAGCGCGCAGGTGCTGCGGCACCGGCCCGACCAGCGGGGCTGTGGCATGGAGCCTCGCCAGTCCGGCCTGCAGAGCAGCGAGGTCGACCTGTATTCGGTCCATGGCCTCGGAGACAGCGTCCCGGGTGTCTTCCACGTGAGCCTCCTTCCAGAGAACAACTCTTCGCAGAACACACCCGAGGCGCCGCCTCCGGCGGCCTACCCAGCAGTACCGAACCTCCAGATGCCCGGAAGGTCCACCATGTACCCCTTCTTGCCGTAACGGAGGAGGCGACCTTCTTCCACAGACTTCGGAAGCAGATCCGTCGGGTTGGTGACCGGAACACGTTCGTAGGAGATGGATGACTTCGCCTGCGCATCGTGGGAGTGCCGGGCCACATCCTTCTCGCCGTCCCACCATGCCGCGGCCTCCAGAAGATCCTTCTCAGGAGCCCCCTCAAGGATGAGGTGAGCCGGGAAGACCTCACGGAGAACCTCGGCACCGTCCTCACCCCAACGCAGCTTCATCTGGTTGGTGCTCTGGACCGCACAGAGGAAGGCCACCCCAAGTCCACGGGCCTCGGTCACCCACTGCGGAAGGGCGGGGAGCGGAGCGGTGTTCACCAGCTCATCGACACAGCACAGGACACGGTCCAATCCGTACTCGATGCCTCGGCGCCAGTGCCTCACGATGGTCTCGATGGCGCCGACGGCAGCACCTGCGGCGACACCGTCGGAGGGGGCGATGATCGCAAGAGTCGGTTCATCTGGACCTTCCATCATCTTCGGGGTGAAGGGAATGGTGTTGTGCCCGAACCCTCGAACGTTGGTCAGCGCCCATGGAGTGAGTCCAGCCAGCATGGTCGCCTTCACGGAGTCGCGCAGCTTGCCGTCCATCTGCGTGACGGCCAGCAGCTTCTGCGCGTGGAACGAGGTATTGGCCACGTACTCGAACGCATTGGCCCAGGACGGCGAGGTGTCGTCGTCGGAGTCCTTCTCGAACTTGTCCACTGCCCGCAGCGCCCAGCTGATGCCATCGCCCTTCGCCTTGCCGGCCTGCAGGAGAGCGGCCATCGGCTGAGCAGCCTGGGTCTGCCAGAAGGCGTCCGAGCCTCCGCCGCCTTCTGCGTTGCCGGAGGCGCCCAGGGAACCGACCTTCATCAGCAGGGAGGCCATCGCCAGCGCGTCATCATCGTTGGCGATGAGGTGGCAAGGGTCAGAGGTGACCATGCTGTAGTCCACGCCCTGGAGCCAGTCGAATGACGGGTCGAGCTCGCCTGCAAGGTCCATGATGTAGACCGGGCCGCGCTGGTGGACACCCTTGGTGATCAGCCACTTCAGGTAGTCAGTCTTCGAGCTGACGACCACGCGGGGACCTTGCCACAGCAGAGCGGCAGGGGCGAGGACACGGGTGGTGTTGTGAGTGACGATGTGCCCCATGCCGGCTTGGAAGAGCTGGGACTCTGCGGCAACTTCGATGCAGGTCATCTCCTCCTCCCGGCCGAAGTCATGGATGCCTGCGATCAGCAGGTCCTCGCCCTCACGGGTGGAGCCGGCAGGCACAGAGAATCCACTGCGCTCCCCGGTGCGAGTCGCTGCGATGATCTCCCGCAGCGACATCGTCTCGAACGGTTCGCCCGCCCTGCGCTGGGCGCCATCGCGGACGTTCCAGAGATGCTCTTCACAGCAGTCGACAGTGGAGCCGTCTTCGAACCGCAGCCGGAAGACCGGCTTGAGTCCCTGGGGGTAGACGCCGACGACTTCAGTGGGTTTGCCGGTGACGCCCTCAAGGACCTTGTCACCGACGTCCAGCTGCCCGATGGGCACGTAGCGACGGAGGTCGGCCACCGGGATCATCGTGTGGTCGACCAGAGCTTTGCCTCGACCGGTAGGCCCGGAGACGAGCACGTGCGGGGCGGTCTCCTGCGGGATTCCCTCGAGGCACCCGGCATAGGGGGTCTGCTTGTCCTTGTCGATGACGTGGGGCTTGCGTTTCCTGGCCATGCTGATCAGCTCCTCTTGTAGCGCTGCTTCTCGGCGGTGACCTTGTCCTGGATGCAGGCGCTGAATGCCTGGTCCTGATCCAGAAGATCCAGAGCGGCGGCGATCAGCACTCGGGCGAACGGGCCGTGGCCGATGTCGTAGGTGACAGCTGTGGTTCGGAGGCGCTGCCGAGCCTCGGGTTCCATCGAGATGATCTGCCTCGCGTCGAGGTTGTCGGGTTTCACATCGCACTCCTTCACTAGTAGATCGCTAGTCTCTAGTATAGTAGAATACTAGACATAAAGTAACCGCCGATTAGAGAGGCAAGGCGATGAACGGTGGTATGTGGAAGCTCGTAGGAGTCCTGACGGTCATGGCGATCCCCTTCGTCCTGGGCCTGCTGATCGGCGGATCGTGGGGCACCTCCATGGCCGAGGAGGACTGCGACTGCGGGCAGGTCGAGGAAGAGGCCCCTGAGGAGGCCGCCGACGGCGAAGAGATCTCGGGATGACGGTGTACCGGCAGGAGGATGAGCGGGCCAACTGGCTGATTCAGCACGAGATCACCTGGACGCAGAGTGACCGGCGGCAGGCGCAGAGACTCAAGCGCAAGGCTGCGAAGCTGGCGCAGAAGGAGGCCGGGGCTGCGGACAGCAGCTTCCACGAGGCCCGGATTCCCTGGTTCCCAGCGCGATTCATCGCTCACGGTGACGATCCGAAAGAGCAGTTCGCGCGCATCATGACCCTGGTGCTGATCATCGCCCCGGCGATGGTGCTGCTGGCCGGCCCGGCGATGCTGCTGGCCAAGGGGCTGTATGCGGTCAGCTGGCTGGTGCTGCCGCCGAAGGGCAGGCGCATCCTGTGGTGGCCGTGGTTGGTCGCCTCCACTGCAGTCGGAGTGGTCGGCTACTTCGCCCTGAGTCTGCTGGGACTGTTCGACCGCTGGCTCTATCTCGAGCCGCGCTTCCCGCTGGTGTTCATCGACTACGGGGTTCTGGTCTGGCAGTACGGGTGGGTTCAGCTCGCTCTCGGGCTGGCGCTGGTGGCGTGGATCGTCCGATGTACCGGATGGCCCGGCGTGAAGAAGCAGGAGGCCGCAGCCCTGCCGACGATGCCCGAGTCTGCGGCAGCACCGAGCACGGTGCCTGCTCTGCCGGCGGTGGAGAAGACCACCGGAGAGCTTGAGGACCCCGACGACGAGGACTTCGTCGAGGTGGTCGACGACGAGACCCCGGAGCCTGCAGAGGCGGCTCCCCATGACAGTGAGCACTCCCTGGTGCCGGTGCTTCCGGCCGGGAACGACAAGAAGGAGGCCAGTGATGGCTGAGGAACACAAGACCGAGGCGCGTGAGCACATCGATGTTCATGTGAACACCCGGGTGGACTCGGGCCCGGACAACCACCTCTGGACGGTGATCGGCACCCTGCTGGCCTGCGGTGCCCTGGGGATGCTCGGCTGGGCGATCTCCGAGTCGGGCTACCGGGAGCTGGCAGCGACCGGACTGACGATGTTCGCCTTCCAGCTGATCTCGATGATGTTCAAGGTCGGGCTGATCCGAATCCCGGACCAGGCCACCGGCAACTTCAAGGAGACCTCCGGGTTCATCAAGACCGCGATCCGCGAGTTCTACGAGTGGCAGGCCCGCTCCCCGATCTGGAGGCTGGCTGCTCTGGCGCTGGCCTTCACCCTGGGCTTCCTCATCGTGCGCTGGGGCATCTCCACGGCTCTGGGGATCTTCTCCAACGTCTGGATCGCCGGGGCGGCCGCAGCGTTCCTGGCATCGCTGATCGTGGCCCCGCGGCTGTGGGGCAACATCACCCGGAACCTGAAGAACGTCACCTCGAAGAAGGAGGCCTGAGCTATGGGTCCGAAGCGCATTACAGCAGCAGTGCTGGTGGCAGGTCTGGGCCTGACCGCTTGCGCCTACGACGGCGGCGAGGAGTCTGAGGTCGAGGAAACCGCTGCTCCAGCGCCTGAAGAGACTGAGGGCAGTTCCCCTGAGCCTGAGGACCCCTCATCTGACGAGCAGGAAGAGGAGTCTTCGAGCTCGGAGGAGATCGACCCGGAGGACATGACCGACGAGGAGGTCGCCGAGAGTGTGCTGGAGGAGCTTGAAGCCGGGCTCCTCGAGGAGGCAGTGGAGGCCTTCATCCCCGAGGAGGGCGACACTTACGCCCAGTCCTGGCTGCAGGTCACCCCGCGGCTGAGCCTGTGGACCATCGTCGACGACGAGCACGGCAACCCGGTGCAGGTGGATGTGGTGAAGTACAACTGCACCGGAGAGGCGGTCGTCGAGGGCACCGGCGCACTGGAGCACGTCGAGAACAGCATCTACCGGGCCAACTGGGAGGATGCCTCCAACCCGCGGCGCGGGGATGTCCGGTCCTTCACCCGGATGACCTTCGATGAGGAAGTGCTGTCGATGGGAGGCGGGAGCGAGTTCGAGCAGTCCGCCGACATCGAGGCTGAGCTGGAGGAGCACATCTTCCAGTGCCGGCTGATCGGCGAGATGGTGCTGCCTTGACCGTCAGGAGGGGCGTAAGGTGAGTTGATGGGAATTGAAGAGATGCCCCACCCCTGTCCTGCTTGGTGCCGAGCAGACCATGACGAAATCCACGAGCAGGATCTCAGGCACGAGACCTTCGTGCGGACAGTACCGGCGATCGTCCGTGGAGGAGGTGTTGCTGAAACAGGCGAGCTGCACGTCTCCGGTTTCAGGGCCTTCGACGAGGACGAAGCCTGGGTCGCAGTCGATGGCCTGCACCTCACTCCAGAGAGCGCGCAACGACTGGTTCACCAGATCAGGACGCTGCTGGAGGAGTTGGGTGAGCGAAGGTGAGTATGACGACGCTGATCTCGTCCGAGCTCTCCGCTACCATCCAAGCGATGACCCGGCAGTGGTCCGACGACCTCCGGCGATCTCTAAGACCGCTCCTCGATCCAGAAGTCCTGCGCACCTTCCAGCGCAACTTCCTGCCGTCCAATCTGCGCGACTACGTCGACGAGGTGTCCGCACATCAGGTCTACGAGTTCCTCCAGCAGGAGGGCATACCCCTGTACCTCGTGCCTCGCGGCGCGACGGCGGTTCGCCTGCTCCGCGCCGGGGACCGTCAGGCGCGACGCAAGGTGCTCTCGGATCGATACTCCTCGATCGTCGAGGACTGCGAATCGGTCCTTGACGGGGCTCAGCATCCGGCTGTCAGCGAAGAGGTGGCTTTCATGCGCGACGGCATCGGTGCGATGCGGGCCGGACACACGAAGTCAGCGCAGGCGCTGTTCACCGTGACGCTCGACTCGTTGATTTCCCGCTTCTATCCCGACCGGCACGCGCGGACGCAGATCACCGTCCGGCAGAGCGCGGGCATCCCCGACATCATCGACTCGATGGGCGTGCACCAGGCGTTCGTTTGGCTGCCGGTGTGGAACGCGCACGAGCAGTTCTGGAAGGAGAAGGGCGACGAGATCCCGCACCACTACTCCCGACACGCCAGCGTGCACGGAGTCTCGAAGAGGCAGTTCAGCAAGCGCAACTGCGTCCAGGCCCTGATGCTCGTGACGAGTCTCATCGGGTACGCGGACGATCTGGTCTCCCGCGAGCGGGACTGAGTCGCAGGATCGGATGACTCTTGAGGTCTGTGCATGTGGTAGGTGGCGAGAGCAGATTCTGAGGATTGCCCATAGGAACAGAAGCCACGAGTAGGCTCATGAGCGCAGTGTTTCGCCCACGCCTGTCCAGAGCAGAAGGATCGCCGCTCCAAGGCCCTATTCTGGCAGCAGTGCCGATACGCTCGCGCGTGGGGAACGAACTGGTGACAACTGATCGTTAGCGCTGAGGAGCGCTGGCGGGGAGGATGTCATCATGCCTGGTCCTTATCCCAGAGAGTTCCGCGAGGACGTTATCGCGGTCGCTCGTAGCCGCGAGAGCGGCGTCACCATCAAACAGATCGCCGTCGACTTCGGTATCAGCGAAGCGACGCTGCAGAACTGGCTCCGCCAAGCCGACGTCGAAGAATGCAACCGTCCCGGTCAGACTGCGGCGGATGCGGCCGAAGCCCGCGAGTTGAAGAAGCGGATTCGGCTGCTCGAGCAGGAGAACGAGGTGCTCAGGAGGGCTGCGGCGTATCTGTCGCAGGCGAACCTGAAACTCGGTGGCTCCCCAAAATGACATACCCGCTCGTATCTGAGCTCGCCGAAGCGGGGATCCCCGTCACGGTGTCGTGCCGGGTCCTCAAGCTCGCAAGACAGCCCTATTACCGGTGGCGCAACGCTCCGATCCGGGACGCGGACATTCTCCGCGCGCACCGCCTCAACGCACTACATGACGCGCACCACGACGACCCGACATTCGGATAGCGATACCTGGCCGACGAGGCCCGGCGGGCTGGGTGGCGGATGAGCAGGCGGACGGCATGGAAGTTGTGCTCGCAGGCGGGGATTCTCTCGTCCGCGCAGCGCCGCCGGCGCGGGAAGGGGAAGAAGGCAGGCCCGCCCGTGTTCGACGATCACGTGCAGCGGGTGTTCCGCGCCGATGCCCCGAACCGGCTCTGGCTCACGGACATCACGGAGCATCGGACGAGTGAGGGCAAGCTCTACTGCTGCGCGATCAAAGACGTCCATTCCAACCGGATCGTCGGCTACTCAATCTCGGACCGGATGACCGCGAAGCTCGCCGTCGACGCCGTCCGCAACGCCGTCACCCGCCGAGGCGACGTCGCCGGATGCATTCTGCACGCCGACAGAGGCAGCCAGGCCGTATTCAACTGGTCGTCGCAACAGTGTGTTGTTGGACTGAGCGTAGTTGATCGGCGAACGCCTCGGCGGGAGTGCGCCACCCCAAGATCCCGCGTGGCCGGTTGTTCATGGCGGTGGCGATAGCTGCGATTTCGGTGGCGTTCCACCTGGAGAGGTCAGTGCCTTTCGGGAAGTATTGCCGAAGCAGACCATTGAGGTGCTCGTTGGAGCCACGCTGCCAGGGACTCTTCGCGTCAGCGAAGTACACCGGCAGCCCAGTCTCTTTCGTCAGCAGCGCATGTGCCGAGAGCTCTTTGCCGCGGTCCCAGGTCAAAGAACGGCGCAGCTGCTCAGGCAGATGGGTGATCGACTTCGCCAGAGCGTCTTTCATGGTCAACGCCCCATACCCCGCCAGTGCCGGGCCGTTCTTCGTTGGTCGAATTTGCCCGTACCCGGCCTGGCGGGGCAGGTGGACCAGTATCGCGTAGCGGGTGGTGCGCTCGATCAACGTGGCCACGGCCGAACGCTTCAGTCCGATGATCAGGTCACCTTCCCAGTGGCCGGCGATCTTGCGGTCCTCGACCTCCTTGGGGCGTTTCTGCAGCACGGTCTCGGCAGTGACATGAGCCCAGGCTTCCTGCCGTGTGCGGGCCCGGGGCATTCGCTTGGTGCGACCTCGGCGCAGGTGCCAGGACTGCTTCCGGGCAAGCCCGCCGCGGGATTCGACGTAGAGGGCCTGATAGATCGCCTCATGAGAGATCCTCATGGTCGGGTCATCGGGGAACTCCAGTGGCAGCCGCTTGGCAATCTGCTGCGGACTCCAGGCGGTGACCCATTCACGGTCCCCACGGTGGGGCTTGTTCTTTCCATCCCAGGCCGGGCCCTCGGGGCCGACAACTTCACCTTCGGCGGTGATGATCTCACCGCTGAGCTTGTCTTGGACGTACTGGCGCAGCCGGTCGTTGGTGACCATCTTCGCGGTCTTCGGACGGCGGGCGCGCCGCTCAGCATGCCACTGAGCAATCGAGGCCTTGTACTCCAGCTGATAGGTCCTGGTCGAGGCGTTACGCCGTAGCTCCCGTGAGATCGTCGATGGGCTACGCCCCAGCCGACGGGCGATCTCACGGACCCCGCTGTCTTGGGCTCGCCATAAAGCGATGTCCTCCCGTTCAGAGGAGGAGATATACCGTCCGGAAACAGTCGAGGCCAAGTGTGGATTCACGCCACCAGCATGTCGGAACCAACGGTGAGCTACAGGCTCGGAGACACCGGCGGCTTCACCGGCCTCTCGGGTCTTAGCTCCTGCAGCGATGGCCTGCCAGAACCGCACACGGTCCTCGCGCCAAGCCACCGTTGGGCGCCCAGGAGAGACGATCTGACCGCGATATTCCCTTGCCCTCTTCTGCCTTGGGCCAATGCCCATCGAACACCTCCATCAGGTAGGTGTTGCGACGACCACTTGAATACGGCCAGTTCCGGTCACGGAAGTTCGTGCACGCCCTGAACCGTCACCACCTCATCGGATCCATGGGCCAGGTCGGTGCTGCCGGCGATAACGCCGCCATGGAGTCCTTCTTCGCGCTGCTACAGAAGAACGTCCTGGACCGTAAGCGTTGGCAGACCCGAGAAGAGCTCCGAATCGCAATCATCACCTGGATCGAAAGGACGTATCACCGACGCCGCCGACAGACCCGTCTGGGCCGATTGACCCCCATCGAATACGAGACCATCATGAACCCGGCCGTGAGCCTCGCGGCCTGACACCCCCAACTGTCACCTAAATGTGCGGCAGTCCCGCCCTTAACCTATCCTTGCTGAAGCGGCATAGCCCAACCGACACCGTGTCCACGATCGAGGGTCAATGCCTGCCACAGTCCCTGGAACCGGAGGTCCATAATAGTATGTCCGACCCTTCACACCTATACCGAGGAGATGATGTGACACCGAAGGAGCACTCGCAGTCAACGCCCGCACCTGCGGAGCGGGACAGGGCCCGACGAAGAACCCCCCGAGCCGTACGCAGAGCCGTCGCGCTCGGAGGGGCTCTGTGCTTGGCAGTCGGCGCGACACTGACTGTGGCGACGTCGGCTTCCGCTGTCGAGTCCACGGTGCCGCCCGCTCCGAACCCGGCCTTGACGGACCAGTGTGAGCTGGACGTGGCGGTCAGCATCGATGTGTCGAACTCCATCGACAACCAGCAGCTCGACATGCTGCGTTCTGGCCTCGTGGACTTCGCGGAGTCCTTGGAGGAGTATCCGGTTCGGCTGGCGTTCCACAACTGGGCGTCGTATGCGCCTGCTACTTCTCAGGCGTCGAATCAGCCCTTGCGTCTCACCGATACTTCGGGCGCAGGACTGGAGACCATCGGCCAGCACGTGGATGGCATCCAGCGGCCAGGAACCATGCAGGGTGGCACGAACTGGGATCGCGCGTTTCAGGCGCTGAGCGGCGCTGGTGAGAGCTATGATGCTGTGCTCTTCGTGACAGACGGAAACCCGACCCAGTGGGGACTGCCGCCAAGGGGTCTGGGAAACGCCACTGATCAGGCCACGATCGATGCTGCCGTGACCAGCGCCAATCAGGTCAAGGAGGCCGGGACTCGCGTCATAGGCGTCGGAGTCGTCGACAACCTGACGCAGTCCGAGTACGGCCTGTTTCACGAGCACATGCCCCACGTCAGTGGACCGCAGTTTGGCGACGACTACCTTGAAGTTGACTTCGCACGACTGCGCAACGCCCTCATCGGTCAGATCGACAAGCAGTGTGCGGGCGTCTCGGTCGAGAAGAACGGTCTGTTCGTCGAGGGAGGGCCCGGGCACGCGGGAGATGATGTCCGTTACGAGTTCACCGTGACCAACACCGGGGCACTCACACTGCGGGACGTTCAGCTGACCGATGCCTTGGAGGGAATCTCTGAGATCGAGTACGGAGAGTGGCCGGATGAGCCCCATGTCCTTGCGCCGGGACAGTCAGTCAGCGCGTGGGCAACATACACCGCCACTGACGCAGATGCGGACGCAGGGATCATCGAGAACCACGTGACAGTGGAGGGGACGCCGCCGAGCGAGGGCGATCCGGTGACGGACGATGACGACCATGAGCTCCCGGTTGAGTCCGAAGAGGACGGTGGCACTGAGGACGGTGGCACTGAGGACGGTGGCACTGAGGACGGTGGCACTGAGGACGGTGGCACTGAGGACGGTGGCACTGAGGACGGTGGCACTGAGGACGGTGGCACTGAGGACGGTGGCACTGAGGACGGTGGCACTGAGGACGGTGGCACTGAGGACGGTGGCACTGAGGACGGTGGCACTGAGGACGGTGGCACTGAGGACGGTGGCACTGAGGACGGTGGCACTGAGGACGGTGGCACTGAGGACGGTGGCACTGAGGACGGTGGCACTGAGGACGGTGGCACTGAGGACGGTGGCACTGAGGACGGTGGCACTGAGGACGGTGGCACTGAGGACGGTGGCACTGAGGACGGTGGCACTGAGGACGGTGGCACTGAGGACGGTGGCACTGAGGACGGTGGCACTGAGGTGAGGACGGTGGCACTGAGGACGGTGGCACTGAGGACGGTGGCACTGAGGACGGTGGCACTGAGGACGGTGGCACTGAGGACGGTGGCACTGAGGACGGTGGCACTGAGGACGGTGGCACTGAGGACGGTGGCACTGAGGACGGTGGCACTGAGGACGGTGGCACTGAGGACGGTGGCACTGAGGACGGTGGCACTGAGGACGGTGGCACTGAGGACGGTGGCACTGAGGACGGTGGCGGCAAGCCGGGCGACGACCTCGCCTCCACCGGTGCCTCCGGCGCGGTGGGCCTGGGCCTGATGGCTCTGCTGCTCGTCATCGTCGGCTCCGGCGTGGTGGCCTTCGCGAAGGTTCGCCGCAACAGCTGACCGGCCATGAGCTGATCAGCCGATCACACGCAGCTGGCGGCGTCATTACCTGTACCGGTGATGACGCCGCCAGCTCGTTTGTTTCTGGCGTGCCCGGCACGAGACCCACCCTTGCTCGCCGTGACCCACGCCTGCTGATGCCGTTCCATTACCGCACCACCTGGAAAGTGACGAGGTTCCGTGACCAGACCCGACAAGGCCGAGGGACTGCGGGTCTGCTGAAGGTTCGGTTGACCGTCGGGCTTATGCCGCCAGGGCGACGGCATCCTTGTGAACGGTCTCGTATTCGACCGGAGTCAGCTTACCCAGCCTCCGCTGTCGGCGGCGGCGATGATAGGTCGCTTCGATCCAGTGAATGATCCGGGCTCGCAACTGATCCCTGGTGGCCCAGGACTGCCTGTTGAGCACGTTCTTCTGCAACGTCGAGAAGAAGCTCTCCATCGCCGCGTTATCCCCAGCAGCCCCGACCCGTCCCATGGACCCAGCCAGCTTGTATCCCTTCAGCGCCCGCTGGAATTTCCGTGAACGAAATTGCGACCCTCTATCCGAATGGACAATGCATCCGGCCACTTCTGAGGGTCCTCCGCGGCGGGAAACCGCATCATGCAGGGCGGCCACAGCCAGCCGTGATTTCATCCTGGAATCGATCGCATAGCCTACGATCCGGTTGCTGAAGACATCCTTGATCGCACATAGGTAGAGCTTGCCCTCACCGGTACGGTGCTCGGTGATGTCCACCAGCCATTTCTGATTCGACCTGGTGGCGGTGAAATCCCGGGCCAGCAGGTCATCACAGACTGGCGGGCCTGGCTTCTTGTGATTCTTCCTGCCCTTGCGCTGAGTGGCGGAGAAGATCTGCTGCTGTGAGCACAGCCGCCACACCCGCCGCTCAGAGGCCCGGTACCCGGCGGCGGCGAGCTCATCGGCGATGAACCGGTGCCCGAACTCCGGGTCATCAGCATGAACATCGATTGCGGCGTTGAGCAGGTGGGCATCCTCCCAATCCCGCTGAGAAATCGGGGCTGCTGCCCATTTGTAGAACGCTTGCTTGGTGAAACCCAGAACCCGGCAGGTCACCGCCACCGGCACCCCGGCGGCGGCAAGGTCACGGACCAGCGGGAACATCATTTTGGGGAGGCCCCACCCAGCTTCAAATTCGCCTGGGAGAGATACGCCGCAGCTTCGCGCAGGACCTTGTTCTCCTGCTCCAGCTCACGGATCCGGCGCAGCATCTTCGCCTGTTCCCGAGACTCCTCAGCATCCTTAGCCGGCTCGATCCCGTGCTCTTCGAGCTTCGCGGCCCGGACCCAGGACTGCAGCGCAGATTTCGAGCAGCCCATATCCGCGCAGACCTGCTTCTGGCTCATCCCGCCAGCAACCAGCTCCACGGCGGTCCGGCGAAACTCCTCGGTGTAGACGACTTTCGGCATGACTTCCATCCTTCCTGCTTTCTAAGCAGTCTTGAAGTCAACCGAACCTTCAGCAGACCCGCTTCTTCAGGCCGAGGTCTTCGAACTTATAGGAGAAGAAGTGGAAGAAGTTGCTCACCCGGGGGTCGTCACAGTTGCAGTAAACGACCTTGTCCTTGAAGTGGTGACGGTAGTGCTTCAGCTCGTTCTCGATGTCTTCGAGCTGGGTGTAGAACTCGTCTTCCTTGGCCTTCTTGGCAGCCTGAAAGTTGCTGTTTAGCGCCGATTCAGCCATTCGTCTCCCTCTGGTGCGTGGTCCTGGGAACCAGCTTAGTCAGACCTGAAGGTCCGTCGGTCTACGTGACGCGGCGATGCTCCTAGTCAGGCTCGGCCTAGGCCCCGCCGCTGCTCTTCGTACATCCGCTCGATATACTCCTCGAGCTTCGCATCCTCGATGCGCCACTGCCCGCGGCCGCCGATCTGGATGCCCTCGATCTCGCCGCGCTTGATCAGTGCCCGCATCTGCGACATTGAGATCGCCAGCGCCTCGGCGACCTCGTCGAGGGTATAGAACTTCCGCGCCATGTCTACGAGCCTAGCGGACCAGTCGATTCCGGCTCCCTGGCGAGCCGATAGTATCGACATGAGGCGAAGAGAGGGCGGCGATGACGACCGAGGGCGGAGCACATAGAGCGATTGTGAATGCGGCGGGGATCGGAGAGCTGGGACAGACGCTCGCCCAGAGCCCCTGGGCGGACGGACTGGGCGTATTAGAGGCCTATCAGCAGGCCATTGAGAGAAGCATTACGACGTGGCAGCCACAAACCTCAATAGCACCTTCCTTCACCGCGCTGTTGGAGGGCTCCGGGCCTGGAGCTGCACTCCAAGATGCCGCCGACGCTACGGACATCGCTTCCCTCGTCCAAGGCTCGTTGTCTACGGAGACCTTCTTCAAGGCGTTCGTCCCGCCTGTGCATGTCGCTGAAGGCGTGGGCAATGTGCTGGAGGCCATCGACATTACGCGACCCTTCCGGGAAGCTGTCGAAACTGGCATCACTGGCAGGATCTACGAGAACTTCCTCTCCAGCACGGAAGTCTCCACCTGGAGCGAAGTCTCTGCGTGGCGACTTCAATCTTCGTTCTTCGATTCCGTCGGGGACGAGCACTGGCGTCAGCTGATCGATTCGGTTCTGGAGCACTACAGCCCCGAAGAACTTGAGGAAGTAGCCGCTGAACCTGAGGTGCCCGAGCGTCTCGGCCTCTTCCATGAGCGAGTTCAGGAGCAGATCCTCAACGCTGCCCGCTGGCTGGAAGAGGACTATCCGCAGTACAAGGCGGGGGCGCTCGATGGCGTCAACATGCTAATCGCCATCTACCTGTGGACATGGTGGGTGCAGCTAGGGGGATTGCTGATCCTGGTCGGAGGTGCGCCGGGGCTAGTAGTGGCAGCGTTCATCACTGGCACAGCCAAGCTCTACAACGACCAACGCCGGGAACGTCTTGGACCCGAAGCGAGTCGAGCTCTCGACCACAGGTGCCCGTACTGCCAGGCGCTGATCAACATGTGGTGCATCACCCTCAAGGGCGCCCTCCCAGGGTCGAACGCCCGTGGTCTCCATGCTGAGCGGATCAAGCGCGGATTTGACCAGGAGTGACGTTCAGCTGCGTCTGGAGTGGCAGGGGAAGTTGGACCACCTGAAGTCACTGTGACCTTCACTGTAGAAAAAGAAGACCCCCGCACCGTGAGGTGTCGGGGGTCTTCTCGTCAGGCCCTATCGACCAGGTGCTGGAGAGCCTCCCGGACGTCCAGCGCGGCGTCGACCATCGCGCCCCATTCCCATTCCGGATCCGCCAGCACGTCGTCGAACCTCTGGATCTGGGCACGGATCGTCTGTTCAGTGGTGTCAGTTTCGGCGGTCACAGCGAGCCCCAGCCCAGCTTGGCGCAGGGGAAGAACAGCAAGTCCCAGAGCTCATCGTTGGTGGCGCCGTCGTCGATGAAGTCGGCATTGTAGTCATAGATGGCTTCACTGCGGGTGGTAACTTCAGCGCAGCCGGCGTGCTCAAAGCCCATCCGGGTCCTCCTGGTGATGTTGGAGCAGTCGGCTGCGTGGACCTCAGGGTCTGTGTGGGGAGAGTTCAGGTAGGCGATTGTGGTCATGTATTGCTCCTGGTGAGGGTCGTCTCCGGGTGAGCAAAGCTCCCTGGCTGTGGTGCCAGCGGGGCTTAAGGAAGCGTCAGATCAGCTCAGTGGTCACGGAAGATGTAGACACCTCCTTCGGCGGCGTCGAGAACGGTGTACTCGTGCTGCAGGTCGTCGGTCCAGGACTGCCAGTTGAAGTATCGGGTGATGTGCTCGGGGGCGTCAGCGAGCAGGCAGATGTCCTCGGCCAGCTGGTGGGCGTATTGGGTGAATGAGTCCCAGTGGCCGCAGTAGCGGTCGATGAACTCTCCGTGGTCGGGGAGATCTTCTCCGTCGAGGACGTGACTGCCGGAGCCGATCCAGGCGAGGAAGGCAGGCAGCAGGTACTCGTCGATCTCGTCGAGGTGACGGGCGAGCTTGGCAGCCTGGTGAGGTGAGCACTCACCATCGATGGGTAGATACTCGTGATCTAGGCACCACAGCTCCTCGTGGGAGGTCTGGTGGCCGTGGAGCTTCTCCGGGGTGACCTCGTCGGCAGTGATGGCCTCGAACCAGTCACCTGTGAGTCGGCCTGCGTTGTAGCAGGCGAGACACCCAATCCAGACGGCCGGGGTGACGGTGGAAGTGACAGACAAGGGCAGCTCCTCTCAGTGGGGATCACATTCGAGGAGCCACCCGGTGCCGCCTCCGGCGGTGCTACTGCTGCAGGATCTGGCAGGCCTCGGCGAAGGCTACCGAGGACTGCGGGTCCAGACCGGGCAGCAGCTCACCCAGGGACTCACGGATCGAGACGCCCAGCAGCAACAGCACCAGAGAGCCCACGCGACGGGCCTCGCCGGAGAGATGCTGGGGAACCTCGAAGCGATGGAGCCCGTCATCCAGCGGGAAGACGAACCCGATCCACCCACAGTCATCGCTGGCGACCAGGGCTGTGACCAGCTCCGCGTAGTGCGAGGAATGAGTCAGCAGATGAGTCGCAGCACGATGCTGAGGGGTGGATTCCATCGCCATCAGACGCTCGGCCTCGATGGGCTCGGCGACTAAGGGAGCGACCTGGATGGTGCGGAAGTGCTCGGCGTCCTCCTGAGTGAGGCCTGGGGCCTCGGAGGAACTCAGCGTCAGCAGGTGCTCGAGGTTATGGCGAGCCTCCTGCAGGCGCTGGACCACGAACTCGTGGTTCACCGGAGCGGGATAGATGCCCTCCAGCAGCGAGATCTGATCACGGATCAGAGACTGTGCTGCTGGGGACAGGGTGATGATGTCGTTCAAAGAACTACCTCCACTATGTGATTACCAAGCTGAGTACCCGGTGCAGCCTGCGGCTGCTTCTGGGCATGACAAACCCCGGTGGGGTCTCAGCTTGGGGAGGTAGCGCTGGAGAGACTATCAGGAACTCGCCGAGGCTTCACGCTCGTTGCGCTCAGCCTCCCGCCGAGCGATCTCCTCGCGCAGCTCCTGGTCGGTGAAGGCGGCCAGCACCCTGCGGGCCAGCCGGAGGTGAGCGGCCGCAGCAGCCTGACTCTCCTCATCGCTGGGCAGGGACTTCTCCAGCGCCGGCTCCTCGGAGAGCTCGTGGATCGCCCGGGCCCGGTTGGGGCTGGCCTCGCGAAGCTGCTGAGGAGTGATGGACAGGGCTCGGGCCAGCTTCACCAGGGTCTTGTCCGACGGCGGGGCCGGGATGGAGCCGCCGGTCTTGTAGCGCACTCCCTGGATGGCGGAGTGGATGGTGGCCTTCGACAGGCCGGTGGCCTCGGCCAGCTCGGGAACGGGGATGCCGGAGAGGGACTGGACCTCCTTGAGGAGCTTGGACTCAGGCGGGACGGTGTGCTCATCAGTCATGGGTGCGTACCTTCCTGGTCTACGAGGCCGTTGTGTGAATACTATCGCGCGTCTGGTGATCTACTAGGCGGGAGGCCTGGTGGGCAGGTGGATCTTCTTCTGCCCATGGGTGCTCAGCTGGCCTGACTGATGTCCCGCTCGGCCTGCCGGCCTCGCTCGGAGCACATGCCCGGGAGGTGGTGATGGATGATGTGGGTTTCGGAGCATGAAGCCGCCGGCCCCCAGCGGCAACTTGTCGGGTTTTGGTTCCTGTTTGTCGGGCCTTGGAGCGCGGAACCCGACAGCTCTGACCGGCAAAACCCGACAGGACATATCTCTCTGACCAGGGGTTTTAGTGCTTCTGTCGGGTATGTCGGGTCTTAGAGAGGGGTATACAGAGAAAAAATGTGTTGAAGTGCAGGGGTAGTGCTCCAGGGGTGTTCTCTCGGTATATAGAAAGTTTTGCTCAGGACACCCGACAAACCCGACAACGTGAACTTTCCCCTGCAATATCAGGGAAAAACATGTCGGGATGTGCGCCAGAGGCGCCCGACAGCGACCCGACAGCACCCGACAAAAACCCGACAGGTGCGGGCGCTGCAGTCTGGGGTCACTATCATGACTCTCATCTTCACCATGTGTTCTCAGGCCGAGGCCCTGCCTCTGCCGTCAGTCCTTCCAGCGGATCTCCACTGTCTCCGCGATGTTCTTCGCAGTGGTCCGTCTGCCTCCTCCGATCGGGTGGATCACCACGTCCATGAGCTTGCCGACAATGGCCCGCTGCCTCGCCAGCGTCGATGCGTTCCACCACGCCTCTACATCGTCGACACCAGCCAGCTCTGCCAAAGGGTCCTGCTTCACCGCCCTGGCGAGCTCGTTCTTCACGGTCTCCTGTTCCTGCCTGATCTCCTCCAGGGCAGGCTCCGCGGCCTCGCGGTTGAGCTGACCCCGGGCGATCATCAGCGCGATCTCACCCTCGCGGCCGTCCAAGGCCTTCTGCTTGGCGAACAGTGCCTCGAAGTCCGGCCCGTCGTCGATGGCCAGCAGATCCGCCAGGTCTGCGGTTGCCAGACGCTCGATGACCACCTGGGAGATGAACTCGTCAATGATGTCACCAGCCCGCTGGAAGCATCCGTTCCCGATGGTCGCGCACCGGTAGGCGTGATAGTCGTCGACGGCGACGCGCTTGCCGGTCGCCTTGTCTCGGACCCGTTGCGTCCCTATGGATGATCTGACCGGACCGCCACACTTGCCGCAGGTGGCCAGACCCGGCAGCAGCCACTTCCGGGCTGTGCCGTCGTGGTTGGGTTTGACCAGCGAGAGCTTGCCGCGGGCGGCCCGGAGCTGCTCTTCGGTGATGATCGGCTCCCATGCCCCGGTGATGCAGTTCTCCAGATCCAGGTTGTTGTAGTGGTGGCTGCCGGAGCCGTCGTAGGGCCGAGAGGGAGGCAGCAGCCCTGCGTAGTAGGGGTTCATCAGCATGCGCCGGATGGTCGATGCTCCCCACTTCGTGCCACGGCGAGTGCGTCGGCCTTTGTCGTTGAGAGCTCGGGCGATCTGCTTCATGGAGGCCTGCTTGTCGGGATCGGCCAGGAACTCGCTGAAGATGAACCTGACATCTTCAGCCTCATCCTCATCGATCTCATAGCGGGCCTGGGTCTGCGGATCACGGTTGGCCGCGGGCACCCATCTGTAGCCATGCGGGCCGCCGCCTGCATTGGGGTGGCCCTGCTTGTGGCGCTCGACGGCGTAGCGCTTGGCCCTGATCGTCTTCTCGCGGACCTCGTTCTTGGCCAGGACCACCTGGATGCCCAGCTGGACATCGCCGTGGTCGGTGTCCACGCCGCCGCGGGCGCTGACCACCCGGACGTCCCGGGTCTCCCTGACATCGAGCAGGTCGGTCAGCCGGCGGCTGAACCGGTCGGGCCTGTCGATCATCAGCACGTCGAAGAGGCCGTCATCGTAGGCCTGGAGCATCTTGGCCCACTGCGTTGCTGCCCCGCGCTCCTTGGAGCCGGAGACCTTGTTGTCGATGAACTCGTCGAAGACTCTCCAGCCGCGCTCCTCCACGGCTTTGCGGCAGTCGGCCAGCTGCTGCTCGATGCCCTGGTCCTCCAGGATCGACTGGCGAGCGTAGATGGCCACGCGGGAAACCGATGCGGAGGGTTTATCAGCCATATCAGCACATTACATGGAAGCCCGTCTTAGCTTCAGAAGTGTCGCGGCGGTGGGCTTCGCCGGGCTGCTGGTCACCGTGCTGTCCTCGGACACTGTGCAGGGCCTGCTGTCCGGGCTCGTGGAGAACGCGCTCAGCTACTGAGGCTGAGCGCCGTGGAGGGCAGGAGGATCGGCATGGGTGAGTTCGACGGCGCCTGCGAGCGCAGCGGCATCGGTACGGAGCCCGGGGCAGGACTCGAACCCGGAACAGGACCGGGGCCCGGAACGGGGCGGGAGCGCGGCTCGGTGAGCACGGAGTTCGCCGTGGCCCTGCCCGGCGTCGTGCTGATCCTGGGTCTGCTGCTGAGCCTGGCGATGCACGGGGCCGCTCAGGTCTCCCTGGAGGAAGGCGCTCGGGCCGCTGCCCGAGAACTGGCCCGCGGAGAGGACCCCTCGGCCGCGGAGCAGACGGCCTCTCGTGTAGCAGGCCAGGAGGTCAGCACAGCGATCTCCCGGGACGGCGAGTACTCCCATGTGGAGCTGACCCGGCCGGTGCGGCTGCTGGGCCTGGTGGAGCTGGATATGGATCAGACTGCCGAGGCCAGCGCGCGCACCGAGCATGTCCCGGCCGCGGAGGACTCACCATGAGGGCGCGGGAGACGGACACCGTGCCCGCCCGCGGGGACACCGAGCGGGGTGCTTCCGAGCGAGGGTCGGGGACCGTACTCGTCCTGGGGATGATCGCCGTCCTGGTGCTGCTGCTGGGACTGGTCCACCTGCTCAGCGCGTCGGCGACGGCCGCGGCCCAGGCTGCCCGTGCGGCAGACCTGGCCGCTCTGGCCGGCGCCGACGCCGCCCGCGGTCTGACCTCCGAGGATCCATGCAGCGTGGCCGAGGAGGTGGCCACCGCCAACGGGGCACAGCTCAGCTCCTGCACGGTCGGCGGGGACTTCGGCACGGAGATCACAGTGGAGACCACCCGCGATCTGTTGGAGGTCAGCCCACTGAATCCCTCCTGGCTGCCGCTGCCACAGATGCCGGCCAACGGGGTCTCCCGGGCCGGCCCTCCCGAGGCGTCGGAATGAGCGGCAGTGCGAGGCGGTTGCCAGGAGTGTGAGTTCAGCAGCGGCCGGCGATCCGGCATCCCAGACGCCGGAGCACGACACCCCGACGCCGGCACCCCAGCGATCCGCCGTGCCGATCCTGGCGATCGTGGTCACCGTCCTGATGTGGGCCTCCACCTTCGTGATCATGCGGTGGGCCGCCTCGGACATCTCTCCGGGGCCGCTGGCGCTGATCCGACTGCTGGCCGGCTCACTGACGCTGACCGTGCTGATCCTCTGGATCCGCCGCGGACAGCAGCTGCTCCCCCGCGGACGCGGCCTGGCCTACACCGCCGCCTTCGGCGTGATCTGGTTCGCCGTCTACACGCTGGTCTTCAACTGGGCCGGCCACTTCCTCGACGCCGGCACTGTGGCCATGATGGTCAACCTCGCTCCGCTGATGGTGGGCGTGGGCGCGGTGGTCTTCTTCAAGGAGGCCTTCTCGCGGCGCCTGTTCCTGGGGATGCTGATCTCGCTCTCCGGCATCGGCTTCATCACCGTCGCCGGCAGCACCGGACAGCTGGCCATGGCGGGGCTGGTCATCGCCTTCGGCGCTGCGGTGCTCTACGCAGCGGGCATGATGGTCCAGAAGCTCGCGCTGCGGGATGTGGACCCGCTGACCGCCACCTGGCTGGGCTGTGTGGCCGGAGCGCTGGCGCTGCTGCCCTTCCTCGGTCAGACCGCCGGCGAACTGGGCAGCCTCAGCACCGGCACGCTCCTCGGTGCGGTGTATATGGGCGTCGGGCCCTCAGCTCTGGGCTTCTGGTTCTGGGGCTACGCGATGAACCACTTCCCCACGGGCAGGGTGGCTTCGGCGACGTTGGCCGTGCCCGCCGTCGTCGTGCTGATGTCTGCCCTGACCCTGGGTGAGGTTCCCCCGCCGCTGGCCATCCTGGGCGGAGGCGTCTGCCTGGCCGGCGTCGCCGTGGCCCAGCTGCGCAGGCCACAGCGACGCCGCGGCATCACCCGCGCCGCCTGAGCAGCGGGACCCGCCGGCGTAGGCGAGCGCCCAGCGAGTGCGAGGTTCTGCGGGGACGGACCTCAGGCTTCGGACGCCGAGATCAGTGCTCGCTCAGGTAGTCCTCCACCCGCTGGACCTTCTCGGTGAGCTGGTTGTCGTGCCCGGGGCGGATGTCGGCCTTCACCACCAGAGAGACGCGGGAGCTGACAGCGGTGACCGCGTCGGTGGCCTCCTTGATCACGGCGAAGACTTCGTCCCACTCGCCTTCGATCGTGGTGAACATCGAATTGGTCTCATAGGGCAGCCCGGAGTCCCGAACGATGCGCACAGCCTCAGCCACTGCGCGGCTGACGGAGCCGTCCTCGCCGGAGGACGCGGCAGGTGCTACGGAGAATGCGACGAGCATCTTCTGTTCCTTTCCTCGGGTACCTTCCCCAGGCTACGCGCGTGCCGGCCTCAGACCGAGAGCCCTAAGATGCTCAGTGATGACCCTCTACATCGATCCGCCGTACTGGCCGGCCCACGGGACCGTCTTCTCCCATCTGATCTCGGATGAATCCTTGGAGGAGCTGCATGACTTCGCGGCCGCGGCCGGGATCAGTGAGCGCGCCTTCGACGAGGACCACTACGACGTCCCGGAGGTCCGCCACCCCGAGCTGGTCGCCCGCGGCGCAGTGCCGGTCAGCGGCAGCGAGCTGGCCCGAGTCCTGACCCGCTCCGGTCTGCGGGTGCGCGCACGGGAGCGCAGCGCCAAGCTCCGGCCCCGGCTCGGCCGCGCCTGGGGACGTCTGGGCGGGCGACTGCTGGACGCGCCCGTGCCACCTGCCCGGTGGGGCGGTCTGGGCGAGGACCTGTTGGACCGATGGTCTGAGCCGCACCGCAGCTATCACGCACTGCCGCATCTGGCCTCAGTGCTCCACGGCGTCGCCCTGCTGGAGCGTCATGGGGAATGCAGGGCTGAACAGTCACCGACGCTGCTGCTGGCCGCCTGGTATCACGACGCCGTCTACGCCGGCAGCGCCGGCGCCGACGAGGAGGCCTCAGCCCGGCTGGCTGAGCAGCAGCTGGATCCGGTGCTGCCCGACGCGGTCGTCGAGGAGACCGCGAGGCTGGTCCGGCTCACCGCCTCCCACGCTCCTGAGGAGGGGGACCTCTCCGGAGCGGTCCTGGTGGACGCAGACCTGGAAGTCCTGGGGCGCGAACCTGCGCTGTACCGGCGCTATGCCGAGCAGGTGCGCCGGGACTATGCCCATGTGCCCGAGGACCAGTTCCGGGCCGGCCGCGCACAGGTGCTCCGGCGGCTGCTGGAGGTCCCTGAGCTGTTCCGCACCGCCTCCGGACGGCGGCTCTGGGAGGACCAGGCCCGCATCAATCTGGAGCGGGAACTGGCTGAGCTCACCGCCGACTGAGCGCCGGCTTCGCCTCTGCAGAGTCCTCTGCAGCGTTCTCTGCTTCAGGATTCTGCTCCCCGATGCGTTCGTGCTCAGCCTGCTGGGCGCGACGCTCACGGCCCTTCTGGATGGTGGCCCGCACCCACACGACGGGAGCAGCGGCCAGCCGGATGACGCCCTCACCATAGCGGCGGATGCCCTCGTCCCACACCGGCAGAGCGAACAGCCAGGTGGTCAGTCCGGCCAGGAGGAAGCAGACGATCACCATCACAGGACCGGGCACGACTTCCAGGATGTCGTCCAAGGGGCGGTTCAGCGCTCGGACCATGAAGCCGTGCAGGAGGTAGACGGCCAGCGAGCGCCGGCCGACTGCGGCCCAGAATCCGGCGCCGCGAGGCATCCAGGCCAGCACGGCCACTGTGCTGAGCATGGCACAGAGCGCGATGATCGCCCGCAGCGCGGAGCCCTCGGCGGCTGTGGCGTCCAGGAAATCGAAGCCGCGGCTGCCGTAGAACCAGAGCTTCTCCACGTCGACGGCGTAGAAGACCCCCACAGGCACCATGGCGGCGCCCAGCAGACCGATCCGCTTGCCCAGTCCTCCCGAACCGGCCCAGGAGAGGATGCTGCGGCCGTAGAGCTTACCGATGACGAAGAACGGCCAGAACGTCAGCGCTCGGGCGAGGGAGAGCTCATAGTCGTATTCAGGGATGAGACCGCCGAAGAGACCTGCGGCCAGTGACAGGCTGAGCATGGCGCGCGGGAAACGCTCGATCAGCGGCACGGTCAGAAGCCACCACACCAGCGCGAGCAGGAACCAGGTGATCCAGTACGGCACCAGGAAGTCGAACTCGGGCTCCAGGCCGAGCATACTCATCCACCCGTAGTAGAGCGGCAGAGCCGTGGCCAGCAGGACCAGGAGGAACGCCACCCGGTGGGGGATCTTCCCGGAACGTGCGGTCACGCCGGTGAGGAAGACGAAGGCCGGCATGTGGAAGGCGTAGATGGCAGTCTGGAAGATCCGCAGCGAGGCGTCATCCCATGGAGACACTGCGGCCATGATGTGGCCCAGCACCACCATGAAGATCAGCACGCCCTTGGCGGCATCGAGTCTGTGGTCTCGGGAGGACATCCACGGAACGTAGCAACCCAGCTCAGACTCTGGCTCGATAACTCCTCAACGTCTCCTGGGAGTCTGAATCCTCTGAGGGTCTCAGCCCATCTGCCCCAGAGACTCCGGCACGAGCGCCAGGACCACCGGCACCACACCGAGCAGGACGAAGGCCGGCAGGAAACAGATGCCCAGCGGGATCACCATCTGAACCCCCAGCCGTGCGGCCCGCTGCTCGGCCTGCTGACGGTGCGCCGCCCGAGCCTGCCGCGCCCCGGTCTGAAGCAGCTCCACCGTGGGCGCCCCGGTGGCATGGGCGAAGGCCAACTGCTCTCCGAAGACCCGCAGCTCCGAATCCTCTCCGACGCCGGACCACGCCGTCTCCCACCCTGTCCCGGCGGTCAGGCTGCGGTGGACATGGGCCAGAGGCTCTGCCCCGGGCACGCAGGCGGCCAAACGGTCCAATGCCGCCTCGATACCCACGCCGGAGGAGAGCAGCGCGCCGGTGAGGTCCAGCAGCCCTGCCGCATCCACTGCTTGGGAGCAGCGCTGGACCGGTTCGTTCTGAGCCGACCCTTTCGGCCCACCGCGACGGCGGCCCAGGCGTCCGAGCAACCCTGCTCGGAGAGCCCCCTGAGACGAGCCCTCTGCAGGTCTGCCCCGAGAGGGGTTCAGCCGGACCGCAGGCGGGATGAGCAGCAGCACAGCAGCCGCGGCCACGAGCATCCCTGCCGATGCCGGGAGCAGCGGAGGCACCAGGTGCGAAGCCTGCGTCGGGGCCAAGACTGCGGTCAGACCCTGTGTCAGCTCAGACATGGCTGGTCACCCCGCGGATGAGCCGGGTGCTCCACCACCAGCCCGCCGCCAAGAGGCTCAGACCCAGCAGCAGGCACAGCCACCCCAGCGCAGTGCCGACCAAAGTGGTCAACGGACTGACGCCCATCATCTGGCCCAGGCCGAGGCCGCCCAAGGGCAGCAGGGCCAACACCACCTGGGTCAGCTTCGGTCCGGCGACGGCCGTCTCCACAGCGGCATGCAGCTCAGAGGCTTCGTCCATCCCCTCCGCCAGCTGCTCCACCAGTCGCGACAGGGGCGCGCCGGTCTGCTCGGACAGTGCCGTGACAGCGATCAGCTGTTCCACACAGCGCAGGACCTCCGGGGGCAGGGAGGACGAGCCTCCGCGCAGGCAGCGGCGCAGTCCGGCGGCACTCCCCTGTCCCAACTGTTCGCTGGCTGCGACCTGCCCACACACCACGGCGAAGGGATGCTCGCGGGTCTCCGCGTCGACTCCGCCGCCTGTGGGAGCTCGGCCCGACCAGTGGTCCCGCAGGTCGGACCAGACCTGAGACTCTGCCCGTCCCGACTGCAGCAGCGCAGAGAACTGACGCAGCAGCATCGCGGCGTCGCGGCGCAGGGCACCGCTGGAGTCTGCACCGAGGCCGCGGATCTTCGCGCGCATCGCGTGCAGGCTCTCTGACCAGAGGCGAGGTCTCCGAGATCCCCTCGCCGGACGGATCAGCATCAGCATGGCCGCGGCAGCGGCGGCGAAGACCGCGACGGCGCTCAGCAGCTCAGGCGGGTGCCAGCTCATCGCCGCCTCCTGCCACCGGATCCTCCCGCGAAGGATCAGCCGCCAGACCGGCACGCGCGGCGAAATCCGGCCAGCCCGCGCCGCGCCGTGTCCGGCCCCGATCCTGGAGGAGCACAGGTTCCATGAGCAGACGGCCCTGGCTGTAGCTGACCGTCGAGAGAGCCACCGGCATCCGAGCCCCGGCACGCCGGTCCACGTGAAGCACCACGTCCAATGCGGCGGCGGCCTGCAGGGCGACGGTCTCCGGACTCAGCCCCGCCAACGCCCCCATCGCCACCAGCCGCGCCGGAACCGACTCCGGGGAATTGGCATGCACCGTGCCGCCGGCACCCTGGTGTCCTGTGTTCATCGCCGTGAGGAAGTCCCGGAGCTCTGCACCGCGGCACTCGCCCACGATGAGACGGTCCGGCCGCATCCGCAGGGTCTCACGCACCAACCGGCCCATATCGACTCGTCCGGCGCCCTCCACATTGCCCTGCCGACCCTGCAGATGCAGCACATGAGGATGATCCGGGTGGAGTTCTGTGGTGTCCTCGACCACGACGATGCGTTCCTGAGGGCGGCACTCTCCGAGCATCCCGGCCAGCAGACTGGTCTTCCCGGATCCGGTGGCCCCGGAGATCAGCCAGTTCATCCGGCCTGTGATGATGCCCCGAACCGCCGGAACCCACAGCTTCGACTGGTCCCACTGCTGAGCGAGCTCGGCCATGCGGGTCACTGAGCTGCGCGAGACCCTGACCGAGATCATGGTGCCCTCTACGGCCACCGGAGGGATCACCGCGTGGATCCGGCAGTCACCGATCCGACCGTCCGCGCAGGGGTGGCCCTCATCCAGGCGACCGCCGGACATGGCGATCAGCCGTCGGGCCAGGCCTCGCACCTGCTCTTCGCTGCCCACCTGTACCCCTGTGGCCTGCAGACCGGCGGTCCCGTCGGTGTGGATCCGCCCCTGAGCCCCGACCAGAACATCAGTGACCCCCTGCTGGTCCACGAACTGCTGCAGCGGTCCGAGCCCCACCAGCTCATCGCGCAGCGAACGCACCAGCTGCTGTGTGGTGCCCGACCCCAGAGCCAACCCGGAGCTGCGCACAGCCTCAGCGATCCTCGCGGCCGTCAGCGGCTCAGAGGAGGCGGCCAGCTCCTCGCGCAGGTCCTGCAGCTCATCCATCGAGGACTCCGGTCGCCTGCAGGATCCCACTGATCATGGCCGCGCCCCGTCCCGAGCGGAGCAGCTCATAGGACTCCCCCACCTCATCGGCTCGCCGCAGCCATCGCTGCTCCGGAATGTCGGCGACGAGCTCCACATCCAGGGCGCTGCGCATCTCCGCGGCGCCCCACCCGGCCCGCGGCCGGCCGTTGAGCACCAGGCGGAAGGGAACTCCCGGCGCAGCGGACATCAGCTCATCGGCCGCATGCGCGGCACGGCCGCAGGACGGTGCCACCATCAGTACGCTCTCCAGGCGATCGGCCGCCGCGCGCAGCAGGGCGGGACGACGGCCGGCGTCGAGGATCACCAGGTCGAAGGCGCGCTTGCCCGCCCCGATCACCTCCTCCGCCGTGCGCAGCGGGGCAGGGTCCCGCTCCGGACCCGCTGCCGACTCCGCACCCGGACCGGTCTCACTGACCACATGGATGCCTTCGAGGACAGGCAGGGCCGCCTGCAGCTGGGAGGAGGAGAGCTCACCCTCGATCTGGGCCAAGGCCGACCACCCCAGGGACCCATCGGCGGCCCCCGAAGACGCTTGTTCCCGAAGCAGGGTGCGGATGCCGGACCCCGGATGAGGGTCCCCGTCCACCAGCAGCGCGCTCATCCCGCGGGCGGCCGCCTCCGCGGCCAGAAGATAGGAGACTGTGGTGGCGCCGACTCCGCCGAAGACCCCCGCCACACCGAGCACGCGGCCGGGGGCCCGGTCCATGACGCGTCCGCCCAGGTGCTCGCTCAGCCACACGTCGGCCTGGGGCAGCGGAACGGCCTGCATCCCCGGGCGGGAGGCGGCCAAGCGCCAGAGCGACTCCGGCTCAGGGTCGGCGCTTCTGACGTGGCCGAGCAGAAGGACCTGTTCAGCCGGAACTCCCGAGGGCGGGAGGGCATCCGGACCGCACATCATCGCAGCCCAGCCCCCGGCCGGCACGTCGGGCCAGCCGGGTCTGCAGTCCAGCCGTCCCCCGACGACGGCGGCGATCAGAGCCACATCGTCGCGCAGCTCCTCCTCCCCGGTGACCAGCAGGAAGGTCGGCTCCGCAGGGGCATCGGAGTCGGCACGGGCCGGGAGGAACGGGACACGGGATGAAGCCATGTCCCCACTCTGCGGCGCCGCCGGGCACCACAGGCAGCGGTGAGGCAGAACTGTGGAGAGCCGCGCGCGGCGTCGTCGGCGGCGCCGCAGCTGTGGAGGAATTCAACGGAGCCGACATCAGCGCAGCCTCAGCCCAGCCGCTGGTGCTCCCTCGGGTCCACAGCCCGTGTTTCATCCCACGGCTGGCTCCACCCCAGTCGGCTCACCACTCGGTCCACCAGAATTCCGGTGAAGCCCCAGATCAGCACCCCGTCAAAGAGGAAGGCCGGCGAGCGCCGCTCCACGCCCTTCCACCGGAGGACAGCACTGCGGCGGTTCTGGGGCTCGACCAGCTGGGCCACCGGCACACGCAGCACCCGCTCCACCTCCCCGGCCTGCGGCGTCAGCACCCCGGGGTCCGCCGCAGCGGCCACCACCGGAGTCACCATGAAGCCGCTGACCGGGACCGGTGCCGGGGGAAGCATCCCCACCAGACTCGCGCGGCTGACATCCAGGCCGATCTCCTCCTGCGCCTCGCGCAGAGCGCAGGCCGCCGGGCCGGCGTCGAACTCCTCCTGAGACCCCCCGGGCAGCGAGACCTGGCCCGGATGCTTGGCCAGGCCGGCCGAACGCTCCGTCAGCAGCAGATACGGCTCCGCGGCAGCGTCCTCAGGCAGACAGAAGAGGAAGAGCACCGCCGCCCGGCGCCAGGAGCTGACCACAGCAGGGTCCCAGTCCTCCTCATCAGGCCGCAGCTGCCACGACGCGCTCCCGGGCCCGGGGAGCTCGGCGGGCATGCGCTCCCACCACGCCCCCTCTGCGGCGCCCTGAGGATGTTCGCGGCTGTAGGCGGCGGCGTCGTGCACCAGAGCCTCCAGCTGGGACTCCAGCTGGCTGCGGCTCAGACGGCGGACAGAAGGATCAGGCACTGAGCGGATACCCCTCCTCGCGCAGCTGACGGCGTGTCCAGCCGGCGCGCATCTTCTCCAGCAGCTTCTCGCGGCCCGGCGCGAGCTCGTACTTCAGCAGCTCACGGGCGGCCTGCGGCTCCGTCTCACCGGCCCCGTAGGAGGGGCACCACTGCGCGATCGGGCAGGCCCCGCAGGCCGGCCGACGCGCGTGACAGACCCGTCGACCGTGGAAGATCAGACGGTGAGAGAGCATGGTCCAGTCCTTGGGCTCGAAGAGCTCAGCGACATCACGCTCCACCTTGACCGGATCCTCCTGGCTGGTCATGCCCAAGCGTCGAGCCAACCGGCCGAAATGGGTGTCCACGGTGAGCCCGGGACGGCCGAAGGCGTTGCCCAGGACCACGAACGCCGTCTTGCGCCCGACGCCGGGCAGCCTCACCAAGGCGTCCAGGTCACCGGGGACCTCGCCGTCGTGCTGCTCCACCAAGGCCCCTGCCAACCCCAGCAGCGCCTTGGTCTTGGACTGATAGAAGCCGGTCGGGCGGATGATCTCCGCGATGGCATCCTCCTGAGCCACCGCCATCGCGTGGGCATCCGGATAGCGGCGGAAGAGCTCCGGAGTGATGGAGTTGACCCGCACGTCGGTGGTCTGAGCGGAGAGCACCGTGGCCACCAGGAGCTCGAAGGCGTTGTCGAAGTCGAGCTCGGCCACAGCATAGGGATAGGTCTCCCCCAGCACGCGGTTGATCTTCCGGACCCGGCGCTTCGTGGCCAGCGGTGTCTCCTCAGCTGTCATCGCCCTCATTCTACGGATCCCGTCCTCTGCCGCTCGTCGCAGAAAGAGCACCGCTCATCGTGGCGCAGATCCGGAACATCGCGCAGAGCGCCCTACACTCCTGTCAGGACGTGACACACGTCTCGCAGGAGGTCAGCGCAAGCCTGTATTGTGATCGGCAGCACAGTTCCGCGCCGACGCATTCGTCAGTACCCCTAGGAGGAGCGCATGGAGAGCATGCAGAAGGAGACCCGGACCTTCCCGCCGAGCGAGGCATTCGCCGCAGACGCCGTCGCCACGGCAGAGAAGTACGAGAAGGCACGGGCCGACCGCCTCAGCTACTGGGCCGACGAGGCCCGCGCCACGCTGAGCTGGGACCGAGACTTCGCCGAAGTCCTCGACTGGTCCGAGGCGCCCTTCGCCAAGTGGTTCGTCGGCGGAGAGCTCAACGCCGCCTACAACGCCGTGGACCGCCACGTCGAGGCGGGCAACGGCGAGCGCGCGGCCATCCACTTCGAGGGCGAGCCCGGCGACAGCCGCACCTTCACCTACGCTCAGCTGAAGGATGAGGTCTCCCGCGCCGCCAACGCCTTCGAGTCCCTCGGCGTGACCAAGGGCGACCGCGTCGCCATCTACATGCCGATGATCCCCGAGAGCGTGGTCACCATGCTCGCCTGCGCGCGCATCGGGGCCATCCACTCGGTGGTCTTCGGCGGCTTCTCCTCCGACGCCCTGCGCTCCCGCGTGGACGACGCCGAGGCCAAACTGGTGGTCACCGCCGACGGCTCCTACCGCCGCGGCAAGCCCTCCCTGCTGAAGCCCAACGTCGACGCCGCCCTGGCCGAGCCGGGCCACACTGTGGAGAACGTCCTGGTGGTCAGGCGCAACGGCGAGGACGTCGAGTTCACCGCCGAGCGCGAAGACGGCGCCAGGGAGCTCTGGTGGCACGACCTGGTGGCCGGCCAGTCCGCCGAGCACGCCTACGTGGCCCACGACTCCGAGCATCCGCTGTTCATCCTCTACACCTCCGGCACCACCGGAAAGCCCAAGGGGATCCTGCACACCACCGGCGGCTACCTCACCCAGACCGCGGTCACCCACCGGGACACCTTCGACCTGAAGCCCGAGACCGACGTCTACTGGTGCACCGCCGACGTCGGCTGGGTCACCGGCCACTCCTACATCACCTACGGGCCGCTGGTGAACGGCGCCACCCAGGTCATCTACGAGGGCACCCCGGACAGCCCGCACAAGGGCCGGCTCTGGGAGATCGTGCAGAAGTACGGGGTCACGCAGTTCTACACCGCGCCCACCCTCATCCGCACCTGCATGAAGTGGGGCCGCGAGATCCCTGACGAGTACGACCTCTCCAGCCTGCGCGTGCTGGGAACGGTGGGCGAAGCCATCAACCCCGAGGCATGGATGTGGTTCCGGGAGGTCATCGGCGCCAACAACGGCCCCGGAAACCCGCCCAAGGAACACCCTGCGCCCATCGTGGACACCTGGTGGCAGACCGAGACCGGCGCCCATATGATCTCTCCGCTGCCCGGCGTCACACACACCAAGCCCGGCTCCGCCCAGGCCGCGGTCCCCGGCGTGGAGGTGGGGATCGTGGACGAGCTCGGCGAACCCCTCGACGTCGGTGAGGCCGGACTGCTGGTGATCAAGGAGCCCTGGCCCGCCATGCTCCGCGGCATCTACAACGACCCGGAGCGCTATCAGGAGACCTACTGGTCCCGCTTCGGCGACGTCTACTTCGCCGGCGACGGCGCCCGCACCGATGAGGACGGCGACATCTGGCTGATGGGCCGCGTGGACGACGTCATGAACGTCTCCGGCCACCGTCTGTCCACCACCGAGATCGAATCCGCCCTGGTCTCCCACGACGCCGTGGCGGAGGCCGCCGTGGTGGGCGCCAAGGACGCGACCACCGGTGAGGCTGTGGTCGCCTTCGTCATCCTCCGCGGAGACGCCGAAGATGCCGAAGGCCTCGAACAGGAGCTGCGCAACCACGTGGGACAGGAGATCGGTCCGATCGCCAAGCCCCGCAACGTGCTGGTGGTCCCGGAGCTGCCCAAGACCCGCTCCGGCAAGATCATGCGCCGCCTGCTCAAGGACGTCGCCGAAGGGCGCGAGGCCGGCGATGCCTCCACCCTGGCGGATCCGAGCGTGATGCAGCAGATCGCAGAGGATATGCGCACCAAGCACGGGGTGTAAGTCCCAGAACAGCGCGTCGGGGCCGCGGGACCTCTCCTCCCTGCTGAATGAAGCGCGCCGCGCGGGCAAGCCGCCCGCGTCGCTGTGAAGCTTCATTCAGAAGGGACCCTCCGAGGTCGCGCGGCCCCTTCTGCGCGTCCTCAGCTGTACGCTGAGGGGAGCATCGTCCCGTTCATGTCTTTCTGAGGAGTGTTGTCATGGCTGACAGTCCGTCGCGGATCGTGGTGGCCAACGGGCCGAACCTGAACCTCCTGGGCACCCGGGAGCCCGGACTCTACGGCTCCGCCACCCTCGCCGACGTCGAGACGCTGTGCACTCAGACAGGACAGCGCCTGGGGCTGGAGATCGACTTCATGCAGTCCAACCATGAGGGGGCCCTGGTGGACGCCATCCAGGCAGCCCGCGGGGCCGCCCAGGGGATCGTCATCAATCCCGCGGCCTATACCCACACCTCAGTGGCGATCGCCGATGCTCTGCGTGCCGTGGAGCTCCCGGTGGTGGAGGTCCACATCAGCAACGTCCACGCCCGCGAAGAGTTCCGGAAGCACTCCTATGTCTCGCCTGTGGCCGCCGCTGTGATCGCAGGTGCCGGCGTCGAGGGCTACCGCTACGCGATCGAGCACCTGGCCTCCCTGGTGGAGGACTGAGCCCGAACTTCCACAGCTCGTGCAGAGTCCCACAGCCCTATCGGCAGTGGAAGAAGGACAACGTGGTGGAACTCGGAGACGGGAAGGTGCGGCTCAGCGGTCCACGCACTGTCCGGTGGACACTGTCTCCGTGAAGCTCTCAGGATCGGTCAGCACCTCGCCGGCCTGCTGCGCCGTCAGCGCGAAGCCCACGGCGCTGCCCTCGACCGCCCGAGCGAAGACCACACCGATCACGCGGCCCTGCTCATCGACCAGGGGCCCGCCGGAGTTGCCCTGCCGCACATCGGCGTTGAGCTGATAGATCTCCAGCTCGGAGGGCGAGCCTCCGTAGATGTCATTGATCCGGGAGACGTCGCGCGCCTGGACGATGGCCGGACCGGCCACGAAGGGACCCCCGGCCGGATAGCCCATCACGTAGCCGGTGGCACCGGCGTCGGCAGCCTCCCCGATCTCCAGGGCAGGGACGTCCAGGGGATCCACCGCCAGCACGGCCAGGTCCTCAGCCGGATCGAAGTAGACCGTGCGTCCGGTGACCACTTCACCGCTGGCCATCTCCACTGAGGGCTCAGCCACGCCGGCGATCACATGTGCGTTGGTGACCACCCTGGTGGGGGAGATCGCGAAACCGGTCCCCGTCTGGCTCTGACCGCAGTGTTCGGCCACTCCGCTGATGCGCCCCACTGCTGCGGCGGAGTGTTCGGCGGCTTCGGTGAGCTCCACGTCGTCGGGAAGCTCCGCGGAGCTGGGGACCAGCGGCTGAGCGATCTCCGGGATGTCAGACTCCATCACCGCAGTGCGCAGCTGGGCGAACCACGCCTCAGTGCGCTCAGGGACCACAGAGTTGATGCCCTGGAGCACGGCGGACTGCTTCATGTGCTGGTTGATCGTAGGGAAGCCCATCGCCGAGACGGAGAACGACAGTGCGGCGATGACGAAGGCGGCGACCACCAGGTTGACCAGCCCGCCCACCAGCGAGCCCAGGGTGTGCAGCGTGGGTGAGTGGAAGAGGCGCTGGACCTCGGCCCCCGCCGTGGTCCCCAAGGCATGACCGGCGACCACCAGCACGACGGCGGCGGCCAGCACGGCGACCACCCTCCAGACCGGGTCCGAGACCCATTCGGCCACCAGCGGCATGGCGAAGAAGGCCGCCACTGCGCCCACCAGGAACCCGGCGGCACCGCCGACGGTGACCCACAGCCCCTTGCTCAGGCCGACAGCCAGGAAGCCGATCAGCACGATCACCAGAATCACATCGAGCAGGGTGATCCCCATGCATCGCTCCTGTCCGCCGTCTCTCTGTCCAAGTGCCGGAAGTCCTCGGACCCTGAATAGAATGACATACGCTCTGCGAAGATTCCTGGACGTTTCCCGCTCCGGGCTTGACCTGGTAACTTCGTAAGCAGTATCCGACGTCACATTGCCGGAGCCGTACAGCAGTTCTGGGCAGCGTCAGGTATGCTTGATATCTTTTCTGTGCCTCGAGAGGAAGAACGGAAGACCCATGGATCTTGAAGTGCTGCGTCGCGCCCCCCTTTTCGCGACGGTGGATGACGACGTCTTCGCCGCTCTGACTGCGGAACTCTCTGAGGTGGACCTGTCCCGCGGCGCCTCGGTCTTCCACGAGGGAGACCAGGGTGATCAGCTGTACTTCATCGTCTCCGGGAAGATCAAGCTCGGCCGCACCACCCCCGACGGTCGTGAGAACCTGCTGGCCGTGCTGGGCCCGGGTGAGATCTTCGGTGAGATGGCGCTGTTCAACCCGGCACCGCGCACTGCGACGGCGACGGCGGTCTCCGAGACCCGCCTGGCCGGCCTGAAGCACGACAGCCTGCGTGAAGTCATCACCCAGGCTCCGGATGTCTCCGTCCAGCTGCTGCGCGCTCTGGCCCAGCGCCTGAGCCGCACCAACGAGTCCCTGGCCGACCTGGTCTTCTCCGATGTTCCCGGCCGTGTGGCCAAGGCGCTGCTGGACCTGGCCGACCGCTTCGGCCGCCCGGCCCCGGACGGCGTCCTGGTGGCTCACGAGCTCACCCAGGAGGAGCTGGCCCAGCTGGTCGGCGCTTCCCGCGAGACCGTGAACAAGGCTCTGGCAGAGTTCGTCCAGCGCGGCTGGCTGCGTCTGGAGGCCCGCGCCGTGGTCATCCTGGACATCCAGCGCATCCGTCAGCGCAGCCGCTGATCTGAGGCACATACGACGAAGGGGCCGGAGGAATCATCCTCCGGCCCCTTCGTCGTATCAGGACCCCTCCCCTCCCGTGAAGTCCGGATTGCGCCGGGGTTTTGGCCCTTCTCAGCCTCGAAAGCGCCTCATAAGGGCCAGAACCCCGCTCGAATCTGCCGGGTAGCGACCGGGTGGCGACCGGGTGGCGGGGCGGGCCGCTGGCCTCAGACGCGAAGATCAGAGCCCATCGCGCCAGGAGGCGGAGGCGTACTTCTTGCGGTAGCGGGCCGCCCGCACCGCCAACCAGGCTCTGCGCAGCAGTGACCGGTCCCCGCGGTAGTGCAGCGGATTGCCGATCTTCTTCTCACGGATGAACCGGACAACGTCCTCGCGCACTGTGGGCTCGGTGACGTACTCCTTGAGGATGTACTTCGGCACCACGGTGAAGAGCACGTCCTCGTCCACGTAGGTGCAGTCGCCGCCGCGGCGGCCGCGCACCAGATCCTCCACCAGGTGCTGGGCCAGGTTCTGCCCCTGCATCGTGGCGTAGTAGCTGGAGCGGCCCTGGCGCACGTTGACCTCGAGGACTTTGAAGACGCCGTCGCGGGAGTCGTACTTCAGGTCGAAGTTGGCGATGCCGGTGTAGCCGATGGCCTCCAGGAAGCCCTTGAGCTGCTCCATGACCTCACGGTCGAAGCGCGAGATGATGGCGGTGTAGTTGCCGATGGCGCTGGCCTCGTGCTCCTGCAGCACCACCTGGCCGAAGTTCACGAACTCAGCCTCGCCGTCACTGTTGAGATAGAGCACCGAGTCCCAGATGTAGGTGTCGTCCCCGGGAATGAAGTCCTGGATGATCAGCGTGTCCCGATAGCCGCTCGCCTCGATCGTGGCGATGACCTCGCGGACCTCCTCCATGGAATTGACCCGGTAGACCTTCTCCTGGCCGGCGAACTTGTTCCGGTAGTACTCCACCCCGTTGCTGGGCTTCAGGATGGCGGGGAATCGGGAGATCTCCAGGTCCACCGGCTCGCCCACCTGGTGGATGTGGGTCTCAGGGATGGTCAGCCCGTGTTTCTGCGCCAGCGGATAGAAGGCCTCTTTGACCTGCAGCTGGTTGAGCAGCTCCTCGCTCGGGTAGTTGAACAGGTACCGTGCACGGAGCTGCTCGGCATGCTCGATGATCAGCCGGACATAGTGGTCGTTGGTCCCCACCAGCACCAGCGGAAGCTTCTGGGCTGTGCCGGCGTCGAGCTGATCGGCATAGCCGAGCAGCGCCTCGACGAAGACCTCGGCGTCGTCGAGGTTCTCCACCAGCGTCACCGTCTCGATGATGGTGCTGTAGTGGGTGAAGCCCATCTGCACCTTGCCGAGCACATGGGGCTTCACCCCGTAGGCCTCATGGAAGGAGGCCGCCATGTGGTACGCGTTGAGATCGGTCCCCACGATGACGGGGACAAAGTCAGTCTTCATCCTTCAGATGATCTCAGGATCAGGCGAAATGGGCGATCAGATCGACTTCCACCGGTGTGTCCAGCGGCAGGACGTTCACCCCCACGGCGCTGCGGGCATGCTGGCCCGCGTCGCCGAAGGCCTCGCCCAGCAGCTCGGAGGCGCCGTTGATGACCCGCGGCTGTCCGGTGAAGTCCGAGGCGGAGGCGACGAAGCCGCCGACCTTCGCGATCCGCGTGACCCGGTCCAGTCCGCCGTCGTAGTCCTTCAGCGCATGCTTCAGCGCCGCGATCAGGTTGATCCCGCACTGCCGGGCCAGCTCGAAGGCCTGGTCCTCGGTGACTTCGCCGCCGACCTTTCCGGTCATCGGCAGGGCGCCGTCCACCAGCGGCAGCTGGCCGGAGACATAGACGGTCCCGCCGCCGTCGGGACCCTCCACCACCACGGCGGGCTGGTAGGAGGCGACCGGCGGGACGACCTCAGGGATGCTGATCCCGGCCTGGGCCAGGCGCTGCTCGACCTCGGATGAGCTGTTCATCGCAGCCTCCGCTCAGCTCTTGGGCCGCTTGAGGTAGGCCACCGGAGCGTTGCCCTCCGGCCCGGGCAGCACGGTGACGAGCTCCCAGCCGTCCTCGCCCCACTGATCGAGGATTCCCTTGGTGTTGTGAATGATGAGCGGAATGGTGGCGTATTCCCACTGGATCGGTTCCGAAGCAGACATATCCCCACCCTAATGGACTTGACCATCCGGATACCATAGAGCCTATGGCGTCTCGTAAGTCCCCCCTCTTTGACACTGCCACTACGGTCGGCAAGATCATGTCCTTCCTGGGCGTGAGCGCGCTGTGCGGCCTGCTGGCAGCGGGACTCATCTTCCCCTTGGCAGCCACCGGCGGCGCCGCAGCGGCCGCCGGCTCCGACATCCTCGACGAGCTCCCCACAGAGCTCCACGAAGAGCCGCTCTCGACGCCGTCGCGCATCTACGCGAACGACGGCGAGACCGAACTGGCCACCTTCTACGCGGAGAACCGTGAGCCGGTGGGCATCGACGAGATCTCCCAGGAGATGCAGGATGCGATGGTCGCCATCGAGGATGAGCGCTTCTACGAACACGGCGGCGTGGACGCCCGCGGCGTGACCCGTGCGGCCATCCACAACCTGACCTCCAGCACGCAGCAGGGCGCCTCCACCCTGACCATGCAGTACGTGAACAACGTGCTGATCAACGCCGCCTACCTGCGCGGCGAGTCCCGGCTGACCATCTCCGGCACCGGCGAGAAGACCTACGCGGACAAGCTTCAGGAGATGCGCCTGGCCGTCTCGGTAGAGAACGAGATGACCAAGGAGGAGATCCTCGAGGGATACCTCAACATCGTCCTGCTGGGCGGACGGAACTACGGCGTCGAGGCTGCCGCCCAGTACTACTGGGGCGTCTCCGCCTCCGAGCTGGACATCCAGCGCTCCGCCGTCCTGGCCGGCATGGTCCAGTCCCCCAACGGCTACAACCCGGAGGTGAATCCGGAGGCCTCCCAGGCGCGCCGCGACGTGGTCCTGGACGCCATGTTGGAGACCGGCAAGATCACCCAGGACGAGTACGACGAGGCCGTGGCCGTGGATGTGGCCGAGGACCTGGAGATCAACCGCGAGGAGGCCGGCTGCGTCTCCTCCGACATGGCCAACTACTTCTGCGACTACGTCGAGGAGAGCATCCTCAGCGATGACACCTTCGGCCCGGACCGCGAGTCCCGCCAGGAGCTGCTGAACCGCGGCGGTCTGCGCGTGGTCACCACTCTGGACCCGGACACACAGCAGAACGCCGAGGAGGAGGCCCGGGCGGCCGTCCCGGCCGATGACCCGGAGGCCGTGGGCACTGCGCTGAGCACCGTGGAGCCCGGCACCGGCAACATCCTGGCCATGGCGCAGAACACCACCTACGACCCTGACGCCGAGGGCACGGGCAACACCACCATCAACTTCAACGCCGACTTCGACTACGGCAACAGCGGCGGCTTCGCAGCCGGTTCGACGCTGAAGCCCTTCGTGGCCGCCGCCTACCTGGAGGAGGGCGGCTCCATGGACGACGAGATCGACGCCTCTGAGGACCACTACCCCCAGTACGACACCTGGGACGCCCACTGCCTGCCCAACGGCAGAGCCACGATCCTCGACGACGACGGGTGGTCGATCGACAACGTCGCCGATGACGCCGAACGCGAGATGACAGTGGACTACGGCCTCTACTACTCGGTGAACACCGCGACGGCGGCCACCGCCAAGGGCGGCGACCTGTGCACCATCACCGAGCTCACCGACCGGCTGAACATCCATAACGCCTACAGCGGCGCCGGCCTGGATCCGTCCAACCCGTCCTTCGTGCTGGGTGCTGAGGAGGTCGCCCCGCTGAACCTGGCAGCGGCCTACGCAGCCTTCGCGGCCGACGGCGAGTACTGCACCCCGCGCGCCATCAGCGAGGTCACCGACACCCACGGCACCGAGTACGACGTGGCTGAGTCCGACTGCGAGCAGGTCCTCGACGAGGACGTGGTGGCTGAGGTCAACGACTCGATGATCAACATCGCTGAGGGCCAGATCGCCAACAACAACCCGAACTTCCCGATGGCGGGCAAGACCGGCACGAACGACACCTCCTCCTCCACCTGGTTCATGGGCTTCTCACGCGGGCTCTCCACAGCCGCCTGGGTGGGCCGCTACGACGGCAACGAGCAGCTCTACGACCGTTGGATCGACGGGCAGCACTACGAGGAGTTCTACGGCTCCACGATCGCCGGACCCATGTGGCTGGACTACATGAACGCAGTGGGCGAGAACTACAGCACCGAGGACTTCCCCGAGTCCGATGACTCACCGTTCGACGACCGCCGCGATATGAGCCGCTACGCCAACAGCGGAGGCGGCGGAGGCGACGACTCCGACGACGGAGACGACGATGACTGATCGAGGGAACGCCCGATGAGGGCATCCGCTGTGTTCACCGGCCTCGGCGCATGCGCCGGGGCCGGTGCTCTGCTCGGAGGGGCCATGCTCGTCTACGGCCACCGCGTCGGCCTGACCCGGTTCACCACCAGGGAGGTCCAGGTCGGACGCCGGCGGACTCCGGAGCAGAGGCCGCTGCGCATCCTGCACATCTCCGACATCCACCACGTCCCCGGACAGCGGCAGAAGGTGGAATGGATCCGCAGCCTGGCCGAGCTGGGACCGGACCTGGTGGTCAACACCGGGGACAACCTCTCAGACCATCACGCGGTCCCCGAGGTGCTCGAAGCCCTGGATCCGCTGCTGGAGATCCCCGGGGTCTTCGTCCCGGGGTCCAACGACTATTACGCGCCCACGCGGAAGAATCCGGCGCGGTACCTGGTGGGGCCCTCCCAGCTGGACGAGCATGCCGTGGAGCTCCCCTGGCGGGAGTTCTTCGAACAGCTGAGCGACCGCAGCTGGGTGAACCTGACCAACCGCACCTGGAGCGCCGAGGTCGCGGGGCATCGCCTGGAGTTCTCCGGCGTGGACGATCCGCATATCGACCTGGCGGAGTTCCCAGGCTGGCCCGCCGAGGAAGACTCAGCCGCAGCTGACCGCAGCAGCGCCACGCTGCGGATCGGCGTCGCCCACGCTCCGGTGCGCTCGGCCCTGCAGGACTTCGCCCGGCAGGACCCGGGCAGCGGCCAGCGCGCCGACCTGGTGCTGTGCGGACACACCCATGGCGGGCAGATCTGCCTGCCGGGTGAACACGCCCTGGTGACCAACTGTGACCTCCCCCGCCGGCAGGCCAAGGGCCTGAGCAGCATCCGCACACCTGACGGGCATGTCGTGCCGCTGCATGTCTCTGCGGGCATCGGCACATCGGCCAAGGCACAGGTCAGATTGAACTGTCCGCCTGAAGCCACGCTCCTGACCGTCTATCATTAGTTGTCATATGCAACAGAATGGTCTCTGGAGAACCCTGCGCCGGCTCGACCCCTACCTTGAGGGCCGCCGCATCCGCTGGGCCCTGGGGCTGATCTCCGCCATCGGCGCCGCCGTCGTCGCCCTGACCATCCCGCAGGTGCTGCAGGTGCTGGTGAACTCGGTCCTCGCCGAGGGGGCAGGCGCCCGCACCGTATGGATCGCCGGCGGGGTCATCCTGATGCTGGGGGCCCTGGAGGCCGGACTGATCTACATGCGCCGGTTCTTCGTCATCCCACCCTCCTCCGATGCCGAGACGGCCATGCGCACCCGGCTCTTCGACCGGCTGACCGACCTGCCCACCGCCTTCCACTCCGCCTGGGGCGCGGGCCAGCTGCAGTCACGAGCCATCGCAGACCTGAACCTGCTGCGCCGCTGGTTCGCCTTCGGAGCCCTGATGCTGGTGACCTCTGTGGTGGCGATGCTGGTGGGCTTCACCCTGATGTTCACCCTCTCCCCGCTGCTGACACTGGTCTTCCTGCTCGCCGCAGTGCCGGTGCTGGTGATCGGGCCGCGGTTCCGCCGGCTCTTCGTCCACTACTCGCGCGCCTCTCAGGACCAGGCCGGAGAGGTCGCCACCGCTGTGGAGGAGTCCGTCCACGGCATCCGGGTGCTCAAGGCATTCGGCCGCGGGAACCACGCACTGTCCGGCTTCACCTCCGAGGCCGATCAGCTGCGCCGCCTGGAAGTCTCCAAAGCCCACACGTTGGCCCGCTTCCTGGCCGCCATGGTGCTGCTGCCCGAGACCATCCTCGGACTGTGCCTGCTGATCGGGCTGTGGCAGGTCGCCCATGAGGAGACCACCGGGGTCACCGTGGGAGCGCTGGCCGCCTTCTTCGCCACCGCGGCCGTACTCAAAGGGCCCATCGAGAGCGTGGGCATGCTGCTGGGCATGACCTTCACCGCCAAGACCGCCATCGACCGACACATCGAGGTCATGGACACCGAGAACACGATCGCCTCCCCCGCCGAGCACGGCGGAGAACCGGTCAGCCCGCCGGAGCTCGGCCGGATCGAGCTGGACGACGTGCGCTTCAGCTATCCCGACGCCGAGCCGGACGGTCCCGCCGACGGGCGCTCCGAGCTGCTCGACGGCGTCACCCTGACCGTGGAGCCCGGAGAGACGATGGCATTGGTCTCCGGCACCGGCGGCGGCACCTCCACTCTGCTGAACCTGATCCCGCGCCTCTATGACGTCACCGGCGGCAGCGTGCGGGTGGACGGTGCAGATGTGCGCGACTTCGACCTGGCCGATCTGCGCTCGAGGATCGCCGTGGCCTTCGAGGACCCCACTCTCTTCTCCGCCTCTGTGCGCGGCAACGTCCTGCTGGGCACAGTCCATGAGCGCGACGACGACGATCCCCAACACCCGGCCCGCGCCCAGTCCCCGGCGCGTGAGGAGCTGGAGGAGGTCCTGGCCGAGGCGCTGCGGATCGCCGACGCCGACTTCGTCGAGGACCTGCCCGAAGGTGTGGACACCCGGATCGGCGAGGAAGGCCTGAGCCTCTCCGGCGGCCAGCGTCAGCGCCTCGCCCTGGCCCGGGCCATCGCCGCCAAGCCCTCCATCCTGCTGCTCGACGACCCGCTCTCCGCCCTGGATGTGCGCACCGAGGAGCGGGTGACCGCCCGGCTGCGCGAGGCGCTGACGGGCACCACGACGCTGTTGGTGGCCCATCGCCCCTCCACGGTGATGCTGGCAGATCGGGTCGCCCTGCTGCATCAGGGGCGCGTGGCCGCCGTCGGGACCCATACCGAGCTGTTGGGCAGCAGCGCCCTGTACCGCAGAGTGATGAGCACCGGAGCGGCGGCCGCCGGTGTGGACGCGCTGCTCGAGGAGACTCCCCATGGCTGAGCAAGCACCCGAAGACCGGGCAACAGAGGACCGGTTCAGGCATCTGCGCGGCACCGCCGGCGAGGAACAGGTGGAGCTGAGCCGTGAGGAGCGCCGCTTCATCCGCCGTCGTTCGTGGTGGCTGCTGGTCCGGCTCTCCGAAGGCGTGCGGCTGAAGCTGCTGCTGACCGGTCTGGCCGTACTGGTCTCACAGGCTTGCCAGGCGGCCACTCCGCTGATCGTCGCGTTCGCCATCGACTGGGGGCTGCCGCGGCTCAGCGAGGGTCAGAGCTCCGGGATGTGGCTGCCGGGAATCGCCTACATCGCCTGCGCGGTCATCGCCGCCGTACTGATCTTCCTCTACACCCGGATGACCGCCGAAGCCTCCCAACAGATGCTCTACCGGCTGCGCCGTGAGGTCTTCCGCAAGACCCAACAGCTGAGCCTGGACTTCCACGAGGACTACACCTCCGGCAAGGTCATCTCCCGGCAGACCTCCGACCTGGAGTCGCTGCGCGAGCTGCTCGACGGCGGGGTCAACTCACTGGCACAGGGCCTAGTGTTCATGACCTTCACCGCGGCCAGCATCTGGCTCATGGACTGGCGCTCCGGGCTGCTGCTGGTGGCCGCGATGATCCCCATCGCGTTGTTGGCCCGCTGGTACCAGAAGAACTCCGAGGTGGCCTACCGGCGCACCCGCATCTCCTCGGCACGGATGATCGTGCACTTCGTCGAGACGATGACCGGCATCCGGGCCGTGCAGGCCTTCCGCCGCGAGGGCACCCGCTCCCGCCAGTATCACCGGCTGGCGAAGACCTACCGGGATGACATGGTCCGCTCCATCGGACTCTTCGGCGTCATGCAGCCCTCCCTGGTGCTGATCGGCAACCTCACCGTCACCGCAGTGCTGCTCTGGGGCGGCTTCCGGGTCCTGGACGGGGGCCTCGGCGTCGGGGTCCTGGTGGCGCTGGTGCTGGCCACCAAGCGTGCCTTCCAGCCGCTGGACATGATCGCGATGTTCTACAACTCGCTGCAGTCGGCCACCGCCGCGCTGGAGAAGGTCTCCGGGCTGCTGGAGGAGGAGCCCACCGTCACCGAGGCCGAAGACCCCCAGCACCTCGAGGAGGCCCGCGGCGAACTGGAGTTCACCGACGCCGAGTTCCGCTACCCGGCCCGCGGGCAGAACGACGCCGGCCCGGTGGTGCTGCAGCGGATGGACCTGCATATCCCTGCCGGACAGACCGTAGCCGTGGTGGGACGCACCGGTGCCGGCAAGTCCACACTGGCCAAGCTGCTCGCCCGGTTCTACGACGTCAGCTCCGGCAGCGTGAAGCTGGACGGCATCGACCTGCGCGATCTCGCCCTGGAGGACCACCACCGGCACGTGGCCATGGTGACCCAGGAGGCGTTCCTGTTCTCCGGCTCCGTGCGGGACAACATCGCGCTGGGCCGCCCGGATGCCAGCGAGGAGGAGATCATCGCAGCCGCCCGCGCCGTCGGGGTGCACGAGTTCATCGAGGCGCTGCCCGAGGGCTACGCCACCGATGTGGCCACCCGCGGCGGGAGGCTCTCCGCCGGGCAGCGCCAGCTGGTGTCCTTCGCCCGGGCGTTCCTGGCCGACCCGGCCGTGCTGATCCTCGACGAGGCCACCTCCTCCCTGGACCTGCCCAGCGAGCATCTGGTGCAGCAGGGGCTGGAGCGGCTGCTGGGCCAGCGGACCGCACTGATCATCGCCCACCGGCTCTCCACTGTGGCCATCGCAGACCGAGTGCTGGTGGTGGACGAGGGACGGATCGTCGAAGACGGCAGCCCGGAGGAGCTCATCGCCGCCGGCGGCTACTTCGCGCGGCTGCACTCCGCCTGGCAGAACTCCCTGTCCTGAGGGGCGCGCTGCGGTCCCGCTTCAGCCGCGGCACCTCGGTGCGGATAAGCTGTCCGAGATGGCCGATTCTGTCTCCTCCGCGACCGCTGACCCTCGCAGCACCTTCCGAGTGATCCTGGGCGAGTGGGTCGAATCCACCCGCATCCAACGACTGATCATCCTGGTGATCCTGCTCAACGCCGCAGTCCTGGGCATGGAGACCTCCCCTGCTCTGATGGACTCCTTCGGGACAGTGCTGGTCAGCGTGGACACCGCCTGCCTGGCGATCTTCGTGGTGGAGATCCTCCTGAAGCTGATCGCCTTCGGGTGGCGGTTCTTCCGCGACCCCTGGAACGTCTTCGACTTCCTGGTGGTCGGCGTCGCACTGGTTCCGGCCGGAGCAGGCCTGGAGGTGCTGCGTACTCTGCGCGTGCTGCGTGTCCTGCGGCTGATCTCCCAGCTGCCCCAGCTGCGCAAAGTGGTCGGGGCGCTGCTGGCCGCCATCCCCGGGATCCTGTCCACCGGTGCGCTGCTGGCGCTGATCTTCTACGTCTCAGCCGTCATGGCCACCACGTTCTTCCGCGAAACCATGCCCGAATACTTCGGGAACCTGGGGTCCTCTCTGTTCAGCCTCTTCCAGATCGCCACGCTGAGCTCCTGGGAGACCATCGTCCGCCCAGCGATGGACGAGCACTCCTGGGCCTGGACGTTCTTCATCCCGTTCATCATCCTGGCCGCCTTCACCGCGCTGAACCTGATCATCGCGGTGATCGTCGATGCGATGAACACCCTGCACGACATGCCCAGTGCGAAGCTCGGTAAGGACCCGCAGGAGAACCTGGAGGAGGGCGCCGCGGAGCAGGCTGAGGGGGACGCTGAGCGCGCAGAGGCGGTGGCCGGCGTCGGGACCGGTGAGGCCGGCGTCGGGCGCCGTGGTGCCGGCCTCGGCAATGCCGAGGGTGAGCCCACCCGGGACAACGAGATCCTCTTCGAGGAGATCCGCGCGCTGCGGACCGAGGTCGCCCAGCTCAGCGAGTCCCTCCGCACCCGCTGACACCGCCACCCATCACCCAGGCGATTCGAGCGGGGTTCTGGCCCTTTTGAGCCCGAAAACCCTTCCATAAGGGCGAAAACCCCGCTCGAATCGCCTGTGGGGACGAATCGCCTGTGGGGACAGTGGGGAGGGAGGTCAGAGCTCCAGAGCCTCGCCGGTGAGCCGCTGGTAGGCGTCCAGGTAGCGCTCCCGGGTCGCGGTGACCACGTCCTGGGGAAGCGCCGGGGGGACGACGCCGGAGCTGCGTTCCCAGCCCGAGGCCGGCGAAGTCAGCCAGTTCCGCACGTACTGCTTGTCGAAGCTGGGCTGAGCAGTACCCTCGGCCAGGTGCTGCTCCCAGCTCTCGGCGGGCCAGAAACGGGAGGAGTCCGGGGTGAGCACCTCATCGGCGAGCACCAGCTGACCCTCGGCGTCCACGCCGAACTCGAATTTGGTGTCGGCCAGGATGATGCCGGCCTCACGCGCCCGCTGCTCAGCCAGTGCGTAGACCTTCAGCGCTGCATCCCGCAGTCGGGCGGCCTGCTCGGCGCCGATGGTCTGCTCCAGCTGGGCGAAGCTGATGTTCTCATCATGGCCGCCCTGCTCCGCCTTGGTGGAGGGGGTGAAGATCGGCTCGGGCAGCCGGGATCCGTCCTTCAGACCCTCCGGCAGGGCGATGCCGGTGACCGTCCCCTGCTCCCGGTACTCGGCGTAGCCGGAACCGGTCAGGTAGCCGCGGACGATGGCCTCAGCCTCGATCATCTGCAGGCGGCGCACGATGACGGCCCGGCCGGCCACCGCCTCGGGCACTTCGGTGGACACCACCTGGTTGGGGATGCCCTCGGCGGCCAGCTGCTCGAACCACCACAGACTCATCTGGGTGAGGATCTGACCCTTCTCCGGGATGCCGGGGCTCAGCGCAAAGTCGTAGGCACTGATGCGGTCGGTGGCCACCATGAGCATGACGTCCTCGCCGTCCCAGGCGGAGCCCGGGGCCGGAGCGTAGAGCTCACGGACCTTGCCGGAGGACAGGTGCACCCAGCCCGGCAGCTGTGGGACCACCTTGATCTGACCGGCCAGGGCCTCGCGGGCGATGTCGCTGCGGTGCTGGGCGCCCTCCCACGAGATCTTCTCCACTCCGGCGTAGGCGCGCTGCACCGCCTCCTCCAGTGTCGAGCCGGTGCCCACCACGGCGAGCACGCGCCCACCGGCGGTGACCAGCGGGCCGACGTCGGGGTCTGTGGGATCCTCAGCGCGGGCCGTGCCGGCGTGGAGCACGGCCACGCCCTCCAGCTCCGCAGCTTCCTGAAGGCCGCTGATCGGGTCACCCTTCCGCGGGCTGTCCGGGTAGTTCTGGGCGGCCAGCACGACGTCGGCGGCGTAGCCGTCCCGCCATTCCAACTCCGTCCCCTCGCGCTGGAGGCGCTGCCCCAGCGTTCCGGTGGCACAATCCATCAGCAGCTGGCCCAGCGGGGTGGCCAGACGCTCCAGGACCGCTTGGGTCTCCGGGTCGCCGAAGCGGGCGTTGAACTCGACCACGCGCACGCCGCGGGAGGTGACGGCCAGGCCGCAGTAGAGCACCCCCACGAAGGGAGTTCCGCGGCGGGCCATCTCAGCCACCGTGGGGCGGGCGACGCGCTCCATGACGATGCCGGTGAAGTCCAAAGTGGTGCCGGACTCGGGGCCCCCGACATCAGGGCCCCGTGCGGATGCGTCAGCATCCGTGCGGGCCGCGTCAGGGACGGTCTCGGTGTAGCCCTCCAGCCAGTCCAACGGGGTGTAGGCGCCCATGCCGCCGGTGTTGGGGCCCTGGCCGCCGTCGAAGATGCGTTTGAAGTCTTGGGCGGGGCTCAGCGGGACCAGGTCCTCGCCGTCGGAGAGCACGAAGAGCGAGACCTCGGGGCCGTCCAGGAACTCTTCGATGACCACAGAGCCGCCGGCCTCGAAGCAGGCCTGCGCGTGGGCCACGGCCTCAGCGCGGCCCTCGGTGACCACCACGCCCTTGCCGGCGGCCAGACCGTCGTCCTTGACCACGTAGGGGGCGCCGAAGCGGTCCAGAGCGGCCTCGGCGGTGCTGAGGTCCTGTGCATGTACCGAGCCTGCGGTGGGAACCTGCGCGGCCTCCATGATCTCCTTGGCGAAGGCTTTGGAGGCCTCCAGCTCGGCGGCCTGGGCGGAGGGGCCGAAGACCGGGATGCCGGCGGCGCGGACGGCGTCGGCGACTCCTGCCGCCAACGGGGCCTCGGGGCCGATGACCACGAGGTCATAGCCGCGCTCGGCGGCGAGGGCGGCCACGGCTGCGCCGTCCTCGGCGTCGACCCTGTGACAGGTCACGTCCTGGGCGATGCCGGCGTTGCCGGGAGCCGCCTCTACGGTCCGCACCGCCTGATCGCGCAGAAGTGCTCGGATGATCGCATGCTCTCGGCCTCCGGGGCCCACCACCAGTACCTTCACAGGCACCAGCCTAACCGGAACACACCCGGTATGAGGCCGCTCGAGTGCAGGTGCGGACCCGGGGCAGGGCGCGGTCCTAGACTGGAGCCTATGAGCAGCGCAGACACCGCAACCGTCGCAGAATCCGCCGAGCTCGCCGTGGTCACCCGGGCCGGGGCGGTGGAGTCCCGGCACATCGGCTCCGCCGTGGTGATCGGCCCCGGAGGCCAGACCCTGCAGAGCGTGGGCGCCCCGCAGAAGCCGACCTTCCCGCGCTCCACGCTCAAGCCCTTCCAGGCGATCGCCTCGCTGCGCGCCGGGGCGCTCATCTCCCCGGGGGCGGTGGCATTGGCCTGCGGCTCCCATGTGGGATCCCGCAAGCATCAGGAGCTGGCTGCGCAGGTCCTCGCCGATGAGGGCCTGGACGAGTCCGATATGAGATGTCCGGCGGCGCTGCCCTCCCGTGAGCTGGACCTGAAGGTCCACATCGAGGCCGGCAAACAGAAGACTCCGCTGGCCTTCAACTGCTCGGGAAAACATGTGGCCTTCCTGGCGGCCGCGCGCACGCAGGGATGGCGCCTGGCGACCTACACCAAGCCGGAGCACCCCCTGCAGCAGTCAGCCCTGGAGGTCATCGAGGAGTACTGCGGCGAGGCGCCCGGGGTGGTCGGCGTCGACGGCTGCGGCGCCCCCGCGCCGTCGATCTCACTGACCGGACTCGCGCGCGGGTTCGGAAGGATCGCCTCGGCCACCTCGCGGCGCGACGCCGAGGTCCACGCCTTCACCGTCAATCAGGCGATGCTCGACTACCCCTGGGCGGTCCACGGACGCAATGAGGCCAACACCGTGGTCATGGAAGACCTGGGGCTGCTGGCCAAGCTCGGCGCCGAGGGCGTGCTGGTGATCGCGGCCCCGGACGGCACCGCTGCGGCGGTGAAGATCCTGGACGGCAGCCAGCGCGCCGCAAACCTGGTGGCGCTGAGTCTGCTGGCCGGCCAGGGCGTGGTCGAGGTGGAGGCTCTCGGACCGGTGCTGAAGAAGATCATCAAGCCCATCACCGGGGGCGTCGACGGCGAGCAGGTCGGCAGCATCCGCCTCTCCGACGAGCTGCTCGCTCACCTGTGATGGCACGCCGACGGATCAGTGCGGCAGAGGGGCGCGCAGCAGTCGGACAGTGGTCGGCGTCGCAGGCCTCCGGGGAGGATCCCGGCCGGAAGGTGACCGCCGCTGCAGTGCGCTACCTGCTGGAGGAGCTGGCGGAACGCGCTCCGGGCAATTCTGTGGAGGTCAGGGTCCCTCCGTTCGGCGTGACCCAGTGCGTCGAGGGACCCAGCCATACCCGCGGCACTCCCCCGAACGTCGTCGAGCTCTCCGCCCAGACGTGGCTCAACCTGGCCGTGGGCCGCCTCAGCTGGGAGCAGGCCGCTGAGGCCGGGGAGATCTCCGCCTCCGGCATCCGCGCGGACCTCAGCGCGGTCCTGCCGCTGCTGCGGCTGAGGCCCGACGCCGACGTCGCCGGTGAGCGCGGGCCCGCCTGAGCAGCAGCCACAGCGGGCGCCGCCCACGGGCGCCTCAGGTCACTGCCCACGGGCGCCTCAGGTTGCCGCCCACGGGTACCTCAGGTCACGGCCACAGGTGCCTCGACCACGGCCCCACAGCCGCCTCGATCGCCACATTTTCCATGTTTACCTTGAAGACTTTTGGCTGACCTGCGGCCTTTAGTAGGTGGGTGCCGCATCCCAGACCCAGCGCCGAGCAAGCCGTCGCCTTCGGCGCGCGCCTGCGGCAGCTGCGACAGGAGCGGCACTTCTCTCTGGAGCAGGTGGCCCTGGAGACAGATATCTCCCTCCAACATCTGAGTCTGCTCGAGCGCGGCCTGAGCGATCAGGCCAAGCAGACTCCGGCCAATCCACGCCTGGGCGTGCTGCTGCAGCTGGCCCAGACGCTGGAGACCGACATCGCCGAGCTCATCACTCCGCTGAGCGGCAGCCTCCTCGAACAGGCAGAGCAGCAGGTCGAGGACGCCGAACAGCGCACCGGAGACGGCTCGCAACCCACCCGGCGCGCTGACCGCGGCTGAGCACAGACGGGCACACGTGCCTCAACCGGACACACCTGACGCAGCGGGCACAGACCTGCGCAGATGCTCCGGGACAGCAGGGATCCCCACAGGCCGGTAGACTGAAGACATGTCTTCTCAGGTCCCCGCCGATCGCCAGGTGACGGTCCGCCCCACGCCCAAGCTGGTCCCCTTCCTGGTGGCCGGAGTGCTTGTAGCGCTGGTGGCCGCCGTCGTCGTCGTGCTGATCACCGGCCCCGCCGAGGACTACGCGCTGGCCGCATCGATCGGCTACCTCACCCTTGTGCTCTCCCTGGCAACGGTGTCGGTCGCGGCCGGCATCTGGTTGTTCCTGGAACGGCGCTCCCGCCGTCGCACCCGCACCTACTCCGCGACAAGGAGTCAGAATGACCCGAGCTGACGGCCGGCTCAACCACAACCTCCTGGACGAGGATCCCCTTCCGCAGGACGAATGCGGAGTCTTCGGCGTCTGGGCCCCGGGCGAGGAGGTCTCCAAGCTCGCCTACTACGGCCTCTACGCGCTGCAGCACCGCGGCCAGGAGTCCGCGGGGATCGCCGCCTCCGACGGGCAGTCCATCCGTGTGTATAAGGACATGGGCCTGGTCTCGCAGGTCTTCGACGAGTCCACGCTGACCGCGCTGAACGGTCATATCGCCGTCGGACACTGCCGCTACTCCACCACCGGCGGCAACCAGTGGTCCAACGCCCAGCCCACCTTGGGCGACAGCCCCTTCGGCACTGTGGCACTGGGACACAACGGAAACCTGACCAACTCCGCCGACCTCTACGACCGGCTGGTGGAACGCCACGGCACCAAACCGTCCTTCGGAGAGCTGGGCCACGGCAACACCACCGACACCGCGCTGGTCACCGCCCTGCTGAAGGATCAGCCCGGCGAGGACCTGGAGGAGCAGTCGCTGAACCTGCTGCCCACTCTGAAGGGCGCGTTCTGCCTGGTCTTCATGACCGAGAACACCCTGTACGCCGCCCGCGACCCGCAGGGCGTGCGCCCGCTGGTGCTGGGACGGCTGGACCGGGGCTGGGTGGTCGCCTCCGAGCAGTCAGCTCTGGCCACCGTAGGCGCCTCCGTCATCCGAGAGATCGAGCCCGGTGAGTTCATCGCCATCGACGCCGACGGGGTGCGCTCCCACCGATTCGCCGAGTCGGCCCCGGCCCGCTGCGTCTTCGAATACGTCTATCTGGCCCGCCCCGACGCCGCGATCAACGGTCGTTCGGTCTACGAGTCCCGCGTCGATATGGGCCGCCAGCTGGCCCGCGAGGACTCCCACGACGCCGACATCGTGATCCCGGTCCCCGAATCCGGCACACCCGCGGCGGTGGGCTACGCCGAAGAGTCCGGGCTGCCTTTCGCCCAGGGCTTCATCAAGAACTCCTATGTGGGCCGGACCTTCATCCAGCCCTCCCAGACGCTGCGACAGCTGGGCATCCGGCTGAAGCTCAACGTGCAGGCCCACGTGGTCAAGGACAAGCGTGTGGTGGTCGTAGACGACTCCATCGTCCGCGGCAACACGCAGCGGGCCATCGTGCGGATGCTCAAGGAGGCCGGTGCCAAGGAGGTCCACGTGAAGATCTCCTCACCGCCGATCAAGTGGCCCTGCTTCTACGGAATCGACTTCGCCACCCGCGCCGAGCTGATCGCCAACGGCGCCACGATGGACGAGATCACCCAGGCCGTCGGAGCGGATTCGCTGGCCTACATCTCCGAGGACGGCATGATCGCCGCCACCGGTCAGCCGCGCTCGTCGCTGTGCACCGCCTGCTTCTCCGGGGAGTACCCCATCGAGCTCCCCCCGGAGGAGCGCCGCGGCAAGATGCTGCTGGAGCAGCCCTCGCTGCCCGGGATGAAGAAGCGCGCCCAGACCGGCTGCGAGCCCGGTCCGGACTCCGAGTTCGAGCTGGATGAGAACGAACCCCCGCTGAAAGAGAAGGTCTGACCCTTGAGCGAACCCATCACGTATGCCTCCGCCGGTGTGGACGTGGAGGCCGGGGACCGCGCCGTCGAGCTGATGAAGGCTCATATCGAGGCCACCCACGGCCCCCAGGTGATGGGCGGCGTCGGGGCCTTCGCCGGCCTGTATGACGCCTCCGAGCTCAAGCGGCTGCCGCACCCGTTGCTGGCCACCTCCACCGACGGTGTGGGCACCAAGGTGGCGATCGCTCAGGCGATGGACAAGCACGACACCATCGGCTTCGACCTGGTGGGCATGGTGGTCGACGACATCGTGGTCATGGGCGCCAAGCCGCTGTTCATGACCGACTACATCGCCTGCGGCAAGGTTGAGCCCACACGCATCGCCGACATCGTCTCCGGCATCGCGAAGGCCTCCGCTGAGGCCGGCACGGCCCTCGTCGGCGGGGAGACCGCCGAGCACCCGGGCCTGCTGGGTGAGCACGAGTACGACGTCGCCGGTGCCGCCACCGGCGTGGTGGACTCCTCCGCAGTGCTCGGCCCGGAGCGGGTCCGCGCCGGTGACGTGGTCATCGGCATGAAGGCCTCCGGCATCCACTCCAACGGGTACTCCCTGGTCCGCCGGGTCATCTCCGCGGCCGGATGGGACTGGTCCCGCCAGGTGCCGGAGTTCGGCCGCACCCTGGGTGAGGAGCTGCTGGAGCCCACCCGCCTCTACACCCAGCCCTGCCTGGACCTGATCACCGCGCTCAACGGCGATCCCGCTGAGGGACACATATCAGGGGCCTCCGCCGAGGGAGGGTTCCCTGAGAACGCGGAGCGTTCTGAGGGCCTCGGTGGGGATCTGCCCGTGCGCGGCTTCAGCCACGTCACCGGAGGCGGCCTGGCCGCGAACCTGGCCCGCGTGCTGCCCCACGGGCTCATGGCCACAGTGGACCGTTCCACCTGGTCCTGGCCGGCCGTGTTCAACGTGATCGCAGAGCTGGGCGGCGTACCCCAGGCGGACCTGGAACGCACGCTGAACCTCGGCGTGGGCATGGTCACCGTCGTGGCTCCGGAGAAGGCGGACGAGGCCGTGGCTCACCTCAGCGCCGCAGGTCAGAGCGCCTGGGTAATGGGCGAGATCGCCGAATACTCACCGGAGGACGTCACCGGCGCGGGCGATGACTTCGTCCAGGGCGCCAAGGGCGTGGACGGCGGCGGCGTGCTGCTGCGCGGCTCCTACGCCTGAGCAGGCGATTCGAGCGGGGTTCTGGCCCTTATGATCGTCGAAATCGGCTGAAAAGGGCCGAAACTCCGCTCGAACCGCCAGAATGGGGAGATGACATCCATTCCGCTGTTCCTGGACTGTGACCCAGGCATCGACGACGCCGTCGCGCTGGGCTATCTCCTCTGCCAACCCGATGTGACGATCACCGGCATCGCAGCCAGCGGCGGCAACGTCTCCACCGCACAGGTCGTCAAGAACACGCTGGGCTGGCTCGAGCTCGCCGGGCGCAGCGATCTGCCGGTGCACCGCGGCGCCGAGCACCCGCTGGCCGGAGCCAGCGAGTACGCCGAAGAGACCCATGGGGACACCGGTGCGGGCTACGCCCAGCTCCCCGACATCCAGCTCCCCACCTTCCCCGCTCCCGACGGCGGCGGCTCCCCTGGCAACCCCACCGACGGCCCTTCCGGCGGCCCCCACCTCGACGCCGCCCGGGCCTGGGTGGACGCGGCCCGGCAGCACCCGGGTGAGCTGATCGGCGTCGTGACCGGCCCGTGCACCAACCTGGCCCTGGCGCTGGAGCTGGAGCCCGAGCTGCCGCGGCTGATCCGCCGACTGTTCATCATGGGCGGTGCCTTCAACTATCGGGGCAACACCCGGCCCACCACCGAATGGAACATCACCTACGACCCGGAGGCCGCCCAGCAGGTGTTCGAAGCCTTCGGGGAGGCTGCGCAGCGTGAGAGCGCCCACCTGCCGGTGCTCGGCCCCATCGAAGCCACTGAGGCGGTGACCCTGACCCCGCAGCGCCTGGAGCAGATCACCTCCGCAGAGACCACCCCGGGCTGGAGCGCCTTCCTGGAACAGCTGGCCGAGGCGCTGCGCTTCTACTTCGAGTGCCACGAGGCGGACGGCCACGGTTACCTCGCCCATATCCACGACCCCTACGTGCTGGCCGCCGCAGTGGAGTGGGCGCGCAATTCGCCTGCCCGCCCGGAACCCGGCATAATCCCTTGGGCTGAGAGCGCCGTCGCGCCGGTCGGGGTCGAGCTGACCGGAACGCTGACCCGCGGCGAGACCGTCGCGGATTGGCTGGGCCGCTGGGACCTTCCCGCCAACGCCGAGATCGTCCGCAGCATCGACGCCGAGACCTTCCTCAGCCACCTGACCACATCACTGATGAGAGGACCACGATGACCTCCCCTGCCAGCGCCTCTGGGCAGGGGTCCGCCGCCATGGCCGCGGATCCCGGAGAATCCAAGACACCCGGCCCGCTGTGGGCCCACGCCCTGACGGCCGCCGGGGCAGCCGTCATCATCGCCACCTATCTGACGGTGCTGATGACCCAGCCGGCCACTCTGGGCCACGACCTCGGCCACACCACCCTCTGGGTGATGCTCGGCTATCTGGCCGGCGGCCTGCTGATCGCCGCCGGCACCCTCCCGCTGATCCCACGCACCATCCTGGCGGTCATGCCCGCCGCCATCGCCCTGAACATCGTGGTCGGGCAGATCGTCGGCACGATGACCCCGATCCCCCTCTATCTGGACTCGCTGGGCTCCGTGGTGGTCGGTGTGATCGCCGGACCCGCCGCCGGCGCACTGACCGCAGTGCTGACCAACGTCATCTGGGGTGTGACCATCAACCCCACAGTCATCGCCTTCACCGCAGGTGCCGCCTTCATCGGCGCGGCCGCCGGCTGGGCTGCACGGATCGGAGCGTTCCGCGCCGTCTGGTCCGCTCTGCTGACCGGACTGGTCGCCGGCATTCCGGCCGGCGCCCTGGGCGCCCCGGTGGCGGCCTTCGTCTTCGGCGGCGGGCTCGGCGTCGGGACCGGCGGTGTGGTGGCCACGATGCAGGCGGCAGGGCTGGAGATGCTCTATGCGACCACGCTGCAGAGCCTGCTCTCCGACACTGCGGACAAGGCCCTGATCTTCCTGCTGGCCCTGCTGGTGCTGCGCGCACTGCCGCTGCGCCTGCTGGGGCGACATCCCTTCACCCGGCATTCGCTGCCCGAACGCTGAATGCTCCGCCCGAACGGGCTGCATCCTGCCACCGAACTGGTCCTGCTGCTCTGCGGACTTCTGGTGGTCTTCGGGATCCCCTCTCCCCTGGTTCCGGCCGCTGTGCTGCTCTGCGCCGCGGCCTGCGCCGTGCTGTCCTCCGCAGTGAGCCTCAGACGCTGGCTGCTGACCGTGGCAGTGCTGGCCGGGCCCATGCTGATCATGGTCGGCCTGATCCAGGGGCTCTTCTATCCGGGGCAGGAGGTGACTGTGCTCTGGAGCGCCGGCCCGGCGGCAGTCACCGCGGAAGGTTTGACCGTCGCCCTGCAGCTGTGGCTGCGGGTCGCCGCGGTCATCGCCGTCTGTGCGCTCTTCGGTTTCAGCTCCGACTCCGCGCGGGTCTTCGACGCCATGACGCGGCTGCGCCTGCCCCTGAGCATCGCCTACGTCTGCTCGGCGGCGATGAGCCTGATCCCGCTGCTGCGGCACCGCACCGCCGATGCGTTGGCGTCCCGCTCGGCCCGCGGATGGGACGTCACGCGGCTCTGCGTTCGGCTGCGACTGCTGCCCGGAATCCTGGGCGGGCTGTTCACCTCAGTGCTGGTGCAGCTGGATCAGCGTCACGACACCCTCACCCAGCGGGGCTTCGGGCGCTGCCCCCGGCCCGCCCCGCTGCAGGACCATCACGACGCCGGCGCCCAACAGCTGCTGCGCTGGGCCGCTGCGGCGCTCAGCGTCGGTCTGGTCGCGGCGTCGGTGACTGGTGTGCTGGTGCTGCCCGGCGCCGGAGACCTGCTGGGGCTCCTGGGGATCGAGCTGCGGACAGGAGGTGGTTCCGGTGAGTGATCACACAGCTGAGCCGGTCCTGGAGCTGACCGGGGCCGGTTTCCATCACCGGGGTGCCAGATCTGCCGCGCTCTCCGGTGTGGATCTGCGCATCGCCCCCGGGCAGATGGTCTCCGTACTGGGCGCCCAGGGATCTGGAACCTCCACGCTCTGTCGGCTGGCGGCAGGACTGCTGGAGGACCGCGGCAGGGTCAGCGGCACCCGTACTGCGGCGGCTGGGTCCGGCGTCGTGATGTTGGGCGATGATCCGGAGGCCCAGCAGACCGGGATGACCAGCTATGTCCGTGATGAGCTGCGGCTTCCCGGACGGCTCCGAGGGCGCGAATCCCACTCTGAGCCCGGTGCCGGAACAGGGGCCTGCGATCATGCGGCGGAAGCGGCACTGGCTGATCTCGGCGGCGCGCATCTGCTGGACCGGCGGTTGGATTCGCTCTCCGGCGGGGAGCGGCAGATCGTCGCCCTGGCCGGGCTGCTCGGACTGCGCCCTGCCCTGCTGGTGCTGGATCAGCCCGGACTCTCCTTGGACGCCGCCGCACGAACACGCCTGCTGCACGGGCTGCGGCAGTACTGCGCCGAGGGTGGGGCGGTGCTGATCGCCGGGCATCAGGAGGATGAGCTCAGCGCGGCCTGCGAGCGCAGAGCCTTCCTGCGGGAGGGGCAGCTGGTGGAGCTCCCCGCTGGCGAGGCCTCCTCAGCAGATGACGGAACTCTGGAGGAGTTCGGCGTCTGGTCCAGCCTGCCAGGACAGACTCAGGCCCAGCCGATGAGTTCGAGCCCAGGGCAAGCCCGCGACGCCGGGCTCGGTTCCCGCGGATCAGACGCATCGGAGGTCGCCGAGTCAGCCGGGCCAGCCGGGTCAGCTGGGCCAGCTGAGGCCGCCGGGCAGGCTGCTCCTTCAGCGGTGGATGCTGTCCGCCCTGTGCTCACCGTGGAGGAGCTCAGCGTCTCCCGCGGCGGGACCCCGACCCTCGAAGACTTCCGCCTGAGCCTCGCCCCGGCTGAGATCGTGACGCTGGAAGGGGCCAACGGGTCGGGGAAATCCACGCTGTTGCGTGCCCTGGCGGGCCTCCTGGGCCGCGATGCTGATGTCAGCGGACGGATCTGCAGCGCAGAGCTCGCACTCGACGAACTGCCGGCCCACCGGCGCGCGGGCACGCTGGCGTGGGTGGGGCAGGATCCGAGCGCCCAGCTCTCGGCCTCCACCGTCCGCGCCGAACTGGAACGTTCTGTGCCGCTGCCGCGTCACCGGCGTCGGGACCGCGCGGCGGTCCGGGCCGCACGCGACGGCGTCGTCACGGAGCTGCTGCACCGGACCGGGCTGTCGGAGGCGGCCCAGTCTCACCCCTATGACCTGTCACCTGCCCGGCAGAAGGACCTGGTGATCGCCACGGCGCTGCTGCTGCGTCCGCAGGTCCTGCTGCTGGATGAGCCCACGCTGGGCCGCGACCATCCCGGCATGCAGCGGCTGACCGGGCTGCTGCGCGACGTCGCCGCCGCCGGGGCGGCCGTGCTGACCACCACCCACGACCTGGCCTGGGCCGAGCAGGTCGCCCAGCGGCGCGTTCGTCTGGACTCGACGCACGACCACAGCTCGACGCACCGCCCCCGCACGACCGCTGAGACTGACCCTCCCGAGCCGAAAGGACCCTGATGACCTCCTCTGAAGCCCACTCCTCCGAGCCCCGCTCTTCTGAGACGAGATCCTCCGAGCCCCGATCCCTCGAAGGCCGCAGGGCCTCGTTCGCGCATCCGGGCAGCCAGTACTACGCCGTGCTGGTGGCCCTGCTGACCGCCTTCTACCTGATCTCCAACATCGCCGCCACCAAACAGATGGACTTCGGTGGCTGGGTGGTCGACGGCGGAGTCTTCCTCTTCCCGCTGACCTACCTGCTCGGTGGAATCATCTCCGAGGTCTACGGCTTCCGGGCGGCCATGCGCGCAGTGCTGGTGGGCTTCGGAGTGATGGTGATCGGCGCGGCGGTCTTCGGTCTGGTCACCGCCTCGCCCGCCCTGGGTGACACGGAGAATCAGGAGGCCTTCGAGGTGCTCTTCGGCTGGGACGGGATCTACCTCCGGATCCTGGTGGCCTCATTGGCCGGCTTCCTGGTGGGGCAGCTGATGAACAGCCTGGTGATCGTCCGGGTGAAGCGGCGGTTCGGCGAATCCAATCTGTGGGCACGCATCATGTCCTCCTCCGTGTTCGGGCAGAGCCTGGACACAGCGATCTTCGGCATCATCGCCTTCAGCACCGTCCCCACAGTCCTGAACGTGATCCCCGGCGTCGATCTCTTCCCACTGATGAGCTGGGCCGAGTTCGGCAGCTACGTGGTGCTCGGCGTGGTCTACAAATGCCTGGTGGAGTTCATCCTGTTCCCTGTGACCTTCACCGTGGTGCGCGTGCTGAAGCGCCGGGAGCCCAGCTACCGGAGCTGAGGCGGGCGGCCGGGATTCCTGCTTCCCGATCTCAGGTATCCGGGGATCAGCCGCGCGCCCGGCCCGATCCCCGCCGAGCGAAGGCCAGCATCCTCTGGGCGCGCTCTTCACGTGCGCGCCGCTTCTGCGCCTGTCGATCGTAGAAGCCCTGCTCTCTGAGGTCGTGGTACTTCACGTAGATCGCCATAGCGAAGGGGATCAGGAAGACCGTGAAAGCCACGTGCGCAACGAAGAAGAACGTCGATGCGCCGCCCTCAGGCGGGTAGAAGCTCATCGAGTTGTAGAAGAAGATCAGAAAGGTCACGATCGACCACCCGATGTGGAACTTCGCCCGTGCCGGCGTCTTGACGACGTCGCCGAAGAACCAGCGCTCAGCGCGCGACCGGCCGAAGAGCAGCTCAGACTCCTCCGCGGTGCTCCGCGCGCGGTCGGTCTTCTCAGGCATCAGCACTCCTGGTCGGGGCCACATTCCTACCCTATCGAGGGAGCGCGCTGCTGTGCACAGGATCAGCCGCCGCAGGTGAACGGCCGGCGTCGAGGTCAGTCGCCTCAGGCCATCCGGGTCATCTCGCGGAGCAGCCGATCGTGCAGAGCCGGGTCCAGGCCCTCACTGTCCAGCGCCTCATAGAGCCAGAGGCCGTCAGCGGCCAGACGGGCGAGGAAGGCCCGCACCGCCTCGGCGTCGTACTCGCTGCCGGCGTCGTGACCTGCTGCGGATCCGGCGCCGGGTGCCTCTCCACTCTGCTCTTCTCCAGGCTGCTCTTCCCCGCTCTGCCCCTGACCGCTCTGCGCTTCCGCCCCGGACTCGTCCCGGCGGGCCTGCGGCACCGGCGGCGCCCAACGGTTGTGCACCACCTGCCAGATCGCATCGGCGGCCTCGTGCTCGCTGGCCTCCAGCATGAGCAGCAGCTCCGCACGGGCCGGGGTCTCATGCAGGCGGGCGTAGGCGCGGAACCGGGAATCGGCGTCGACCTCTGCCGCCGGTCCGCCGGCGTCGGCCTCCATGGCTGCCTCCCACTGGCCGGCCACATGCTCATGCAGGGCCAGCAGCAGGGCCTTACGCGAGGGGAAGTGATAGAGCAGCCCGCCCTTGGTCACCCCGGCCTCCTGGGCCACCGATTCATAGGTCAGCGCGGTGACGCCGTCGCGTTGGACCACCCGGCTGCCGGCTTCGAGGATCAGAGTTCGCTTGGACTGTCGCATGAGGACCTCAGTGGTTGTCGGGGTAGGCCTGGGACTGGGTGCCAGGAGTGTAGCGGCGCAGGATCCAGGAGACGCCGACCGCCCCCAGCGCCGTGACGAGCGCGACGGCGATCAGCACCACCAGATATGCGTCTTCGAAGGCCGCCGAGGCCGCTGCTGTCACTGCCTCGTTCCCGGAGGACAGCGCCCCGGAGGGAGAGGCGGAGGACCACTCCCCCGCGCCCTCGGGCAGGATCAGCATGCGGGTGTAGACCATGGTCAGCAGGCCGCCCAGCAGGGCCACACCCAGCAGGTTGCCGAACTCATAGGAGACCTCCTCCGTGGAGGCGGCCATCCCGGCCCGGTGCGGCGGCACGTTGCCCATGATCGCGGTGGAGGCCACCGAGACCGCACCACCCATGCCCGCACCCATGACAACCAGGGACACGGCCAGGCCGGGCAGCGAATCCGCCAGGGCGGCCAGCACAGCGCAGGTGGCGCCCACTGCGGCTACGCCCATGCCGCCTCCGATGAGCAGCAGCAGGCCCAGACGGTGCAGCAGCGCACCGCCCAGCAGGGTGAAGGGCACGGACCCGATGGCGACGGCGGTCACCAGCAGTCCGGCCTGCAGCGGCGTGAAGCCCTCCATCAGCTGGAAGCGCTGTGTGATCACCAGCTGCACCCCCGCGGTCAGGAAAGTGGTCAGACCCGCACCGATGAATCCGCCGGAGAAGCCGGCGTTGCGGAACATCGCGAAGTCCACCAGGGGCTCCGTGGTCCGGGACAGGCGCAGCTGACGCCGGGTGAACAGGGTCAGCACGACGACGGCGACCACCGTGGAGACCACGGCCAGCGTCCAGTCCAGTGGGGCCTGAGCCCAGGTCTTGATGGCCAGGACGGCGGCGGCCAGGCCCACCAGTGCCTGGGCCGAGGAGACGGCGTCCCACCGGCGGGCCGGATCGGCCAGATTCACCGGACCCAGCGCAGCCATCAGCACGGAGGCGAGCAGCACGATGGGCACGTTGACCAGGAACACTGCGCCCCACCAGAAGAACTCCAGCAGCGTGCCCGAGACGATGGGGCCCAACGCCATCCCCAGGGTGAAGGTGCCTGCCCAGACGGCGATGGCGACGTTGCGTTCGCGCTCCTGCCGGAAGGTGATGCGGATCAGCGCCAGCGTGGCCGGAAGCATCAGCGCCCCACCCACGGCCAGCAGTCCGCGGGCACCGATCAGCGAGGCCGGGGCCGTGGAGAAGGCGGCCCAGGTGGAGGCGACGCCGAAGATGACCAGGCCGACCTGGAAGACCCGCTTATGCCCGAACCGGTCCCCCAGAGCGCCTGATCCGGGCAGCAGTCCCGCCATGAAGAGCGGATAGATGTTGAGGATCCACAGCTGCTGGGAGGCGCTGGCGTCCAGGTCGGAGGTCAGCACCGGCAGCGCGGTGTAGAGGATGGTCATGTCCAGCGAGATCATCAGCAGCCCGGTGGAGACCAGAGCAAGCACCGCCCAGCGTCGGCCGCGGCTGAGCTCCGGGGTGCGGCGGAGGCGAGGGTCGGCGTCAGACGCGCTGACCACGGGCATCTGACCGGACAGTGGTCCGCTGGGGTACTCCGAGAAGCTGCTCACAGGGTCAAACTATACCTTTTGTCAGGCTGTCCCATCGGGGCCCCGCTCCAGGGGCGTCCGCCCCTCCAAAGAGCCGATCACAGGGAGAGATATCCCTGGACAGGGGACACCCATCTCAGCAGGAGAGCAGCTGCTCCAGCTCCTCCAGAGCCGGGGTGATCCGCGTGCGCCAGCGCCACTGGGCCTTGGCATCGGCGCGGGAGGGACCGCCGTTGATCACCGCCACGGGCTTGCCGGCACGGTGCATGGTCAGTGCGATCTTGAATCCGCTCATCACGGCCATGGAGCTGCCCACCACCAGCAGGGCGGAGGCCTGATCGGTCAGCCGATCCACGGCGGCCTTGCGCTCGGCCGGGACGTTCTCACCGAAGTAGACCACGTCAGGTTTGAGCTTCTGGGATCCGCAGACCCGGCAGGAGACCATCACAAACTCCTGGACCCAGGAGTCGGCCAGGGTGACGTCGCCGTCGGGGTTGATGTTCTCCGCGGCCTGCCAAGCGGCCTCGGCGTAACCGGGATTGGCCTCTTCCAGCCGAACATCCAGGCTGGGGCGGTGCTCGGAGTTGCCGCAGACCAGGCAGACCACAGTGTCCAGGTCCCCGTGCAGAGTGACGATGTCCTCGGCAGTGCCAGGGTTCAGGGCCTCAGCCGCCTGTCGGTGCAGACCATCCACGTTCTGGGTGACCAGTCCGGTCAGCATCCCCCGGGACTGCCACTGAGCCAGCAGCTCATGCGATCGGTTGGGCGCTGTGCCGTGCATCTGGCGCCACCCCACAAAGCTGCGCGCCCAATAGCGGTGGCGCGCGGCGGCGTCGTGTTGGAACTCCTGATAGGTCATCGGCCGGTGCCGATGCAGCGAGCCCTGCGGGCCGCGGTAGTCGGGGATCCCCGAATCGGTGGAGACGCCGGCTCCCGTCACACACAGAACATCGCCCTCATGGAGGAGGGAGAGGATTCCGCTGCGGGCCTTCTCAGGATCCTGCGGCGGGACCGTCTCCGTCACCACTCGGGCGATGGACCGCAGAGCCGCCTGGTGTGCGCGCTCGGCAGAGGTAGGGAGGTTCAACGACCGTAGGGGTCGTAGTCGTCGTCGTAGTCGTCCGACTCCTGGGCGCCATCAGTGTTCTCACCACGCGCCTCTGCCAGCTCCCGCTCGAGAGCCGACAGATCGGTGTTCGGGGTGAAGTACTTGATTTCCCGCGCCTGCTTGGTTGCTTTCGCCTTTTGACGGCCGCGCCCCATGAGCGAGACCCCCTCTGTCATCTCTAGGTCCGCGCGATGCCGGGCAGGGTTCATCGCGGGAGGAACTGTACTGTCTAGTGTTTCGTGCTAACAAGGCTATCAGCATTCTCATTCCCCGTTCCACGACGCCACGGGGCTCCCCGGAGAATGTCTCCGGGGCCCGCACCGATCCCACCGGGACCCTTGCGAATCTCACCTGAAACTCCGGAACGATCCAGCTCAACCCCCGCAGACTGCGACCGGTGATGCGACTACCATAGGAGAGCAGCACCAGCGGGAGCCTCGGGAGGAACAGGACCACCATGACGCAGCCCGGAGGGCCAGACCGCCGCGACGACGCCGAGAAGCAGACTCCGCTCGACGGCACAGCCCACGACAGGACTGATCAGAACAGAACTAAGGAGACCGGCACCCAGTCCCCCGACGACGCCGACTCGCGTACGGAGCCGCCTGAGGAGACTGAGTCCCTCGGCGAGGGCTCCGAGAGCCGCGCCGAAGATCCCGAGGCCGCCGATGCGTCCGCCGCTGAGGAGGATTCGGACGAGCCTGAGACGCCCGACGCCGAGACCTCCGACACAGCTGCATCTGACACCGGCACCGGCTCCTCCCGCCGGAGCCGCCGCGAGGCCGCCGGGGACGTACCCGCTGAACGGCTGAGCGCTGTGCCGTTCGTCCTGGCCGCGGTGCTGGTGATCGTGCTGACCGGCGGCGCCCTCTGGTGGTTCCTGGGCCGGGAGGATGAGGAAGAGCCGGTGGAGCAGACCCGCGCAGAGGAGGCCACCAACGGCATCATCCTCGCCCAAGCCCCGCCGGAGGAATGGGCGGCCGGCGACTGCCTGCGTGACTTCGATCCCGAGGACGATCTCTCCCCGGCGACCATCATCTCCTGCGACTGGGACTATGACGCCCAGCTCATCCACTGGGAGGACCTGGACGGAGACGAGCACCCCGGCGAGGACGCCGTGCGGGAACAGGCCATGGCCCTCTGCGACGCCGCCCAGCAGGAGGTGCTGGACCAGGAGGCCACAGCTGGCTACCACCCGCTCGAAGGCGTGGTGGTGCACCCGGATCAGAGCACCTGGGAGGATGACCGTCGGGTCAACTGCCTGCTCCAGCGCGCAGACGGCGAACAGATGAACGGCAACTTCGTGCAGGACCCTGAGGAGGACTCCTCCGCAGAGACCGACGATGAGGACGGCGGCGGCGAGACCGACGTCGAAGAGACTGAGGAGACCGAATGAGCGACGCCGACTTCCTGCCCGAGCTGCGCTGGTCGACTGCCTCCCTGGGCGACGACTTGGGATCCATGGTGGTGATCCACTCCCCGGAGGATGAGACCATCCGCGCGGCCGGACTGGCCCGCCCGCAGGGCCAGGAGCCGGAGGTCGCCGCCATCGGGAGGCTGCTGGAACACATGATGGAGCGGCTGGAGACCACCGCCCCGCAGACCGCGGCCCGAGAGATGAACCCGCTGCCCACTGACCGGGGCGCCGTGGCCGAGGCGGTGCTCGCCTACAGCGAGGGCGAGCCCACCGCCTTCGACCGGATCGCTGTGGAGCAGCCGGGCTCGGCCTACCGCCAGGACGTCTGGGCAGCCATGCGCGAGGTCCCCGCCGGGGAGACCGTCTCCTACGCCGAGCTGGCCCAGATGGCAGGCCGACCGCAGGCCCATCGGGCTGCGGCCAGCGCCTGCGCGAACAACCTGGTCGCCTTCGCCGTGCCCTGCCACCGGGTCATCCGGTCCGACGGCGGGCTGGGCGGCTATGGCTTCGGCGGGGTGGGCACCAAGCGCAGCCTGCTGGCCCGCGAGGGTGTACACCTCTGAGGCCGGCAGACTGCGTCGGGGCTTCCCGCAGCGGAGGCCCCTATTTGCGGACCACGGACAACCCGTGCGCCGAATCCTCCTCGAGGGAGAGGTCGGCACGGTCCACCAGGACGGTGTCCCCGTCCTCGACCTGACCGGACAGCAGCAGCTTGGCCAGCTGATCGCCGATCTCGCGCTGGACCAGCCGCCGCAGCGGACGAGCGCCATAGGCCGGGTCGTAGCCGGTGAAGCCCAACCATTCCTTGGCTGCGTCGGTGACCTCCAGCGTGAGCCGGCGGGAGGCCATACGCTCCTGCAGAGAGCTGATCTGCAGATCCACGATCGAGGTCAGCTGCTCCATGGACAGCGGATCGAACATCACGATGTCATCCAGCCGGTTCAGGAACTCCGGCTTGAACGAGGCGTTGACCACGCTCATGACCTTCTCACGCCGAGCGCTCTCCTCCTCGGACTGGTCCACCAGGAACTGGCTGCCCAGGTTGGAGGTCAGGATCAGCACCACGTTCCGGAAGTCCACAGTGCGGCCCTGCCCATCGGTGAGCCGGCCATCGTCGAGGACCTGCAGGAGGATGTCGAAGACCTCGGGATGGGCCTTCTCCACCTCGTCCAGCAGCACCACGGAGTAGGGACGACGCCGCACAGCCTCGGTCAGCTGCCCGCCCTCGTCGAAGCCCACGTAGCCCGGAGGCGCACCGACCAGTCGAGCCACGGAGTGCTTCTCCGAGTACTCGGACATGTCGATGCGGACCATGGAGCGCTCGTCGTCGAAGAGGAACTCCGCGAGCGCCTTGGCCAGCTCCGTCTTGCCCACACCGGTCGGTCCCAGGAACAGGAAGCTGCCGGTGGGACGGTCCGGATCAGCCACGCCGGTGCGGGCACGGCGGACGGCGTCGGAGACCGACTGCACGGCCTGGTGCTGTCCGATGAGCCGAGAGCCCAGCAGCTCCTCCATCTGGAGCAGCTTCTCGGTCTCGCCGGCCATCAGCCGCCCGGCGGGGATGCCGGTCCAGGCCGAGATGACCTCGGCGATGGCATCGGAATCCACCTTCTCGGGAACCATGCGCTCAGGTGCGTCACTGTCGGAGACCGGGGCCGCCTCAGCGGCCTCCGCCGCGGCGAGCTCCTTCTCCAGCTCAGGGATCTCCCCGTAGAGCAGGCGTGAGGCCTCAGCGAAGTCACCGTCGCGCTGAGCCTTCTCCGCCTGGGACTTCAGCTCATCGCGGGTGGCACGCAGCTCGCCGGCTCGGTTATGGGCACCCTTCTCGGTCTCCCACCGGGCCTCGAGCTCACCGAGCTGTTCCTTCTTATTGGCCAGCTCCTCCTGCAGCGCGGCCAGGCGCTCGCGGGAGGCGGGGTCCTCCTCCTTGGTGAGCCACTGACGCTCGACCTCCAGGCGCTGGACGGCGCGGCGCAGCTCATCGATCTCCACCGGGTCCGAGTCGATCTCCATCTTCAGCCGGGAGGCGGCCTCATCGATCAGGTCGATGGCCTTGTCCGGCAGCTGACGACTGGTGATGTAGCGGTCGGAGAGGCTGGCGGCGGAGACCAGGGCGGCGTCGGAGATCTCGACGCCGTGGTGGGCCTCGTACTTCTCCTTGATGCCGCGCAGGATGGCCACCGCGTCCTCCACGGAGGGCTCCCCCACGTAGACCTGCTGGAAACGGCGCTCCAGGGCGGCGTCGGACTCGATGTTCTCGCGGTACTCGTCCAGGGTGGTGGCACCGATGAGCCGCAGCTCGCCGCGGGCGAGCATGGGCTTGAGCATGTTGCCCGCGTCCATGGCACCCTCGGAGCCGCCGCCGGCGCCGACCACAGTGTGGATCTCGTCGATGAAGCTGATGATCTGCCCGTCGGCGGACTTGATCTCATCCAGGACGGCCTTGAGCCGCTCCTCGAACTCACCGCGGTACTTGGAGCCGGCGACCATCGCACCCAAGTCCAGCGAGATCAGCGTCTTGCCCTTGAGCGCATCCGGGACATCCCCCTGCTCGATGCGCTGGGCCAGACCTTCGACCACGGCCGTCTTGCCCACGCCCGGTTCACCGATGAGCACCGGGTTGTTCTTGGTGCGGCGGGAGAGGACCTGGACCACGCGGCGGATCTCGGCGTCGCGGCCGATGACCGGGTCCAGCTTGCCATCCTTGGCGAGCTGGGTCAGGTCCGTGCCGAACTTGCCCAGAGCATCGAAAGTGCCCTCCGGGTCAGGCGTGTTGACCTTACGGTCCCCGCGGATGCCCGGCAGCGCGGCCTTCAGCGCCTCGAGCGTGGCCTCGTTCTCGGAGAGTGCGCGGCCTGCAGGGCCCCGGTCGGCGGCTACGCCGAGCAGCAGGTGCTCGGTGGAGACGAAGTCATCGCCGAACTGATCGGCCTCTGCCTGGGCGGCCTGGATCGCAGTGAGCCCGGCCTGGGAGAACTGCGGCGTGGAGACCGAGTCCCCGCTGGTCGAGGGCAGGGACCTGATCGCCGCGGAGGCGCGGGTGGAGACGGCGTCGGGATCTGCGCCGGCGGCCTTGAGCAGCGCGACGGCCACCGATTCCCGCTGGTCCATCAGCGCCTTGAGGAGGTGGGCAGGCTCGATCTGCGGATTGCCCGCAGTGTTGGCGTTCATCGCGGCCGCAGAGACGGCCTCCTGAGACTTGGTGGTGAGTTTGACGTCCATATCGCTCCTCCCGTGATGGCGGTGGATCAGCCTCCACCTGAAAAGTTGAGTCGCTAATACTCAACTTTAGTGGAGGAGAAGTTATTCCGGGAGGGGTGCGGAGTACCGGATGTGGCCAGAGACGCAGATCGCCCCGGGCTCTTCCCGGAGATCGGCTCATCACGCCTGATCTCAGGAGAAGCCCGGGGCGATCCGGGAGACAAGACTGCTCACCTCAGAGCTGGCGCTCCACGGTGGGCCAGACCTGATTGAGCACATCGGACCAGGTGATCACGCCCAATGCGCGCCCTTCGCTCTGGACCACGGCGAGCTGCTCGCCGTTCTCACGCATCGTCTGGAAGGTGTCGTAGACCGATTCTCCGGAGTCCACCACCAGCGGCGTGCGCGCCATCTCCGCCGCCGGACTCTCCGCCGGCGCTCGGAGGGTGTCGCGGATGTGGATCACCGCAGGGATCCCGCCGTCGGGCGCAGCCATCAGGATCCGCAGGTGCCCGCTGGTCTGTGCCGCCCGCTGCACCTGCGCCACTGTGGAGCCTGCCGGGACCTCAGTGGGGCGCGAACTGCGGGTGGCCAGCACGTCATCCACGGTGAGCTTCTCCAGACCGATGATGCTGGAGATCTGACTGCCGGAGGCCTCATCCAGGACACCGACCTGCGTGGAATGCTCCACGAGCCCGCCGATGGTCTCAGCGTCGTACCCGGCGGCCGCGGCACGGTCCACCGGCTCCACACCGGTGGCGGCCACGAGCCGGTTGGCCATCCCGTTGATCCACATCAGCAGGGGCCGGAAAGCCCGGATGAACGCCCGCGCCGGCAGCGCCACCATCCGTGCGGAGAGCTCGGGATGAGCGATGGCCCAGGACTTCGGCGCCATCTCCCCGACCACCAGGTGCAGGAAGGTCACGCCCACCAGTGCGACGCCGAAGGCTGTGGCATCAGCCAGCCAGGTCGGCAGGTTCCAGGCCGCCAGAACCGGCATCAGCGCATAGTGGACCGCAGGCTTGGTCACCGCACCCAACGCGAAGGTGCAGGCAGTGATGCCCAGCTGGGCACCGGCGAGCATGACCGTCAGCTCGTTGAGGCTGCGCAGCGCCGCCCGCGAGGTGGCCTTGGTCTCGGCAGAGTCCTCCAGCCGGTGCCGCCGGGCAGCCAGCAGCGAGAACTCGATGATCACGAAGAACGCGGAGAGGACGATGATCCCCGCAGTCACCAGGACTGTCAGCAGCGGACTCATGCCGCATCACCCTCTTCCGAATGCTCCTCGATCAGCCTGATCTCGATCCTCGAGGGAACGTTGCGCTCCACGCTGAGCACGTGGATCTCCGCGGCCCGCCGCACCGGATCCTCCACGAAGTCGGCCGGGTCCGGCGGCAGCTCGACCTGCATGATCCGACCCTCTTCCAGCAGTCCGCCCTCCTGGGCGATCAGCAGTCCGGATACGGTCTCGTAGTCGCCGTCGGGCAGCTGGTGACCCAGGCGTCGCTCCACCTCGTCCAGGTGGATGTCCGCCTCGGCCTCCCAGCGCCCCGGGCCGAGCTCACGGATCTGCTCATCGCTTCCGTCGTCGTGCTCATCGGTGATCTCTCCGAGGATCTCCTCGGCGAGGTCCTCCACGGTGATCACCCCGACGAAGCCGCCGTACTCATCGATCACACAGCCCATCTGCGCCTTGGTCTCAGCCAGGCGCCGCACGGCATCCGGCAGAGGCATCAGCGTGGGCAGGATGATCGGCTCACGCATCAGCGCCGAGACCGTCTCCTGGTCGCTCAGCTGTGTACCCAGCAGGTCGATCAGATGCACGACGCCGACCGGCTGGTCATCCTCATCGATCACCGGATAGCGGGTGTGCTCAGTGGCCATGAGCTCGCGGACCTCGCCGACCGTGGTGCGCGGCTGCACCGTCCCCGCCCGAGACCGCGGGATCATGGCGTGCTCCACGTCGTGGTCGGGGAAGTCCAGCACCCGGTCGAGGACCAGGTAGAGCTCCTCGGGCAGCTCGCCGGCCTCGCGGGAGGAGGAGACGATGTGCTCCAGGTCAGCGGCGGTGGCGCTGGAGTCGACGTCGTGCACCGGCTCGATCCGCAGCAGCCGCAGCAGCGCATTGGCTGAGAGGTCGAAGAAGGAGATGAGCCAGCCGAAGACCGTCAGATAGATGCGGGTCGAGGCCGCCAGTCCCTTGGCGAGCGGGACGGGATTGGCGATGGCGTAGTTCTTGGGGAACAGCTCACCGAAGATCATCTGCACCACTGTGGAGACTGCCAGCACGCCCACAGTGGTGACAGCGATGCTCGCCGCGGCCGGGATGCCGGTGACGCCCAGCAGAGTGCCCAATGACCGTCCGATCAGCGGTTCGGCCACATAGCCGACCAACAGGCCCGTGACGGTGATGCCCAGCTGCGCGCCGGAGAGCATGAAGGAGGTCCGCTCGGTGACCTTCAGCGCCCGCGCGGCCGCGGAGTCTCCCGCCTCGGCCTGGGCACGGAGCCGGTTCCGGTCCACCGACATGTACGCGAACTCCTGGGCCACGAAGTAGCCGTTGATCGCGATGATCACAAGCACCACCACGATGCCCAGAAGCAGGGTGAGGACAGCGGCGATCATCGATGCCGCTCCCAGGGTGGGAGAACCTCGTGGGTTCCGGTCAGAACATTCACACAGCAGAGTGCATACCGATGGGGCATGCGTTGATCAGAGTCCACTGATGTGGAGGCACCTCCTGGGCCGTCGATTCATGTGGCTTATATAGTACTCAGCCCAGATGTACGGGAGAAGAGGGCGGGTGGACTGCCGGGGCGTCCCGCTGGAGCCGCAGCGTCAGTGTTCCAGTGAGGTCTCCAGGGGCTTCTCCTCCACGAACAGCAGCAGCACAGTGCTGACCAGCACCAGGGGCGCCATCCAGAGGAACAGCGGGACCAGGGCGTCGTTGTAGCCCTCGATCACCACACTGTGCAGCGAGGCCGGCAGCTCCCCCACGGCCTCCGGGGTCAGCGAGCTCGGGTCCAGGTCGGTCTCCTGGACGGCTCCGGCGGGCAGCCTCTCCGCCAGCAGGCTTCCCAGCCGCGAGGCGAAGAGCGCACCCACCACGGCCGAACCCAGCGTGGCCCCGACCTGTCGGAAGTAGTTCTGGCCCGCCGTCGCCGTTCCCACCAGCTTCTGGGAGAAGGAGTTCTGGGCCACCAGCGTCAGCAGCTGCATGGTGCAGCCCAGGCCCAGCCCCATGATGCCCATGTAGAGGCATTCGAGGACCACCGGTGTATCTGCATGCAGCGTGGAGAGCAGCACCAGGCTCAGCGCCGTCAGCAGGCTGCCGACCACCATGATCCGCTTATAGCGCCCGGTCTTGGCGGTGCGCCGCCCCATCGTGATGGAGGTGGTGAGCATCATGCCCATCATCGGGATCATCAGCAGCCCCGCCACGGCCGGACTGTAGCCGGTGACCATCTGGAGGTAGGTGGGCATATAGCTCAGCGCCCCGAACATCGCCACACCGGTGATCAACCCGGCGAACATGGTCAGCAGGAAGTTCCGGTTGCGGAAGAGCAGCAGCGGCATCACCGGCTCCTGCGCACGCCACTCCACGACGACGAACAGCACAGCGGCGACGACGGCGACGCCGATCAGCCCCAGGATCAGCGGAGAGGTCCAGGCGTACTCCACCCCACCCCATGTGGAGAGCAGCACCACGGACGAGGTGGCTGCGGCCAGCAGCATCATGCCGGTCACGTCGATCCGGCCGTTGCCGCCGCGGCTGCGAGTGGGCAGCCGCAGCAACAGCAGCACCATGATCAGCGCCAGCAGACCGAGCGGAACGTTCATCCAGAGGGTCCAGCGCCAGCCGGGCCCTGCGGTCAGCCAGCCGCCGAGCAGCGGGCCCGCTACCGAGGAGAAGGCGAAGACTCCGCCCATGGCACCCATGTAGCGGCCGCGCTCACGGGCGGGCACGACGTCGGCGATCGTCGCCTGAGAGAGCAGGATGAGGCCACCGCCGCCCAGCCCTTGGACCACACGGGCAGCGATGAGCTGATTCATCTCCTGAGCGGCTCCGCCGGCGGCCGAGCCGATGATGAACAGCGTGATCGCCACGATGAACAGCGGCTTGCGGCCATACATGTCTCCGAGCTTGCCGTAGATCGGCATCGTGATCGTCGAAGTCATGATGAAGGCAGTGATCACCCAGGCCATATGTTCGACGCCGCTGAGCTCACCCACGATGGTCGGCAGGGCGGTGGCCAGCACAGTCTGCCCCAGCGAGGCCATGAGCATGGCCATGACCAATGCGGAGAAGATGAGCTTCAGGCGCCGACCGTCCGGCTCCCCCTCCGGGGAAACCATCGGCGTCGAACCCGTGACGGGTTGGGTCTCGGCACTCATCTGGCCTGTTCCTCTCCGAAGGAACCGCTGGCCAGGATGGCGGTGCGGAATTGTGCGATGGACCCCTCCAGAAAGTCCTCCACAGCCGCGCCGCGGTCCGCAGCGGCCTGCGGCTCCCCCTCGAAGTATTGGGTGAAGGAGTGTTTGATGATGACCCCGGAAAGCATGAGGAGCACCTCTTGGGAGGCGGGGTCACCGGCATCCTCCCGGCGCGCGGCGGCCTCCTGCATGGCCTCGCGGACCAGCTCCTCCACCTTGGTGATCAGCTGGCCCAGCCGCCCGCGCAGACTGGGGTGCTGGGCGACGATCTCGCGGCGTCGCACTGCCGTCTCCTCGGTCAGTGCTGTGCGCAGCACGGAGACGAAGGCATGGACCGTGCGGGTGAGCTCGTCCTCCTCCGAGGTGGTCAGCCGCTCCACCACAGTCTCGTCCAACCACGGCAGGCGGGTGCCCAGGATGGCGTCCTCCTTGGTGGGGAAATAGTTGAAGAAGGTGCGCCGGGAGATTCCGGCCTGTGCCGCCACGGCCTCCACTGTGGCCGCCCCGAGGCCCTCGTCCCGCGCGAAGGTATGGGCCGCCTCATAGATGGCGTTCCACGTGTCTCGTTGATTGCGTTCGCGTTGGGTCAGAACATCGGGAGAATTTTCTTGCACTCGTGCATTTTATGCACTCGCGCCGATTCTGCACAAGTGCATTTTTTGGGATCTCGGCCACATGCGGCACCTCAGACGGGGCCGCGGGCCGGGTGTGGCAACCGGGGCGTCGCGGGCGGGAGCTCGCTGGCCGGCCGGAGCGTCGACGCCCGAGATCATCCCGAGAATCCCCCGTCAGGGGGAGGACGCCGCGCCCCTCCTCCGAAAGAATGAGGACATGATCGAATCACTGCCTGCACTGACCGACTCGCTGACCGTGCTCGCCTCCACCGGCCCCACCCAGGAGGACCTCCTGGGTGACACCTGGATCGGCTCCATGCGCGACTGGGCTGATGCGCTGGGCGCAGCCGTGCAGTGGCTGGGCGTGATCGCCATCGGCGCGATCCCGCTCCTGGAGGCCTACGGTGCCGGACTGGTGGGCGTACTGATCGAGATGCCCTTCTTCCTGGCCGTGCTGCTGGGGGCCATCGGCAACTTCCTCTGCGTGGCCGTACTGGTCTTCGCCGCCCACGGGACCCGCAGCGCAGTGACCGCACGGCAGGAGCCCAAGCCGAGGACCCCGCGTCAGCAGAAGCGCAGGGAGAAGGCCAAGCGCACCTTCGACCGCTTCGGCGTTCCGGGTGTGGCCCTGCTGGGACCGCTGGCGCTGCCCAGCCAGTTCACCGCTCCCCTGATGGTCTCCTTCGGTGCCAACCGCAATGCGGTGCTGCTCTGGATGTTCGTCTCCATCGTGGTATGGGCCGTCATCGGCGCCTTCCTCGGCATCGCGATCATCAACCTGGCAGCCCAATAGTCACCACCGACGCCGCCAGCGCGGCAGGCGCGGCCAGCGCGACATCACTGCTCTGCGGCACAGCTGAGCTCAGCGCTGCGCCTCGTCGCGCGGGTAGCGCTGGGCCTCACGGGAGCCCTGGGTCAGGTTCTTCAGGTCGGCGTCGTCGTCGAAATTGGACCCGATGGCGCCGGCCACAACCCCCATCGAGGCCGAGAGCCATGCGATGTCTATGTAGTTGAGGAAGGCCGCGTCCTCTCCGATCTCCTGAGTCATGAATTCGGGATCGATCAGCAGCAGCGCCATGCCCAGGATGCCCAGGAACAGCAGCAGGTAGAGCGCGGAGACACTCACCAGCAGGCTGGTGATGGTGGACGCGTTGTACATGAACGCCTCCTTCTTGCCGCCGACCCCGCTGGAGCGGTCCCACAGGCGGTTGGCAAGAATCAGCCAGACCACCACCAGTGCTATGGCGATGAGGGAGACCACCACCAGGCGCCACCCGGGCAGGAAGGTGGCCATCTCCCAGATAGTGCTGAAGAAGACGCCGAAGGCACCGGTGGCCGCCGCCGCGGAGAACATCCCGGAGAGCTTGGGCATCGACATGAAGGGCTCGTTGGAGGCCACCATGCCCAGGGTCAGCCAGAGGCGGCCGGGGAACAGCGGATTCGTCGTGGAGTAGACGGTCTCCGGATCATCCCCGCTGCCCTCCTGCCCCGCGGTGCCGCTCTGCCCGCGGTCCCGCTGCTCGAAGACCCGGTCCGTGGCGCGCTTCTCGCGGGCTTCCTGGGCGGAGTCGTAGACCAGCGCGTCCACCGCGCGGCGCAGCTCGCGGCGCAGGCAGTGGCGCAGCCGGATGGGTCCCAGCGTAGGCAGGGAGATCACGGCCAGTCCGTCGCGGAAGTGCAGCTCGGTGCGTTTGACGCGGCGGCCGGCCATCCGCGGAACCTCGGTGATGACCACGGAGATGTCGGCGTCGTCATCGCGTGCCCAACCCTGCACAGCCTCGAGGTCCACAGTGGAGTCCTCGCGCAGCGGGATGAGCACCTGCTTATGCACAAGCTCCGCGCCCCGGCTCCAGCCTTCGCCCTGATCCTCCAGGAGTCGGCGCACCCACAAGGATGTCCGCCCGGGGTCCGAGTAGAGGACGATGGTGAACTCTTCGGCGTCGTCGCTGCGCCTGTCCGGCTCGCCCGTGCGTCGGCCGGAATCGCTGCTGTCCTCGACCTCCTGCTGCCCCTGGTTGGCGTTGCTCTCCTCGCGGGGGGATCGACTGGGCTGGCCTTCCTGCCCCGAGGGACCGTCCTGATTCGGATCCTGTCGACTCCAATGATCCCGCTCGTCACCCATGCCACTCCTCCATCACGTCTTCAACCCTCTACCCCAGAATAGACACGGGGCTGGGGATCAGCTAAAAATCTCCGCAGATTCCGAGGACACCCCCACCAGCTTGTTTCAGATTTGAAGGAATGATGCGGAGCGGTGCGAGGTTATGACCACCATGACGACCTCGCACCCCGCTTCCATCAGCACCGAGCGCCACGCCGAGCAGTTCGAGTTCGGCCTCCACACCTTCGGCGACGTCACCAGCACACCCGACGGCGAGCGCCAGCTCTCCCAGCCGGAGGTGCTCCGCAACGTCCTGGCCGAGGCCACACTGGCCGATGCCTCCGGCCTCGATGTGATCGGCATCGGCGAGCACCACCGGCCCGACTATGCGATCTCAGCACCCGACGTCGTGCTCTCCGCCGTGGGGGCCGCCACTGAGCGGATCAAGCTGATCTCTGCGGTGACCGTGCTCTCCTCTGACGACCCGGTGCGGGTCTACCAGCGGTTCGCCACCATCGATGGGCTGACCGGCGGCCGCGCCGAGGTCTCGCTGGGCCGCGGTTCCTTCATCGAGTCCTACCCGCTGTTCGGCTACGACCTCTCCGACTACGAGACCCTCTTCGAGGAGAAGGTGGACCTGTTCACCAAGCTGCGCGCCGAGAGCCCGGTGACCTGGTCCGGCAGCACCCGCGCCGGGCTGAAGAACCAGCGGATCTACCCCACCACAGACCACGACGCCGGCCTGCCCACCTGGGTGGCCGTGGGCGGGACCCCCAATTCAGTGATCCGTGCGGCCCGGCACGGGCTGGGCCTGGAGCTGGCGATCATCGGCGGCGCCCCGCAGCGGTTCGCCCCGCTGGTGGAGCTGTACCACCGGGCACTGGCCGAGTTCGGCGTCGAGGGCGAGCGCCGCGTGGCCTCCCACTCCCACGGATTCGTGGCTGAGACCGACGAGCGCGCCGAGGAGCTCTTCTACCCCTCCTGGGCCGAGTCGATGCACCAGATCGGCAAGGAGCGCGGCTGGGGCAACAGCTACCCCAGCCGGGAACAGTTCCAGCAGGAGATCGCTCAGGGCGCGCTGTTCGTGGGATCCCCGGAGACGGTGGCCAAGAAGATCGTGGAGACGCAGAAGTCCCTGGGGATCTCCCGGTTCGGCCTGAAGTACGGCAACGGCTCGCTCGCGCATGAGCACATGATGGAGGCCATCGAGCTCTACGGCACCCGGGTCAAGCCCCTGGTGCTGGACATGCTCTCCGAGTCCTGAGACCGGTTGCCTGGCGGTCACACCAACCCGTCGCCCGGCCCATCGCCCGACCCGACCCCCACCCGACCATTTGTTTGGGCGAAGAAGGTGTCTCTGAGCGGCTTTTCGACGCTGAGACGGCCCATCTTCGCCCAATCAACTGAGGAGTGGGGGTAAGGAGTGAGCGCGAGGGGTGGGCCAGCGCGAGGGGTGGAATCGATCCCTCAACGCATACGAGCCGCGGCGCGCCCCACCGCTGCCGTGAGTCGGTCAAGGGCCGGGGTCGTGGTGGTCCAGTGCTGCCAGTGCAGCGCTGACTCCTCCGGGCCGATCTCCTCGATGACCTGCAGATCCGCATGAGTCCCCTCCATGACTCCGGCGGGCATCATCCCCTCGGGGATCATGCCCCAGCCCAGCCCGTACCCGACGGCGGCGTTATAGGCCTCCACCGAAGGGATCAGGTGGGTGACCCGAGGGCTGTCCACGCCCACCCGGTGCAGGGCGGTGCGCTGGAGCGAGTCGCGGATCGAGTAGTCCACCACCGGGACCGCCTGCCAGTTCAGGGCGCCGGCTTCATCGCGATGCCGGTCCAGCAGCTCCACGCTGGCCACCGGCCAGTAGCGCATGGTCCCCAGCGGCAGGGAGCGACAGCCGGAGACCGGCGTCGGATGCTCGGCGACGGCGGCCACCACAGTTCCGTTCCGCAGCAGCTCGTGGGTGTGCTCCTGGTCCTCCGGATACAGGTGCAGCTCGACGTCGTCCCAGGTGGCCGCCTCCTGCAGCACGCGGATGAACCAGGAGTAGAGGGAGTCGGCGTTGACCGCCACCGAGAGCGTGGTGGTAGGCATGTAGTTCTTCGAGGAGCCGCGGAATCCCAGACTGCGGCGAGCCTCGTCCTCCAGCAGCACCATCTGCCGGGCCGTACGCAGCAGGTCCTCGCCGGCCGGGGTGGTGTGCACCGGGACCGTGCGGGTCACCAGCACCTGGCCGACCTCCTTCTCCAGGGCCTTGATGCGCTGGGAGAAAGCCGAGCCTGAGATGCGCAGCAGCGCCGCGGCGGCCTCGAAGGTGCCCTCGTCCACTGCCGTGACGAAGGCCCGCAGATGATCTGTGTTCATGTCGAACCTCCCTGGTCACGCTGAACAACGTCCCGACGCCGCACCCTCTCCCGAGGCCGCACCGTTCCTGACGCCCTCCGGCACCTCTGCCACATTCTAGCCCTGCTGAAGCAAGACTTCAGATGTTGAAGGATCATGCGATGGATTTCATCGCGGCCTCACCGAAGAATGGAGGCCATGACCGTTCTGCTCACCGGACTCCTGACCTGCCTGGCCCTGATCGTCGCCATCGGCCCGCAGAGTGTCTGGCTCCTGCGCCAGGGCCTGCGCCGCGACCGCGTGATGCTCGCCATCGGCTGCTGCCTGGTGGGCGATCTGCTGCTGATCGGGCTGGGTGTGGCCGGCGTCGGCGTCGTGCTGGACCACGCTCCCTGGCTGCTCGACGTGATCCGGTGGCTCGGCGTGGCCTACCTGCTGTGGTTCGCCGCAGGCTCCTTCCGCAGCGCCTTCCGTCCGCGCCAGGACCTGAACCTGACCGGCCAGAGTGCCGCTGAGCAGGCCGGCGCCCCCACCACGCAGCCGCTGCGGACAGTGCACGTGGAGATGGACTCTGGGGAGACGGACTCGCGGCAGGCGCCCGACGCCGACTCTGCCACTGGGGCCCACGCCGACTCCCGGTCGGCCACCGGCACGCTGGAGGCCGTACGCGTCACCAAGGTCTCCTCCGTCACCTCCGTCGCAGCCACCGGACTGAGCGTCTCCGTGCTGAACCCGCACGCCTGGGTGGACACGATGGTGGTGCTGGGCACGATGGCCAACACCTTCGGCGACGAACGCTGGCTGTTCGGTGCCGGCGCAGTGCTGGCCTCCGCCACATGGTTCGCGGTGCTGGGCCTGGGCGCGGCCGGACTCTCCCGGTTCCTCACCAGCGCACGGACCTGGACGATCATCGATCTCTCCGTGGGCGTGACCATGGTGGCCGTGGCCGGACTGCTCGCCGTCGGCGGCTTCTGATCACACACCCTTCGGAATGTGCTGAATCCTCACTCGATACTGTGCTGAATTGACATCACCGTACGTGCTGAATTGTCACTGGCGATCTTGGGAGGCGACCACGGCCTCACCCAAGGAGAACTGCTGGGCTCAGAACGGGCCCGCACCTTCATCGACCGAGCCTTCACCGGCGACCTGCCGACCGGAACTCTTCCCCACGCACCAACTGTCGCGGATTACGCCCGACAATCTAAGGCCGGCGGCTTCCCAGAAGCCGTGGGGAAATCTCCGACAAGATCTGGTCCCTGCCGATCTCCAGCATCTGGAGCTGATCCCAGGAGGATCACGCGTACTCTCTGAGCACCCGCTGGGCAGCGTTGTAGCCGCCCATGCCGTGGGCGCCGCCACCGGGCGGCGTGGAGGACGAACACAGATAGATCGCCTCCATCCCGGAGGTGTAGGGCTCCAGCGGAGCCGCCGGCCGCGAGACGAACTGGCGCAGCGTGGGCGATCCTCCGGAGATCGCCCCACCGACGAGGTTCGGGTTCCAGGACTCGAGGTCCTGCGGGGTCCATACGCGCCGAGCGAGCAGCTCGGAGCCGAACCCGGGAGCCTGACGTTCGATCTCAGCGTCCACCAGGTGGGCGGCCCGCTGAGCAGCGGATGCGGAGACCCCCTGCGGGACGTGAGCATAGGCCCAGACCGCGTGGCGGTGATCGCCGGTGCGGCTCGGATCCGCCACCGAGGGCTGAGTGAGCAGCACGTAGGGCCGGCCCGGCAGGACTCCGCGCGCCACGGCAGACTCCGACCCGGCCAGCTGTGCCGCGGAACCGCCCAGATGCACCGTTCCGGCACGGCCCAGCTCCTCGCGGGCCCACGGGATGGGCCCGTCCACCAGATAGTCCACCTTCACCACAGCTGGCCCGTAGTCCCAGCGACGCATGGCGCGGCGGTAGCGCTGCGGCATGTGGAGCCCGTCCATCTGCAGCAGCTGCGCCGGGGTGAGGTCCAGCAGCACCACATCAGCCACCTCGGTGGAGCTGCGGCGGCGTCGGCGCGCGCCCGCCGCCGTGTTCCCTTCGATCTGGTATCCGCGACGCTTCAGATTCCGCCGCACTCCGCGGCGGGCACCGCTCAGGGCCACATCCTTGATCCCGGTGACCTCGAAGCCGGTGCGCAGCTCTCCGCCGTGGGCCTGAAGGTCCGCCGCCAAAGCCCGGGTGACCTCCCCGGATCCGCCCCGGGCGAAGGGCCATCCCGTCACATGTCCTGTGGCACCCATCATCACGCCGAAGGCGCCGCTGAGCGGGTTGCTCAGCGGCATCGTGGCGTGGCCGGCCAGACCTGCGAAGAGGGCTTTGGTCCGTTCCTCACGGAAGATCCGGTTCACCGCAGTGGCCGGCCAGGCTCCGCGCCCGCCCAGCTGAAGATAGGCCTTGATCCGGCTCAGCGGATCGGCGCTGCCCCCGTTGGAGAACGGCCTGGTCGGAGGGGCCAGCGCAGCGCGGCCCACCTCAGACCAGTTCTCCACCACCGCGCCGAAGATCCGACGCCACCGGTCGGCGTCGCGCCCCAGCCCCTCGGCAGTGAGGTCCATGTCCCGGTGCAGCAGCGCCGGCTCCCCAGGGCCGCTCGGGCTGCCCGGGCGGCCCGGCTTCGCTCCGTCCATCCCATGGGCGGCCGCGATCTCCGGCGTCGCCCAGTCCAGGCCGTAGTCCTCCAGCGACAGCTCCTGGAAGGCCAGAGAACTCTCTCGGAAGGGAAACACGGAGGCCCCGTAGTCGCTGAGCACCCCCTCAGCCAGCAGCTCCCCGGAGCGCACCGCCCCGCCGGGCGCCTCGGCCTGTTCATAGACGGTGACCTCCCAGCCCGCCCGAGCGAGCAGAGAGGCGGCCACCAGACCGTTGGGACCGGAGCCGACGACGGCGGCGCGGACAGTCATGGGGTCTCAGCCTCCTGGGATGCCGCCGTGACCTGGGCGAGCATCGCTGCGATGTGACGGATGAACACGATCAGCCATGAGAAGAGGATCCCGGCAGCGATGAGCTCCAGGGAGGTCAGGTTGTAGTAGCCGATCGGTCGCCACAGCGAACCGGCGAAGATCAGCGCGGCCGCGGCCAGCAGACACATCAGGTAGAAGGTCTTCGGAAAGCCGGGCAGCCAATAGGGCATCCCGATCAGCAGCGCCAGGAAGAACACTCCGAAGGAGGCGGTGACCAGCGTGTGCAGCTCGTTCTGCACGTTCACCGGCACCATCCCGACGCCGGCCAGGGAGGCCCCCATGCCGATCATCGTCACCCGCACCGCCAGCACGCGAGGGCGGCGGAAGTGCCTCAGACGCCCATGGCGTTCGGTCAGGTGGTTCACCCAGATCTCCAGGTCCCGGGTGATGAAGGCGGTCAGGGTGGTGATGATGACCCCGGAGACGATCAGCGTGGTGTTGAAGGTCCAGAAGCTGGTCAGCCCGGCCTGACCGGTGCCCAGCTCGGAGAACATCACATGCCACCAGAACGGGTTCTCCGCGAAGAGCATCGAGACCAGCACGCCGGAGGCCATGAAGATCGCCAGCAGAGTGGACAGGGAGAAGGCGTTGATCCGCGCCCCGGAGTTGAAGCTGAAATAGGCCGCACCCGCCCCGACGATCCCCAGCAGGATGGAACCGGCGATGTAGTCCACCGTCAGCCCGACGAAGGCCTCCTGGAACACCCGGAACAGGCCCAGGGCCGCCATCACGGCGATGGAGGAATGGGCCACCAGCAGCGCCACGGTGTCCAGCAGCTGCCGGATCCTGGGCCGCTGACCCAGCCAGAGGTTCGCCATCCGGGTGTTGAGCGAATAGCCCAGCACGAAGGCGATCCCGGCGGTCACTCCGCCCACGATCGAGGAGTAGAACTGGATGGATGCGTCCCCGGCCAGCGCCGGCTCGGCTCCCGGGAAGGCGATGAAGCCCACGGCCAGGCCGATGATTCCGCCCAGGATCGCGCTCCAGACGGCCCTGGACTCGACCAGGATCTGAAGCCGGGCCTGCGAACGAACCTGAGACGGCGTCGTCGTCGTGGGGTGTCCTGCCTCCTCCACGGCAACACGAGCGGCCAGGCGGCGTGCTTGGCCGCGCCTGCTCATCGTCACCATGACAGCCCACCACTCTCTTCGCCTCGATGCAGTGGATACCCAAGTTACCGAACCCGGGGCTGTTCCGTAGACTGCCCAGTATGGGAGACACACCACAGAGTCTGGACCGGGGTGCCGAGATCGTCACCTACACGATCACTGTGGATGCGCCTGCGCACCAGCTGTGGGCGATCGCGGCGAACCCGCACCGTCACCATGAGCTGGACGGCTCCGGCACAGTCCGCTCCAGCGCCATCGGGCCCCGACAGCTGATGACCGGGGACCGCTTCCGTGTGGACATGAAGAAGTTCGGCCTGCCCTATGCGCTGACGCTGCGGGTCACCGAGTCCCGACCGCCGGAGACTCCCGACGCCGGCGAGCCCGTCACCGGCGTGGTGGAGTGGCGTCAGCCCACCGGCCACCGGTGGCGCTGGGAGTTCGCGCCCGTCGTCGGCGACGGCGGCGCCGTGCGGACCGAGGTGACGGAGAGCTATGACGCCTCCGGACAGCAGCCGGTGGTGCGACGGTTCCTGAACGCCGTGAAGGTCACCGAGGAGAACGCCCGCGGGATCCGCGCCTCTCTGGAGCAGCTGCGCGCGCGCTTCGCCTGAGGAGTCGGCGTGGAGTGCCAGATGTTACGGTGCCTCAGGTGATGACCTTCGAAGCGTGAGCGGCACGGATACCCGAAGACAGTTTCGGGTGTTGTGCCGAAACTCCCGCTAGACTGAAGGTGACGAAGAGGATCCGCAGGAGTCGTGCACCTGACTCCCGTCGGCTCTGTTCATGTTGCACCAGAGCACCACCGTCGCCGTTCCGACGGGGGTGCACCTTTATTCCTGTCAGGAGAAGAACTGCATGTTCGACGCAGAGATCAATCGCGCGCTGACCGCGGCCGTGGACCTGTTGAATACGGCTGAGGGACAGCACAGCGCCAAACCGATCCCCGATGATCTCACCAGCATCGAGGCGCTGAAGAAGTTCGTGGCCGCGCGGGACTCCTCCCTGGGATGGACGGCCTCCGGCGCCGACCGCGATGAGGTGGACCGTGTCCGAGACCTGCGCCGCAGCGTGGCGGCCATCTGGACGGCGGAGGAGGGCGAAGCCCCGGTCGAGAAGCTGAACTCCCTGCTCGAAGGCGTGGGGACCAAGGTGGTCCCCACCTCTGAGGGCTCAGGCGACGAATCCGCCTACCGGGCGGTTCCCATCCCGGTCAGCAGCAAGCCGGCCGATGTGATGACGGCCAGCATCGCCAACGCCCTGCAGTTCCTGGTGGTCCAGGGTGAGACCGGCCGTATGCGCACCTGCAAGGGCGCCGACTGCGACGCCGCGATCGTGGACCTGACCCGCAACCGCTCCAAGCTGTTCTGCGACTTCGGCAACTGCGCCAACCGTGCCCATGTCCGGGCCTACCGCGCGCGTCAGGCCGCTCTGCGCGAGTCCGCCAAGCGCGGCGGCTCCGAGGCTGCGGCCAAGAAGTCGGCGGCCGCGGGCGAGGCTGCCGCCGAGGAGAAGTCCGGACGCAGCAAGCCCTCCTCCGCGGAGAAGGCCGCCGAGCTGGAGGAGCCGACCTCGGTGTCCTCGGTCGCGGCCAAGGAGTTCCGCGACCGCATGCGCGATGATCTCATGGAGAAGCGCGATAAGAAGGACAAGAAGTCCAAGAAGAAGGGGAAGAAGAAGTCTAAGAAGTAGGATCTCTCTCTTCTCCCAGACGACGGCGGGCCCGGTGCATGATGCACCGGGCCCGCCGACGCATGGGGTGAGGTGGGTCAGTCGCCGTAGCGGATCTCCACTCGACGGTTCGCCGCGAACGTGCTCGGATCATCGTCATCCTCCGTCACGGCCGGCTCCTCGTCCCCAAATCCCTCGACGTCCAGCTCAAGATCCGGGCGCTCCTCCTCCAGGACATCGGCGACCGCCTCGGCGCGGCGCTCGGAGAGCTCCTGGTTGTCGAAGTCATGGGCCTCCGGGACAGGGTTGGAATCGGTGTGGCCGTGCACGTCGACGACGGCGCCCTCCGGCACCTCCTCGGTCAGCGCTGTGATGGATGCGGCGGGCGACTCCGGCAGATCCCACTCCATCGCGCTGAAGAGCAGGTCGGTCTCCAGAACCACCACATCTTCCTCCTCGGACTCACTGTCACCCAGCTCGGTGACGTTGTCATGGCCGGACCAGACGATGATCGAAGAGTCCAAGTCACCCTGGGAGATGCCGCCCTCAGGCTCCGGCGGTGGGCCCTGAGGGATCTCATCCTCCGCCTGTCCGGCTTGGGCCGCAGAGGCCAGGCCCACGGAAGCCACCGCCACGATGGATCCGGCGCCCAGGGCGGAGAGCAGGTGCGTGCGCCATGTGCGGGCAGCCATGATCACTCCTCCTCGTCCTGCTCGTCCTGGTCAGCGCCGCTCCGGGCATCGGCGTCCTGGTCAGCGCTGTCGTCAGCGCTGTTCTCGTCCTCAGACTCCTCGTCCTCAGACCCCTCGGAGCCGCGTGGCTCGTTGCCGTCCCAGTCGATCTCCACGTCCTCGAACTCGATGGCCCCTGGCACCACGGTGACGGTGATGCTGTCGATGTCATCGATCGGAGTGGAATAGTAGCCCCAGTACGGAGCGGTCTGGCCGCTCTCATATCTCAGGGATGACGCGCCGACATCGGTGGACCAGGTGTCCCACTCACTGGGTCCCAGGAGGGTGTACTGCTTGAGGTTCTGACGATCGTTGAGCACGGGGTAGAGATTCTCCCCGCCGAACATGCCGAAGACCGCGTGCTCATCACGGTCGTAGAACTCACCGGTGAAGGACAGCTCCAGGAGCATCACCTCATCGACGACGCGCAGCGAATGCAGTCCGACCTCCACGCTGTTGCTGCTCTCCCCCGGAACCTCATAGACGATGGTCTCGATGGCATCTTCGGGATCCAACGGACCCTCCTGTCCGGCGGAGCCGGACTCGTCATCGGCCTCCTCATCCTGCTCCGGGGCCTCGCTCTCCTCGAGGTCCTCCTCCGAGGTCTCCTCGACCTGGCCGGCCGGCTCTCCCTCTTCGAACTCAGCCGGCTCATCGGCCGAGCAGGCGGTCAGCGTGAGCATGGCCAGCGCGGCAGTTCCGAGCCCACCGCGCAGCAGTGTGGTCTGAGCTGGAGTCTTCTCCATCGCTTCTGTCCCTTCGGTGTGTGATTCAGCGGTATGTGATGCAGGGATCTGTGGTTCAGCGCGGGCGCAGCACCCGGTCATCGTTGTCGTGACGCCTATGAGTCGTTGCGGATGCTCGAAAAGTTGCACCATCGAGGAGAAATCTCTCAGAACCTCCTCCGGATCCTCACTCCTCCGTGACGTCGATGGTGTGGCTGGCCTCGAGTTCAGCGCCCTCCGGAGTGTGGGTGCGCAGGACGACCTCGGCGGTGCCGGGGCTGGTGGGCGTCAGCACCGCCTCCTCCTCATCGGCCAGGTGCCCGCCGGTGGGCAGCACCCACACCCAGGAGTCCACGCCCTCCACCTGGGCGGTGAACGTGGCCGGCTCCCCGACGGCGACTTCCTCAGGCCCGTCGATAGCCACCGAGACGTCCGCAGAGGAGGACGGCACGTCCTGTTCGGAGCCGCGCAGCAGATACCCTCCCAACAGGCCCAGCGCGGCGGCCAACAGCACGACGCCGACCATGGCCAGTCCGCGCTTCCAGGGCGAGGCCCGACGGCGCGGTCCCTCAGTCTTCTCGGGATCAGCGGAATGGATGTGATCACCCGAGCGGGGCGTGACGGACGGCGGGTAGTGACCGGGAGGGACGGGCAGCGCCAGCGCCTGCTCCACCTCAGCCAGCCAAGCGGCGACGTCGGGGTACCGGCGTCGGGGATCTGTCTGCAGCCCGCGCTTGAGGACCCGGCGCAGCGCGCGGTCCATCTCCGGAGGGAGGTCGGCCTCCTCGCCCACCCAGCGCAGCACGGCGGACATCGCCCAGATGTCGGCGCGGAAGTCGACCAGGCCGGTGCCCTGCTGTTCGGGCGGACGAAAGCCGGAAGTGCCACCGGAGACCGTGAGCCCGGAGTTCATGGCCAGGTCCTTGCACATGCCCAGATCGGCCAGCAGCAGACGTTCGTCAGGGCTCACGAGTGCCGATGCCAGCGGCTCGGCCTCCTGGGTCTGCTGAGGCTCCTCCTGGGCGGGGGCGCTGGCCAGCAGGACATTGCCGGGACTGAGATCACGGTGGACCAGCTGGGCGCGGTGCACTGCTGCGACGGCGGCGGCCAGCGGCCGGGCCACGGCCAGCAGATCCTCCCGACGGGGGCGCCAGCCCCTGCGCCGCAGCTCGGTGACGCGCTGGGCGAGGGTGCCGCGATCGGCATGGGCCAGCACCAGATAAGGCTGCTGGCGGTCGGATTCTCCGATGTCATGGACGCTGACCACATGGGGGCTGCTGACCCGGCGCAGGCTGCGACCCTCAGCGATGAAACGTTCCCGGATCTCCGGGTTGAGGCTGTGGTTCTCCGCGAGGATCTTGACCACCACAGTGTCATCGAGGTGCTCATCGCGGGCCCGGTGCACGGTGGCGAAGGACCCGACGCCGATGACCTCCTGGAGCTGATAACGGCCCGCCTGCATCAGAACTCCTCGCTCAGCTGGGCGGCGACCATGGCTCGTCCGCGGCTGATCTGGGCCTTCACCGTGCCCTCGGCGCGGTCCAGGCGCTGGGCGATCTCCGCATAGGTCAGACCGTCGATGTCGCGGAGGGTGACCGGATCCCGGTAGAGATCCGGCAGGGCGGCCAACGCGTCCTGAACGGTGGCGCGGGAGGCGACCATGGAGCTCATCCGCTCGGCCGGGCCGACCTCTTCGGTGAGGGAAGTGGTCTCGCGCCGGCGTCGCAGGTGGTCGGTGACCCGCCGTCGGACGATGCTGCGCACCCAGGTGGTGACCTTGCCGCGACCGTCCCAGGAGGCGGCCGAGGAAGCGATGGAGATCAGCGCGTCCTGGCTGACGTCCTCCACGGCGGAGTGGTCCAACAGAGCCGCTCCGGCGAAGCGGCGGACCACGCATGAGGCGTCGAGGGCTTCGATGAGCAGCTCCACAGCCAGCGGGTTCTCTGCCGCGCGGGAGGCCAGTTCAGCCAGGGCGGCGTCGAGGCCTGCCGACTCCACGGCCTGGGAGGTGAACCGGCGTGCGGCACTGTCCTCGCCGGCGTCGAGCGCGCGCTTCAGCTCAGCGACGAGGTCTGAGGCGGAGTGTGGGGCGGGGTCTGCTGCAGAGTGAGGTACGGGGTCTTCCGCGGACGAAGGCTCACCGTAAGGGTGGGTCATGGGACCAGTCTATGACGTGCCTGTGGACCTCCCTGCTTCCCGTGGGTCAGGGGAGCAGGGACAGGAGCGGCCGAGGAGAAGGGCTGCTCAGCCGTCGTCGCGGCGGCCGTACTTGGGCTCTTCGCCGGCCTCGCGGGCACGCTCGGCCTCTTTGCGGCGAGCCTCCTCGCGGCGCTTGGCCACCTGCTGACGGTAGAGCTCCTCAGAGTTTCGGTTCACCCCGGCACCCTGGGAGAGCTCCTCAGGGTTCTCACGGGAGGCCAGCTGCAGCATGGAGACGATCAGCAGGGCGGCGATGAACGCGATGCCGAAGGCGATCAGACCCAGGTCCACGCGCGGCGAGTTCTCCGTCCCCCCGGAGGCTGCGATGGTTGTGACCGCTGCCGCGACCAGACCGAGCGCAGCGGAGAAGATCAGCGGAGCCTTCACCGTCTCCAGGAAGGAGCGGCGGCCTTTCTTTCCGTCAGCCACTGAGAATCCTCTGTTCACGCGCGAATGTGTACTACCCGATTCTACTTCTTCTACAACGTGTCGAAAAAGTCACGACTTCTTGGAGTCATGGATCAGCCCGCCGCCGCTGATCAGCAGCAGCACGGCCATCACGATCACGCCCATGCCGGAGATGCCCAGGATTCCGTGCGGGTCCAGCTGGCTCCCGACCATCAGGGACACACCGGTGAGCGTTCCCACCGCGCCCAGAATGGTGTGATCCCGCGCAGGGACGAACTCCTCTCGGCTGCGCAGCCCACCCACCAGCTCGGCGACCCCCATACCGAGGAAGCCGACGGCGGCGACGACGGCCGCCGCAGTGTTGCCGCCCACGAACACGGCGGCCACACCGGAGAGCACCCACACCGAAGCGCCGACGGCGAGCATGCCGCGCAGCGAATCCGGGACCACCTCGAGCTTGGCGTAGTCCCAGACGGCGGTGGCGCCCAGGACGAAGAACGCCGCCAGCGAGATCTTCAGCAGCGTGAGGGTGTCGTCCTGCCAGAACGTGGTGAATATGGCGAAGGCCAGAGTGATGAGGCCTCGCATCCACACCGGGCGGATGAGGTCCTGGGCAGTCGGGGCTGGGATCTTCTTCACGGACACGCGGACGATTCTACCCGCCATAGGTCACCGCGACTCCCCGAGCACCATCCAGCGCTCCCCGGCGGCGCGCACGCCCAAGGTCACCCCGCGCGCACCCATGAACACGACGGCGAACCCGACCCACAGCCACAGGATCGCTTGGGTTCCGCCCAGGCCCAGCGTGCTGATCCACCACAGCACCGGAAGGTAGACGGCCAGGTTCACCAGGCCCACCACGGCCAGGTACTGCACATCACCGGCCCCCATCAGGACGCCGTCGAGCACGAACACGTAGCCGGCCAGCGGCTGGGCCACCGCCATGACCAGCAGAGCCGCGGTGATGGAGGAGGCGACGCCGGCGTCGGGCGTGAACAGCCCTGAGCCGAACGGCGCGAAGAGTGCCAGCAGCGCCCCGGTCAGCACGCCGAAGCCCAGTCCCCACCAGATCATCACGCGGACCATATGGCGCGCACTCTCCCGCCGGGCCGCCCCCAGCTCCTTGCCGATCAGCGCCTGGGCGGCGATGGCCAGCGCGTCCAGGGCGAAGGCCATCGTGGAGAACACGGTGAAGGCCACCTGGTGGGCGGCCAAGGTCTGAGGCCCCAGATCTGTGGCCACGAAGACGGTGGCCACGATCGCCGCCCGCAGGCTCACAGTGCGCAGGAACATCCAGAACCCCACGCCGAAGGATCGGCGCAGACCCAGACGATCCGGCCCCAGCTCCACCTTCTGAGCGACCAGCCGCGGCACCAGGATGATCAGATAGGTCAGCGCCATCCCCCACTGGGCGATGGAGGTCCCGACGGCGGCACCGGTCACACCCAGCCCGACACCGTGGACCAGCAGCAGGTTCAGCAGGATGTTCCCGCCGAAGCCGACTCCGGCCACGATCAGTGGGGTCTTGGTGTCCTGCATCCCGCGCAGCACGCCGGTGGCGGCGAAGACCAGCAGGATCCCGGGGATCCCGGGCAGCGACCACAGCAGATAGTCCCAGGCGTTGGCGTGGACCCCGGGGCCGCCGGAGTCGTGGCTGCCCATCAGGCCCAGAAGCTGTTCACCGGCGACCGCGCCCAGCAGCGCCAGCCCGACGCCGAGCAGCAGCGCCAGCCACAGGCCGTCGCGCCCGGCGGCCAGCGCCTTGCTGAGCCGGCCTGCGCCGATATAGCGCGCCACGGCCGGCGTGGTGGAGTAGGCCAGGAAGATCATCAGACCGGTGACCGTGTGCATCACGGTGATGCCGAGGGCGGCTCCGGCCAGCTCCTCGACGCCGAGCCGGCCGATGATGACGGTGTCGGCCAGCAGGAAGAGGGGCTCGGCCAGCAGCGCGCCCAGAGCGGGGACCGCGAGCGCGAGGATCTGCCGCGGCAGCGGACGCGGGTCGCTCATGCGCCGACCAGCACCACGCGCAGGATGTGACCGGCCTGCTCCAGCTGGTCCAGCTGCTCCTCCATGTCCTCGGCCCAGGGCATCACGTAGTAGGTGACCAGCAGCGACATGGTGTTGTTGAAGGCATGCAGCAGCCAGGCGTAGATCAGTGAGCGCCCGGTGAGGATGTAGGCCAGGGTGAAGGCCAGGCCCATGGTCAGATACGGCAGGACAGCGACCAAGGTCAGGTCATCGGCCGCCCCGACGAGTGCCGGCAGGAAATGGAGGAGCGGGAATGAGACCACCGAGATGGCCGCGCAGATCCAGATGTTCACATGCCGTGAGAGCTTGCCGATCAACAGATGCCGGAAGAAGTACTCCTCCACATAAGGGCCCAGCAGTCCGATGACCACGAAAGCGGCCAGGAAGGGCACCACCCCGAGCATCTCGACGATGCCCTCCTGATTCTGTGAGGTCTGCGGCTCCTCTCCGAGGATGAGGACCAGCGCAGCGTTGAAGACCAGGATGCCCACCCAGATGACTGGGATCAGCAGCAGCTTCAGCCACCAGAGGTACGAGAAGGTTCTGATCGAACGGACCAGAGCGCCGAAGGACAGGACGATGGCGACTGTGCCGAGGATGCCATAGCTGATGGCGTTGCCCAAGAAGGCGGCCAGGTTGAGGTCCTCCTGCACGCCGCTGGTGAGCAGATCGCTGACGCCGGGGAGCACGTAGATCAGCAGGGAGATCAGGCCTGTCATGAACCCGAGGATGTAGAGCAGGGTGGCTCCGGCGTCCCACCAGGTGAAGCGGCCGGGATCGGCGTCGAGCTGCCTCTTCCGGGGCGGCTGCGGGTACGGCTGGTACTGCTGCGGAGCCTGACCCGGATAGCCGGGCTGGAACTGTTCCGGCGACGGGCCAGGGGGCTGGAACGACGGGCCGGGCTGCCCGAGCTGCTGCCCGGAGTCCCCGGCCTGACCGGGCTGCTGTGGAGGGTACCCGTAGGGGTTCTGCTCTGGATGCGTCATCGGGTCCAGTCTAGAAGGGACCCATCGCCTCCCCGGCAGAAGCCCGCCCCCGCGGCTCAGCTGGAGGAGGCCAGCGGGCTGGGGGTCAGCAGCGTCGCGTTGCGCAGGTCCCGCAGCTGACGGGCCTTCTCGGCCACGGCGTGATCCTCATCGGTGATCGGCTCCCAGGGCGGGATGTGCCGGGCGGAGCCTTCGCCGTCGGGTGCCACCATCACGGGCAGACCGTAGGCGACCACCTCCGGATTCCGCTCCTGACGTCCGCCGGCACGCACACGCACCAGCACGTGCATGGACTTCGACCCGGTGAGCACCAGGCGGGCATCCACCTCCACCAGATCCCCGATGGTGATGGGCCGGTAGAAGCGCACCCCTCCGGTCAGCACGGCGGCGACGTCATAGCCGCAGTACCGCTCCGCGCAGATCTCAGCAGTCTTGTCGATCCACTTCATGACCGCACCGCCGCGCATCTTCCCGTCCGGATACCGATCCTCGGTGTCGGCCAGGAAACGCAGGGTCAGCGCCTCGGAGCTGCCCATCCCCTCCGGCATGGACTGGATGGTCTCCTCCACCTGACGCCGGTAGACCATGCGCTGAGAAGCGTCGACGTCACGGCGCCGCTCCAGCTCGGTCTGCGGCTCGAAGGGCTCCACCGGCGCAGGATCGCCGTCCTCCCCCACGGCCACATAGATCATGAAGCACTCGGTGCACACGGTCCAGACGTCGTCGGGGGTACCCCCGGCGCCTTCACCCTCAGCGCTCTCGGCTCGCGCGCCCGAGGCCGTGGTGTTCCGGATCAGCACGCGGGTCTGGATATGCACGGAGGTCTTGCCGGTGTGCACCACGCGCGCCTGCACGGTCACCGGAGTGTCCCGCGGGACCGGCACGGTGAAGTGCATATTGCCCACATAGGAGGTCCGACAGGCCGAACGCGCCCAGGAGGCGGCACAGGCGTAGGCAGTCTTATCGATCCAGTCGACGACGACGCCGCCGGCCACTGTGGTCTCTTTGGACGTTCCGGTGACCTCCAGGAACGTCAGCTCGATGCTGCTCCGCCGCGCCATATCAAGAACGGTAGCAGGATCATCGGCCCCGGGAGGAGGACACTGGAACCGGACACATGCCCGAAACCCAAAGTTGCCTAGGGTGACCGCAGCCCCGCGCATAAGATGGGGACGCGGACATGAAATGACAGTAGACGACCTCTGACACCAGCCGAGAGGTACCTGATGCATCCCTTTGAGAATCCCTTCCGTCACAGCGCCGAGGCCAAGCGGCACGCGCTGCGCCACTTCCGGGCGGTGATCTTCGACATGGACGGCGTGGTCACCGACACCGCCGGTGTCCACGCCCAGGCATGGAAGGAACTGTTCGACGCCGCGCTGACGGAGATCGCCGGGTCTCCGCAGCCGGAGTTCACGGACGAGGACTACCTCAACTACGTGGACGGCCGCCCGCGTGAGGACGGAGTCCGCAGCCTGCTGAAGGCGCGGAACCTCCCAGTGCCCGACGGCGACCCGGGCGACTCCCCGCAGACGCTGACGGTCCACGGCCTGGCCGCCCGCAAGCAGAGCTTCTTCGAGCAGGTGCTCGAGCGCGACGGCGTCGAGGTCTTCCAGACCACGGTGGAGCTGATCCACCAGCTGCGCGCCGACGGCATCCCCACCGCGCTGGTGACCTCCTCCCGCAACGGCCGCCACGTGCTGCAGATCGCCGGACTGCTGGATGCCTTCAACGTGATCGTCGACGGCACCGATGCCCTGGAGCTGGGGCTGCCCGGCAAGCCCAGCCCGGCGATGTTCCTGCACGCCTCTGCGCTGCTGCGCGTGGAGCCGGAGGACGCCATCGTGGTCGAGGACGCCGTCTCCGGGGTCCAGGCCGGCCGGGCCGGGAACTTCGGCATGGTGGTCGGACTGAACCGCGGCGATGACCCGTGCCGGCTGAAGGAGGGCGGGGCCGACGTCGTCGTCCAGGACCTCGCCGTGATGAACCTGGCCAACCGCACCACTAAGCCGTATGACCCGGACTGGGTGCTCAGCTATGACAGCTTCGACCCCAAGGACGAGCCCACCCGTGAGGTGCTGTGCTCGATGGCCAACGGCTATTGGGGAACCCGAGGCAACTACCCCGGAACCACGGCCGATGCCACCCACTACCCGGGCACCTACATCGCCGGGGTCTTCAACCGCCTGAAGACCGACATCATGGGCAAGACGGTGGAGACCGAGCATATGGTCAACATCCCGGACTGGACCTTCCTCCAGGTCACCCCGGAGGCGGGAAACCCGCTGCTGCCCGGCTCCCCAGAGCTCATCGACTACTGCCAGGAGCTGGACATGCGCCGCGGTCTGGTCACCCGGATCGCCCGCTTCCAGGACCTCCACGGGCGGCGCACCAAGGTCACCACCCGGCAGTTCCAGGCACTGGCCGGGGTGCAGCTGGCCGCCATGGAGATGAAGATCGAGGCCGAGAACTGGTCCGGCAACGTCAACGTCCGGTCCATGATCGACGGCCGGGTGGCCAACCGGAACGTGGCCGCCGACCGCGAGCTGGCCGGCAACCACCTCGACCCGGTGGACTCCCGCGAGGTCGACGGCGAGACCGTCCTGCTGGAGACCGAGACCAACCAGTCCAAGGTGCAGATCGCCGTCGCGACGCGGACCTCGGTGATGACCAACGGCAACACCCGTCCGATGCGCCGCCCGGTGCACGAGGGCAATCTGGTGGCCGGACAGGACATCTCCCTGCACCTCGACGCCGGGGGGCCGGTGCGGATCGAGAAGATCGCCGCGGTCTCCAACTCCCACGACCACGCCATCTCCACCGTCTGGCACAACGCGGTCAAGAAGGTCCAGCGGGCCTCCCGCTTCCGCACCCTGCTGACCTACCACGAGGAGATGTGGGGCGTGCTGTGGCACCGCTTCGCCGTCTCCATCGGCTCGGAGCCCTCCCGGCAGCAGCTGGCGCTGAATCTGCACACCTTCCACGTGCTGCAGACCGCCTTCGGCGCCCGCCATGACCTGGATGCGACCCTGCCGGCCCGCGGCCTCTCCGGGGAGGGCTACCGCGGTCACCTGTTCTGGGACGAGATGTTCATGTACCCGATGCTGACGCTGCGTCGCCCAGAGCTGACCCGTGGGCTGCTGCTCTACCGGTCCCGCCGGCTCGGAGAGGCCCGTGCGATGGCGCGTGCCGAGGGTTACGAGGGCGCGATGTTCCCGTGGCAGGCAGGATCCGACGGCCGCGAGGAGACTCCCACCGAGCTGTGGAACCCACGCTCGAACTCGTGGATGCCGGACAACTCCCACCGGCAGCGCCACGTCTCCCTGGCGATCGCCTACTCGGTGCTGCAGTACTTCGAGATCACCCAGGACTACACCTTCCTCTCCGACTACGGCGCGGAGATGCTGGTGGAGATCAGCCGGTTCTTCGCCTCGCTGGCCACCTACGACGCCGAGTCCGACCGCTACGACATCGAAGGTGTCATGGGCCCGGACGAATACCACGACGGCTATCCGGAGACCCCGGGCTCCGGCCTGCGGAACAACGCGTACACCAACGTCATGACCTCCTACATGCTGCGGCACACCGCGGAACTGGTGCGGGAGCTCGACGGCCGGGACGATCCGCTCTCCGAATGGCTGGACATCTTCGAGGACGAGCTGGACCACTGGGAGCACATCTCCCAGCGGCTGCGCCTGCACTTCCATGAGGACGGGGTCATCAGCCAGTTCGACGGCTATGAGGATCTGCTGGAGTTCGACTGGGAGGGCTATAAGGCCAAGTACGGCAACATCGGCCGCCTGGACCTGATCCTGCAGGCGGAGGGCGACGCCACCAACCGGTACAAGCTCTCCAAGCAGGCCGATGTGCTCATGCTCTGCTACCTGTTCTCCGCCCACGAGCTCATCAACACCCTGGACCACATGGGCTACGAGCTGACCATCGAGGACTTCGGGAACACGGTGGAGTACTACCTGGCCCGTTCCTCCCACGGCTCCACGCTCTCCCGGCTGGTCCACGCCTGGGTCGCCGCGCGCTTCGACCGCGCCGGCTCCTGGAACCTCTTCAAGGAGGCTCTGGAGTCCGACCTCTCCGACACCCAGGGCGGCACCACCCGCGAAGGCATCCACCTGGGCATGATGGCCGGGACCGTGGATATGGTGATCAGGTGTTATGCCGGCGTCGAGACCCGCGCCGATGCGCTGTGGATGCACCCGCTGCTGCCGGATGAGCTGCCCGAGGTCACCTTCCGGATGCGCTACCGCAACCAGCCGATCGTGGTGCACATCGATCACGAAGAGGTGAACCTGAAGCTCTCCGAGGGTTCGGCGGAGCCGATCGACGTCAACGTGGAGGGCAAGGCCAAGCAGCTGGCCCCCGGCGAGGAGTGGACGGTGAAGCTGGAGCATCAGGCCCGCGAGCATCAGCGCACAGGGGCCTGAGCCCCCGCTGCTGCGATTCACTGCGATTCCTACTGCGATTCGAGCGGGGTTTTCGCCCTTTTCAGCCTGATCAAGGCGTCATAAGGGCCAAAAGCCCGCTCGAATCGCAGGTGCGGCAGGCAGTGTGTTCAGCGCCGGAAGGACTGTTCGATCTGCTCCAGTGAGCGCTCCTTGGTCTCCGGGACCTTGGTCCAGGTGAACAGGAACGCCGCCGCGCAGATGCCTGCGAAGCCCGCGAAGACCCACCCGACGCCGAAGGCCTCCAGCACCGTGGGGAAGAACAGCGAGACCGCACCGTTGGCCACCCAGTGAGCGGCGGTGACCACACCCATGGCGGCCGCGCGGACACCCAGCGGGAAGATCTCGCCGAGCACCACCCACACCAGGGCTCCCCAGCTGACCTGGAACAGGAAGATGAACACGCCGAGGCAGCCCAGAGTGATGATGCCCAGCGGCCCGAGGCCCTCGGGCGCGGGCATGGTCAGGTTGACCGCGGCGAGCACCGCCAGGGAGATCGCCGTGCCGGCTGCTCCGACCAGGAGCATGGGCCGGCGCCCCCAGCGGTCGGTGTAGGTGATGGCGACCCAAACCGCCAGGATGTTCAGCGCGCCGATGATGAGGTTCGAGGCAATGGCGCCCTCGTCGGAGAAGCCCACATTCTGCAGGGTGGTGGGCGCGTAGTAGAGCACGGCGTTGATGCCCATGATCTGCTGGAAGACACCGAGGCCAAAGCCGACCAGCAGGATCGCCAGCACCCAACGCTGGGCCAGGGCGCGCAGGCCTCGGACGCCGTCGCGCTCCTCCTGCTGCTGGACCGTGTGGATCTCTTCCAGCTCGCCGCGCGCCTCCTCAGGGCTGCGGTCGCGCAGCAGCAGCTCATGAGCCTCCTGCTCACGGCCTTGGCGGACCAGCCAGCGCGGGGTCTCGCGCACGGCCAGCAGTCCCAGGGCGAAGAACAGCGAGGGCACCACGGAGAGCCCCAGCATCCAGCGCCAGGACTCCATGGGCGCGAAGGCCACGCCCACCAGGAAGCCGAGGAACTGACCGATCACGATGGCCAGCACGTAGAAGGCGGTGACGCGTCCGCGGATCTTCCGCGGCGACATCTCGGAGAGGTAGACCGGCAGCACGACGGCGGCCAGGCCGGTTCCCAGCCCCACCATCAGCCGGAAGCCGAAGAGGGTCTCCGTGTTCGGGGACAGCGCCATACCCAGAGGCGCAAGAGTGAACAGCACTGCGGTGATCATCAGGACCACCCGGCGCCCATAGGCGTCGGAGAGCCGGCCGCCCAGCGTGGCACCGAAGACGGCCCCCAGAGCCAGTGCAGTGACGACGCCACCCTCGGCCCAGCTGCTCAACTCGAAGTCGCGCCGCAGATAGACCAAGGCCGCGGAGATGACGCCGGTGTCATAACCCCAGTTCAGCCCGCCGAGGGCTCCGAAGAGATAGATCAGCCAAGGACTTCGCGCTCTGAGCATCCCTCCATGATGCCGGAGAGCGGAGAGATCGCCACGTCCGGCTCTCACGGCGCGCTCCAAAGACCCCGCCCGCAGGCTCAGAAGAACGTCATGCGCACGCCGGTGATCAGCGCCAGCAGAGCGCCCGCCACGGCCAGGCCCACCACAAAGCGGCTCACCACTCTGGCGTCCACCGCATTCTGGATCAGCCGCCCGATCCAGATCCCCAGCGGGATCGCCAGCAGCGCTCCCAGCCAGCCCCACCAGGGCAGGCCGGGCACGACGCCGTCGCCCAGGTACCACTTGGAGCCCACGGAGGCGGCGGCGATCACCACCCACAAGGGCTGCATCGTGGCGATCATGGGGAGCAGCGGCCAGCGGGAGAGCATCCCGTAGATGGTCAGCGGAGGAGCCGCCACACCTGCGATGACCGCCCCGGCTCCGGCGGTCACACCGGTGGCGGTCTGCAGCGCCGCGCCGTCCACGTGGACCCGGCCGGCGAAGAGCGACGAGGTGACCAGCCCGGCCAGCACCACGGCCCCGACCACGATGTAGAGCGGCCCGGCCGGCGCCTGCACCGAGACCCACGCGGCGGGCATCATGATCGCCAGCCCACCCAGGGAGAGCCAGAAGAACTTCCGCCACTCGATGTGGGAACGCAGCTCCCACATGATGAACAGCGGCGGGACCAGGCTCAGGAGATTCGCCAGCATCACGCCCTCATGGGGATCCAGCAGGACCACCAGGAATGGGGCCATGACCAGCCCGAACCCGAATCCGGCCACGCGCTGAACGGCCGAGACCAGCAGCACGAGGCCGCAGACGGTGAGGGCGATGAGTGCAGTGGTCATATCGGGTGACATTACCCCTGCTCAGCTCAGGGCAGGGAACCGGCGTCACAGTGTGGACGAGACGAATCGAACGGTGGACGTTCCGAGTTGTTTGGGCGAAGAACTGCCGTCTGAGAGCAGTTTCAGCGCTGGGACGGCAACTCTTCGCCCAATCAACGCTGGCGGGTGGCGTCGTACCGGCTGAGCACGCGCTGGGCCTGCAGGACCACCGGTGCGTCGATCATCTCGTCTCGGAAGCTGAAGGCTCCCACCACGGTCGGCTCAGCGTGGCGGCCTTCGTCCATGGCCAGGCCGGCTTCCTGCTCGAAGGCTGCGATCAGCGCCTTGGCCCACTCCACATCGGCGTCCTCCGGGGTATAGGCCCGCCGCACCGTGGCCACCTGGTTCGGGTGCACACAGGCCTTGGCGATGAAACCCTCCGCCGCTGCGTCCTCGGACTCCACCGCCAGGCGTTGGGAGTCCGCGAGCGCGCCGCAGATGGTGTCGATGGCAGGGATGCCGCAGGCCGCCGCCGTCAGCAGCACCGTGTGGCGGATGTGCCCGATCACTCCGCGCGGAGTGCCGTTGGGACGACGCGCGGTCACTCCGCCCAGCCCGGCGATCAGGTCCTCGGTGCCCCAGAACAGCGCCACCACTGCCTCGTGGTGAGCCAGCCGCTCAGCCTCCAGCACGCCCCGCGGGGTCTCGATCTGCGGAATGATCCCCACTCCGGGCAGACGCTCGGCCAGAGCGTCGAGCTCCTCCACGGACTCGCATTTCGGCACCACCAGGTGACCCAGCTCTGTGCCCGCCAAGGCGTCGAGGTCGGCGTCGAGCTCTCCGGAGGAGGCGGTGTTGACCCTGACCAGCGTGGTGGCGGGGTCCAGGCCGGGCTCCTCCCAGTTCAGCGCCTGGACCACGTTCTGCCGCGCCTGCTCCTTCTCCCCCGGGACCACGGCGTCCTCCAGGTCCACGATGACGGCATCGGAGCGCTCAGCCGCTTTGGAGAAGCGGTCCGGGCGGCTTCCGGGGCAGAAGAGCAGCGCCGGCCCCAGGGAGAATCGCCTCCCCTGCTGCGCGCCGGACGGACGGGGTATGACGGACTCAGACATCGCAGCTCCTATTCGTGGGAACATAGGAGACGTTTCCATACTCGAACCATCACGTCGAGAGTGAGGCGGTCCGTCACATGCCCCATGCGGCTGAAGTGCACATCATCGTCCCGGTCAAATGGGTCCCCGATGCTCAGCTCGAGCGCCGGTTCACCGAGCAGCGGCGCATCGACCGCAGCGAGGGAATCCTCGGCGAGCTCGACGAGTACCCGCTCGAAGCTGCGCTGCAGCTCAAAGAGGCCGCAGAGGCCGAGGTCCGGGTCTCCGCTCTGACCGTCGGCCCCGAGGGCGCCTCCGCCGCGGCGAAGAAGGCCCTGCAGATCGGCGCCGACGACGCCTTCCACCTCTCGGATGAGGCGCTGACCGGCGCCGATGTCTCCGTCACCTCGGCCGCGCTGAAGGCGGCGGTGGACCAGATCCTCGCCGCATCAGAGCTCGACGGCGACGCGCAGACCCTGGTGCTGACCGGCATGTCCTCCGAGGACGGCGAGTCCGGCGCAGTCCCGGCCCAGCTCGCCGAGCGTCTGGGCGCCCATCTGATCACCCAGGTCACCGCACTCTCCCTGGAGGAGGGCCCGCTGACCGCCACCCGCGTCTCCACCGGCTCCGGGCACGCCGAACAGCAGAGACTCGCCGCAGCCCTGCCCGCAGTGGTCTCGGTGACCGATCAGGCCAACGACCCCCGCTACCCCAACTTCAAGGCCATCATGGCCGCGAAGAAGAAGCCGCTGACCACCTGGCAGCTGGCCGATGTGGCCGGTGAGCCCTCCGCGGCCGAGACGAAGCTTCAGGTCCTCTCGGCCGAGGCCCGCCCACCGCGCACCGCCGGTGAGATCATCACCGATGATGGCGATGCCGGCGTGAAGATCGTGGAGTTCCTCGCAAAGGAGCGTGTGCTGTGACCACTGCCCTCGTGTTCTTCGATTCCCTGGCCGCCGACGGCGCCCTGTCCGCCGGACAGCAGGAGCTGCTGGCCGCAGCCCGCGGCCTCGGCGAGGTCGCCGTGGTGACCGGCGCCCCCGGTGAGACCGCCGCCCAGGCACTGGGCTTCGCTGAGGTCGCCACCGTCTACACCGGCGACGGCGAGATCTCCGCGCCCGACCCCGCCCTGGTCGACCTGCTGGAGACCGCGGTCCAGGAGAGCGGGGCCGGCGTCGTGCTGGGCGCCGATATCCCTGAGACCACTGATGCGCTGGCGCGCCTGGCGGTGCGGCTGGACACCGGGCTGATCACCGGCGGCATCGGCGTGGAGTCCTCGGCCGATCAGACGGTCGTGACCAAGCCCGTGCTGGCGGGCACCTACACCACCACAGCTGCTCTGAGCGACGCCGCGGCGGACCGGCCGCTGCTGGTCACCCTGCGCCCCAACAGCATCGACGCCGACCAGGTGGCCGCCGCGCTGAGCCCTGGCGCCGATCCGGAGGTCACCGCGCTTCCGGTCAGCGCCGGCCTCGGCAACGGGGCGGCCGCCGAGGGCCAGATCGAGATCCTGGAGCGCACCGAGCTGGAGAAGTCCGAGCGTCCCGCCCTGACCGAGGCCCGCGTGGTCGTGGCCGGCGGACGCGGCGTCGAGGGCGACTTCGGACCGCTGGAGGAGCTGGCCGATGAGCTGGGAGCCGCCATCGGCGCCTCCCGCGCGGCCACCGACGCCGGCTGGATCGACCATGCCGCGCAGGTGGGTCAGACCGGTGTGACCGTCTCCCCGCAGCTCTACATCTCGGCGGGCATCTCCGGAGCGGTGCAGCAGCGCTCGGGCATGCAGACCGCCCAGACGATCGTGGCGATCAACAAGGACGAGGACGCTCCGGTCTTCGAGATCGCCGACTTCGGCGTGGTGGGCGACCTCTTCGAGGTCATCCCGCAGATGGTGGAGGAGATCCGCCGCCGCAAGGGCTGAGCGCCCTACTGGACACAGATCACCCCGGGCTCATCCCGAGAATCGGCCGAGAAGGCCAGATCTCAGGAGGAACCCGGGGTGATCGTGCTCAGGCCCCGCTGACCTCAGTCGTAGAAGACCGGCGCGTTCGGCCCCAGCGGCAGGTCCAGGCCCATCCAGCCCATCGTCATCAGGGTCCAGACCGCCATGAAGGCCAGCGAGTAGGGCAGCATCACCGAGATCAGCGAGCCGATGCCGATGCGCTTGTCATACTTCTGCGCCACCGCGATGATCAGGGCGAAGTAGGTCATCAGCGGCGAGAGGATGTTCGTGCTGGAGTCCGCCACACGGTAGGCCGCCTGAGTGAACTCGGGAGAGATGCCCAGCTGCATCATGATCGGCACCATGATCGGCGCGAGCATGGCCCACTTGGCCGAGGCCGAGCCGACGAAGAGGTTCACCACACCCACGAAGACGATGAACAGCAGGACCAGCGGCACGCCGGTCATGTTGATCGACTCCAACCAGTCGGCGCCGATCACCGAGAGGATCAGCCCCAGGTTGGACTGGTCGAAGAAGGCGATGAACTGCCCGGCGGTGAAGGCGAGCACCAGGAACATGGCCATACCGGCCAGCGTCCGGGAGAGGTGGTCGACCACGTCGGTGTCGTTGCGGACCACCTTGGTGACGATGCCGTAGACCAGGCCGGGGACGAAGAAGGCCACGATGATCACCACGACCAGCGAGCTCATGAACGGCGACTGGACCACCGCACCGTCCTCACCGCGCAGCGGGGCGTTCTCCGGAACGATCAGCAGCATCATCAGGCCCAGAGTGACCAGCAGGGAGACGCCTGCCCAGATCAGACCGCGCTTCTCCACCGAGGTGATGGTCAGGTCCTCGGAGTTCTGGCCCTTCAGGACGCCTTCGCCCTTCCAGGTGCCCAGGCGAGGCTCCACGAGGAACTGGCTGACCAGGGTGCCGGTGATGACCAGCACGGCGGTGGAGACGATGATGAACCAGTAGTTCATGGCCAGGTTCATCTGATCCGCGTAGGCGGGATCGATGGTGCTGGCGGCCTCGATGGTCAGCTCACCGAGCATGACGTCAGTGCCGGAGAGCAGCAGGTTCGCGCTGAAGCCCGCCGAGACGCCGGCGAAGGCCGCGGCGATGCCGGCCAGCGGGTGACGTCCGAGCGCCATGAAGAGGATCGCGGCCAGCGGCGGCAGCACCACGTAGCCGGCGTCGGAGGCCACCGAGGACATGATGCCGGCGAAGACGATGCCGAAGGTCACCAGGAACTTGGGGATCGACAGGATGAAGCTGCGCAGCAGCGTTCCGATCAGACCGGTCTGCTCGGCCATGCCGATGCCGATCATGGTCGCCAGGACCACGCCCAGCGGCGCGAAGTTGATGAAGTTGTCCACCGCGGAGGTGAACATCCATTCGATGCCGCCGGAGGAGAGGAGGTTGAAGACCTCGACCTCTTCCCCTTCGAGCGGGTCCTGTACGGTCAGACCGGCCTGGGAGAACGCCCAGGAGAGCACGACGACCGCCAGGGCCAGCAGAGCGAAGAGCGAGACGGGGTGGGGCAGCTTATTGGGCTCTTCGCGTTTGAGGGTGTAGCGGCCGGGGCGAAGAACGACGGCGTGGCGGTGTGAACTGTCCCGGGGATGCGTTGGAGAGGACCAGGCAGCGGGTTCAACGTCAGACCACTGGGCACCGGGGTCGTTCTGGGGATCCGCTCTATGGTGCCCGCAGGACGCTGCGCACAGGAGCTGATCTGTTCAGCGAATCCCAGGATAGGAAGCTCACCCGCGTGTTCCCCTCTGATGAGCATGTCGAGGTCGAAGCGACCTGGGCGATCTACCAGAAGATCGTCGCCGTCTACCGGCACCCGAAGACGAGCACCGGCAAGCAGTTACTCATCGAAGTCATCGATGCCCTGCGCCGCGGGGTGCCCAAGCGGTTGCCGGAGCTGATCAGCCTGGGCCGGACCCTGAAGCACCGAGCAGTGGACATCCTGGCCTACTTCGACCGGCCCGGCACCTCGAACGGACCCACTGAGGCGATCAACGGCCGGCTCGAACACCTGCGTGGGACCGCGCTGGGGTTCCGGAACTTGGGCAACTACATCACCCGAGCGCTGCTGGACACTGGAGGATTCAGGCCCCTGCTACACCCTCATCTGCGATGAGCCGTTTTTCTCCGCAGAGCCAGGGGACTGGACCGTGTTCATTCCGGCCGCCTTGTGCGAAGTCGACCACACCGCGATGGCGACCGTACGCTCCCGAACACCTCCGGGTCTCCAGCGCCGCGGAGCAGTAGTGGCGACACAATGACGACCATTTGTGACACAAGCGATGACTTGTTAGTGTGTAGGCATGACCTCAACGATCCAACTCCTCGCCGTGGCTTCGGACCTCACGGCCAGAGAGCAAGCCGCCTATCTGGTGCCGACCCTGGCGGCGCTGGCCGATGAGAACCGCTTGACGATCGTTTTGTCCCTGACCGATGGGGAGAAGACGAACGTGCAACTGCAAGAGGCCACTGGGCTGAGCCAGGCGCTGGTCAGTCACCACGTTGCCGTTCTGCGCAAGGCCGGTCTGGTCACCTCCACTGCGCAGGGTCGCTCGAACCTGATCTCGATCTGCTGCGAGCAACTGGCTACCCCGGTCCAGTGGCTGGCCCACCTGGCCACCCTGACTCCGGCAGGACAGCAGGCCTGCTGCACCGAAGCTGCGATCCCGGCGGGTACGGCGACGATCGATGCTGACTGACACGCTCGGAACCTTCGCCCTCATCCTGGGCGAACTGCTGGCGCTGTTCCTCGTCGTGTCCACCACCATCGCATTGGTCAATCGGCGATTCGGGCCGGAGAAGATGCGGGACTGGATGAGCAACGGCCGCGTCCCCAGCCCCCTTAAGGGTCTGGTCCTGGGGGCGGTGACGCCGTTCTGCTCCTGCTCGACACTGCCCATGCTGGTCGGGATGCTCAACGCCGGAGTCGCTTTCCAAACGGCGATGACGTACCTCATCTCCTCGCCCTTGCTCAACCCGATCATCGTCGGTGGCGTCGGCATCATCTTCGGGTGGCAGACTGCGATCACCTACACGATCTTCACGCTTGCCGTGTCGTTGATCGCCCCGTGGGCCTGGGGCGCGTTGGGCATGGAAAAGAGCCTCAAGCGCGTGCGCGTACAGGGAGAGGGGACGCCTGAGCCATGGAACGGTCTTCGCAGTGAGATGCCCGGAGCGCTGCGGCAAGCCTGGACCGATCTGCGACCCTTGCTCATCCCGATGCTCGTCGGCGTGGCGATCGGGGCAAGCATCTATAGCTTCGTCCCCGCGGACCAGCTCACCGCGTTCGCCGGGGCCAACATCTGGTGGGCCGTGCCCCTGGCGGCGGTCATCGGCATCCCGCTCTACATCCGGCTGGAAACCATGCTCCCGGTCGGCCTCGCCCTACAGTCCGCCGGTGTGGCCGTCGGCCCCATCTTCGCCCTGATGATCGGCGGGGCCGGGGCCTCCCCGCCGGAGGTGTCGATGCTTGCGGCGATCTTCAAACCACGACTCCTGGCCACGTTCGTCATCACCATCCTGGCCGTGGCGATCGGTGGTGGTTACATCATCTCGATCACCGCTTGACCCAACCCAGAACCGTCCCAGCACACCCCTGAAGGAAAGGAACCACCATGGGATTGAAAGACCTGCTCACCGGACGTTCGAGCAAGGAGCAGTCGGACTGCTGCACCGTCGAAATCGTCCCCACCGACGAAGACGACACCCAGCAGAACGACAACGCTGAGGCATCCCAACGGGAAGACGGACGCTGCTGCCAAGACGACAGAGTTCAAGGCTGACACTCCAGAAATCCAAAACCCCGGTCACCGTCACCGGGACCACGAAGAGGACCCCCGCCACCAGCGGGGGTCCTCTTCCGCTGTCCTCAAGTGCTGGTCGTAGCCTGACGCCCTCGCTGAGGGTTACGGTCAAGCGCTGAACGGCAGACGGGAATAGCGGCCATTCGCGGTTAAGCGTGGAGGTGTCGTGGGTCAAGGGGCTCGCGCCCTTGTTGGATGATGGGTTCTGCGAGGAATCACATCGTCTACACGAAGGACGCGAGCTATGTTCCAGCCTACGGGCCCTGACCTGTCCCTGCCCACTGCCAGCAGCACTGCCGAGCTCTTTCGGGATCCGGACTCGGTGGTGTTCAACCTGCCCGGCTACCAGGTGGTCACAGCGTGTGATCTGCCGATGGGTGGCCGCCGGGTCATCGCCGTCGCCAACAGCGTCGAGGCGGCCTGCCCAGACTGTGGGGCGATCTCCTCCCGGGTGCATCAGCGCACCCGCCAGCGGGTCAAGGACCTCGGGGTCGGCGGCAAGAACATCGAGCTGATAGTCATCAAGCCTCGGTTCCTGTGCACCGAGGTTGCCTGTGCTCGGCGGACCTTCACCCAGGTCACCAGCCAGCTGCCCTTCCGTGCCCGGTGCACCGCCCGGTTGAAGGCCGCCGCTGTCGAGGCGGTGCTGGATGAGGGGATGCCGATCTGGCGGGCTTGTGCCCGTCACCGGCTGGGCTGGGCAACGATCAACGCCGCAGTAGTAGCCGATACGCTCACTATCCCTGATCCTGATCTGGTGCCGGTGCGGGCGCTGGGGATCGATGAGCACCGCTTCGCTCGAGCGAAGTGGTTCAAGCACCCCGAGACTGCTCAGTGGTGCCGGGTTGAACCGTGGATGTCGACCTTCGTCAACGCCGACACCGGCCACATCCTCGGCGTCGTCGATGGCCGCTCCAGTGCGAACATCACCCGCTGGCTGAACCAACGCTCCCAAGCCTGGCTGGACCAGCTGGAGGTCGTGGCGATCGACCCCGCTTCCGCGTTCCGCAACGCGGTGCGCCAGGTGCTGCCGGCGGTGGAGATTTCAGTTGATCACTGGCACGTAGTGCGCCTGGGTAACCAGATGCTCACCGAGGTCCGCCAACGAGTCACCCGCGAGGTCTTGGGTCGGCGGGGCCGCAAAGACGATTCAGTGTGGGCCCACCGGATGCTGCTGCTAAGAGCCGGGGACCGACTCACCGAGGCCGGGCTGTACCGGCTAGAAGAAGTCCTCGAGGATGCCGACTTCGAGGAGGTCGCTGCCGCCTGGGCAGTCAAAGAGCGCCTGCGGGCAATGCTGGCCGCCAAGGACATCCCAGCGGCCCAGAACACCCGGATCGACTTCGAGATGGCCGTGGCAGCCGCTGACATGGCCGAGACGGATAAGCTCGCCGCCACCGTCGCGAACTGGTGGACCGAGATCAAAGTCTTCATCCGCACCCAAGTCACCAACGCACGTACTGAAGCCGCAAATACCGGGATCAAGCACATCAAACGCACCGGCCGCGGATTCCGCAACCAGAAGAACTATCAATCCCGTATCCTAGGCACCAGCATCAGGCAGACACGCCGACGCCGCAGGATCCCCCACCAACAGGGACTCCACGCTCAACGGTGAATAGCCGGAATAGCAGGCGCCCCCGGAGGCCGATCGTCATACGGCCCTCACGAGCGCCACTTAGCAGGCTCATCGCAGATGAGGGTGTAGCAAGGGCCTGAATCCTCCAGTGTCCAGCAGCGCTCGGGTGACGTAGTTGGCCAGATTCCGGAAGCCCAGAGCGGTCCCACGTAGATGCTCGAGCCGGCCGTTGATCGCCTCAGTGGGTCCGTTCGAGGTGCCGGGCCGGTCGAAGTAGGCCAGGATGTCCACTGCTCGGTGCTTCAGGGTCCGGCCCAGGCTGATCAGCTCCGGCAACCGCTTGGGCACCCCGCGGCGCAGGGCATCGATGACTTCGATGAGTAACTGCTTGCCGGTGCTCGTCTTCGGGTGCCGGTAGACGGCGACGACCTTCTGATACACACTCCAGGTGGCCTCGAGTTCGACATGCTCATCAGAACCGAAGACTCGATCGAGCTTGGACCCCTGGCCCGGAGTGAGCAGATCGACCCCGGTGCGCAGCGTCTTCCGCGCCCCGTAGAGCGGATCACCCGATCGCCCCCGGTGGCCGGTGGTCTCACGCTGGATGCGCTGCCGGGCCTGGTCCAACGCGTCGCCGGCCAGCGCGACGACATGAAATGGGTCCATCACTGCGGTGGCCTCGGGCAGCTCTTCTGCTGCGGCAGTCTTGAACCCGGAGAACCCGTCCATGGCGACCACCTCGACCCCGGCGCGGAAGTCCTCGCTCTGGGTCCCGAGCCAGGTGGCGAACACGGCCTTGGAGCGTCCTTCGACCATGTCCAACAGCCGGGCCGGGCCTCGACGTTCTCGGACCGGGGTCAGATCGATGATCACGGTCACGTAGTGGGATCCGTGGCCGGTGTGGCGCCAGCAGTGCTCATCGACCCCGATCACCGCGACCCCATCGAACCGGCGAGGATCCTCGAGGAGTAGCTGCCGGCCCGCTGCGAGGACGGCATCGTTGACGGTGTGCCATGAGCAGTCCAGCCCGGCGGCGAGGCGAGCGATCGACATCCTGTCGATGACCACGGACTTCAGCGCCCAGAGCACCGCGTGCCTGGAGAGCTTCGCCCGCGGGGCCGCGGCATCGGTGGTGTCCTGGCGCCAGACCCGCAGGCAGTCTGGGCACCGATACCGGCGAACTCGGATCCAGAGCTGGGTGGGCCGCCACCCCAAGGGGACGTGGGCCAATTTCCGCAGCACCGTGCCCTTCGGGATGCCTTCGCCGCCGCAGGAGCGGCACCAGGGATCATCCTCACGGACTCGGCACTGAAGCACTGCTCTCTCAGGTTCGAGGTGCTGGCCGGTGACGGTCAGGCCGAGCGCGTCGACCATGCAGAAGGTGTCGAGATCCGGGGCGGTGAACGTAGGCTGGGGCACGTCGAGGTCTTTCGGATGGGCTGTGTGGTAACTCCCATCGTCGGAAGGCCTCGACCTCTATCCGGACACCGCCACGCCCAGACCACTGGGACCTGTCTCTACACCCTCATCTGCGAAGAGCCGCTTATTGCCGACCAGCTCGACGCCGTCGAGGAAGCGCTGGAAGATGCCGTGGCGCCGGTTCTTCTCACCCGCCGAGGGCTCCTCAGCGCTGGGCGTCAGGCCGTCGCCGTCGGGCACAGAAGAATCTGGAATGTGGGACATGCCCGGGATTCTTCCATGGAATTGCCGAACCTGCAGGGGTGCCGGCGGATTGATTGCCCTCCGCCGGCACCTGAGGCTCAGTCTTCGTAGGTGTTGGCGATGTAGACGTCGCAGGTGGCGTTGTGCGAGACCGAGTTGGCCACGCTGCCCAGAACACGGGTGACACCGCGCATACGCTGGTTGCCGACGACGATCAGGTGGGCCCCGACCTTGTCCGCGTAGCTCATCAGCGCCTCTGCAGGCTTGCCGTGGGCGGAGGCGGGCACGATGTTCTGACCCGGGGTGCGCAGCTTCTTCACCACCTCTTCGGCGATGTAGAGGGCGTTGTCCGCACTGGAGATCTCCCACTGGTCGGAGCCGGAGTTGGTGTGGGTGATCTTGTGCTCGGTGTGCGCGGAGACCACGTGCAGGGACACTCCGAGCTTCGCGGCGAGATCCTTGGCAGTCTCTGCGGCCTTGCGTGCGGTGGGGCTGCCGTCGACGCCGACGATGATCGGACCGGTCATGATGATGCTCCTCTTATATTCAACCTATGATCAGACAGATATGTGATGCACAGCACTATATCTGAGGAAGTCCGCCCGCGGGACCTAGGCGGAGATCCTCGTCCAGGCGGCATCACGCACGGTGACCGGCAGATGGTAGATGCTGGTGGTCGCTGTGATGAACAGGTCCCTGCCATCCTCTCCGCCGAAGCAGAGGTTCGCCACCACCTCCGGTACCGGCAGATGCCCCAGGTGCTCGCCCTCAGGAGTATAGACGTGAACTCCGTCAGCCGCTGAGCACCAGATTCGTCCTGACTCGTCCACGCGCAGCCCGTCCGGGACGCCTGCGGGGATCTCGAAGAGGGTCCGGCCCTCGGTGCAGCGCACGGCAGGGCCTGCACCTTCAGGACCCACGCCGTCAGCATCATCAGCGCGTTCCACGCGATAGGCCCGCACATGCCGGTTGCCCACGCCCTCAGGCTTGCGCACTGCCGAGGAGTCGGCCACGTACAGCGTGGCGCCGTCTGCGGAGAAGGCCAGCCCGTTGGGCTCCTCCATATCGGTCACCACCGGATCCAGACGTCCCGACGCCGGCTCCCAGCGGAAGACATAGCAGGCGCCGTACTCCATCTCGCCCGGATACCCCTCCCCCGGCGAGGTGAGCCCATAGTGCGGATCGGTGAACCAGACGGAGCCGTCGCCGTCGACCACCACATCATTGGGCGAGTTCAGCCGCACTCCGTTCCACGAGTCGACCAACGGCTCCACGACGCCGTCGCGCTCCGCCTCCACACGGCGCAGCCCGTGGGAGCACTGCACCGCATAGCCCTCCGGATGCCAGGTGCGCCCGTTGGTGAACTCCACACCGGTGCGGTGTTCGGTCACCTCTCCGCGCCGCGGGTCATCTGAGGAGGGGGTGTACTGCAGGATGCGGTCGCCGTGGATGTCGGAGCAGCGCAGCACGCCGGCGTCGGGGATCCAGCAGGGCCCTTCGGACCACGTGGCCCCGGTGGCCACCTGGGTGAGCTGGGCGTCGGGTGCCATCAGTTCTGCGGGCAGGGGCTGCACGGGCCTCTCCTCTCGTCGGGCGGTGTGCGGTGCGGCGGTCACATGGGCTGCGGGTTATGCGGCGGTGTACCCGCCGTCGGCTTGGAGGTTGGAACCGGTGATGAAGGATGCCGCGGAGGAGAGCAGGAAGCAGTTCGCCGCGGCGATCTCCTCGGCCCGTCCGACCCGCTGCATGGGGTGGGTCTGTGCCAGCTTCCTCTCCGCGGCGGCAGGGTCGTCCTGTCCGCTGAGGAAGGAGTCGAGGACCGCGGAGTGCACGGAGCCGGGACCCACCGAGTTGCACCGGATCCCTTCGGCCGCGTGCTCCACTGCGATCTGGCGGGCCAGCTGGACCACCGCGCCCTTCGACGCCGCATAGGCCGCCTGGCGGTGCTGGCCGGTGAGCGCAGAGATGGACCCGGTGTTGACGATCGACCCCTGGATCCCGTGCTCGCGAAAATGCAGCACCGCGTGCTTGCAGCCGAAGAAGACACCCCGGGCGTTGACGTCCAGGCAGCGGTCCCACTCCTCCTGCGTGGTCTCCACCAGGGGTTTGGTGACGATGACCCCTGCGTTGTTGACCACGCCGGTGATCGGACCGAGCTCCGCCGCGGCCTCGGTGAACAGCCGCTGCACCTGATCCTCCTGGGAGACATCGGCCGTCAGCGCCGTCGCGGATCCTCCGCGTGACCTGATCTCCTCGGCGACTCTGCCGACTGCTGCGTGGTCGATGTCTGCCGCGGCGACGGCGACGCCCTGCTCCGCGGCCATCCGCGCGGTGGCCTCGCCGATGCCGGAGCCGGCGCCGGTGAGCCGGTGACGAGCACCCGCTGGCCCCGCAGAGGCAGCGTCACAGACGGTGCGGACCCGTCCTGAGCCGGAGTGTCCTTCACTGCTCGCCCCTCTCTCACGAGATCACCATCCACAGCGCACTGATGATCAGCATTCCAGCCCATCCCAGGATCGTGGTCAATACCGTCCAGGTCCGCAGCCCGTCGGCGACGGAGAGGCCCATGAACTTATTGGCCACCCAGAAGCCGGAGTCATTGACGTGGGACAGCGCGGTGGAGCCGCAGCCGATCGCCAGGACGATCAGCGCCACCTGCAGGGAGGTGTAGTCACCGGCGGTGACCGTGGACTGCACCAGGCCCGCAGCGGCAAGCGTGGCCACCGTGCCGGACCCCTGCGCGACCTTGAAGACGCTCGCCAGCAGGAAGGCCAGCAGCAGGATCGGCACACCGGTGTCCAGCATCAGGGCAGAGATCGTCTCCCCGATGCCGGTGTCGGTGAGGATGCGGGCGAAGACGCCTCCGGCACCCGTCACGAAGACCACGATGGCGGCAGGAGCCAGGGAGGCGTCCATGAGGCCGCCGAGCTCCTCCATCCTCCAGCCGTTGCGCACACCCAGCACGTAGATCGCCAGGGCCACGGTCAGCAGCAGAGCGAAGCCCGGTTGGCCGATCAGCGCCCCCAGGCCTTCGTCGAGGCGGACGCGCACTTCCATCAGGGCATTGCGGCAGCCTCACAGAACACGGCGCTGGCCGTGGTGCTGCAGAGCGTCCGAGCGCTGCTGCGCGTGTGGGTGGACCGCAGCGTCCACTCCCCCGATCACGCCTGCCGAGCCCGCGACGAGCACACCGCCGTGCTGGACGCCATCACCGCACGGGACCCTCAGGGGGCCGCCGAGGCGATGGCAGCCCATATGGCCACCGCCAGCAGGCGGGTGCTCTCGGCCCATGCAGAAAGTCACGAGAACTGAGCTGAGCAAGACTGGGCACAGCAGGACCGAGCCCAGGAGCGCTGAGCGCAGCGAGAGTGCAGCCGCGGCAGAAGCGGATCCGCGACGACTCCCGCTCAGCCTCGGCGGTGGAAACGCTCCAGCTGAGTGACGTGCTTGGGCTCCAGCTCGGCGACCTCGGAGACCTCCAGAAGCTTCATCGTCCGCACGATCTGGTCCCGCAGGATCTCGATCGCCCGGTCCACACCGGGGCGACCGCCGGCCATGAGCCCATAGAGATAGGCCCGGCCGATGAAGGTGAACTTCGCGCCCATCGCCAGCGAGGCGACGATGTCGGCGCCGTTCATGATCCCGGTGTCCAACGTGACGTCCAGGTCCTGCCCGACCTCGCGCACCACCTCCGGCAGCAGATGGAAGGGCACCGGCGCCCGGTCCAGCTGACGGCCGCCGTGGTTGGAGAGCACGACGCCGTCCACCCCGAGCTCGGCCAGCTTCTTCGCGTCCTCGACCGTCTGGACGCCCTTGACCACGATCCGGCCGCTGAACAGGTCCCGGATGATCTTCAGGTCCTCGAAGCTGATGGAGGGGTCGAAGGCTTTGTCGATCAGCTCGCCGACGGTGCCGCCGGTCGAGGTCAGTGAGGCGAACTCCAGCGGCGGGGTGGTCAGGAAGTCGATCCACCACCAGGGGCGCGGCACGGCGTTGAGGATGGTGTTCACGCTCAGCTGCGGCGGAATGGAGAAGCCGTTGCGGGTGTCGCGCAGGCGGGCCCCGGCCACCGGAGTGTCCACAGTGAAGAAGAGGGTGTCGAAGCCGGCGTCGTCGGCTCTGCGGGTGAGCTCGTAGGAGACCTCCCGGTCCTTCATCACGTAGAGCTGGAACCAGTTGCGGCCCTGCGGGTTGGCGGCTTTGACGTCCTCGATGCTGGTGGTGCCCAGCGTGGAGAGGGTGAAGGGGATGCCTGCCGCCCCGGCCGCACCGGCTCCGGCGGCCTCGCCCTCGGTCTGCATCAGACGGGTGAACCCGGTGGGCGCGATGCCGAAGGGCAGTGTTGAGGACCCGCCGAAGATCTCCGTGGAGGTGTCCACTGCGGAGACGTCACGCAGGATCGAGGGGTGAAACTCCACATCCTCGAACGCCCGGCGAGCCCGGGCCAGGGAGAGCTCACCCTCAGCGGCGCCGTCGGTGTAGTCGAAGGCAGCCTTGGGAGTGCGGCGCTTGGCCACCTTCCGCAGATCTTCGATGGTCAGGGCCGCGTTGAGCCGCCGCCGGGACGCGTTGAGATCGATCGCCTTGAACTTCATCAGCGGCGCGAGGTCACGGGGCTTGGGCACCTGGCGCTGGATCCGGTTCCGGTTCTTGGGTTCTGTCATCGTGCTTTCCTCTCAGCCACGGCCTGCTGCCGGGGCAGGCCTATAGGTTCTCAGCCGCTGCGTGCGGGAGATCAGCTCCCGCAGGTCGGGCAGTCCGCCGCTCAGCGTCCCTGCGGAGCGGGCTTGGATCAGCAGGTTGCCCAGGACGGTCGCCTCCACCGGGCCGGCCACCACGGTCAGCCCGGAGCGGTCCGCGGTCGCCTGGCACAGCAGCGCGTTCTGCGATCCTCCCCCGACCATATGCACAGCACCGGGACTCCGCCCGGAGAGCCGCGCCGCATCATCCAGCGCGCGGGCGAAGCCGGCCGCGATGGATTCGACGATGCTGCACACCAGTTCGGCACGAGTGCCCGGCACCGGCAGGTCCTGCTCCGTGCACAGTGCGGCGATCCGCGCCGGCATATCACCGGGGGCGACGAACCGTTCGTCCTGGACGTCGAAGACGACGGCTTCGGCCGGCACCTCGGCTGCGGCCTCCAGCAGGGCCGTGAGACTGGGTTCCTGCCCCGCTGCGGCGGCGTCCTCCCGTGCCCAGGTGCGCAGCGTCTCGGAGAGCAGCCAGGTGCCCATGACGTTGGTCAGGAAACGAGTGGTGCCGTCCACCCCGCCCTCGTTGGTGAAGTTGGCCTGCCGGGAGTCCTCGGTGACCACCGGCGCCTCCAGCTCCAGGCCGACCAGTCCCCAGGTGCCGCAGGAGATGTAGGCGGCGTCCGGCCCCGACAGCGGGGTCCCCACCACGGCGGAGGCGGTGTCATGGGAGCCCACCAGGGTCATCGGGTGCTCTCGGCGCAGCGCTGCCCGGTCAGCCAGTAGCCCAGCAGGTCGGGCACCATCAGCAGCTGCCCATCGATGATGATCAGATCGTGCATCGCACCTCTCAGGTGCTCACGATCCTGGCACTGGTGGGAGCCGGGCGAGGCCTGGCGTTCGTGCCGGAGTCCACCCAGCAGATCGCGACGCCTTCGGTGAAGTACCTGCCCTTGGACCATGGCGAGGACTCCCGCATCGAGCTTCACGCCCTCTGGTCGCCGGAGAACACCAACCCGGTCGTAGAACGCCTGCTCGAGCACCTCCGCGCAGACGGACTGGGGCCGAGCTGATTCCCCAGCGGTATCGAGCGATCCTCATTTTGTCCTAGACAGGCATCGAGCCCGGGTCTAACCTCAGGTCACCAGACCATGATCCATCTCACATCGATCCGCTCTGCCCCTGAGGAGACCCATGTCCGCTGACTCCATCCGAGGCGTCAAACTGTCCTCCGTGACCCTCCCGCTGAAGACGGCCATCTCAGATGCCAAGGTCTTCACCGGCCGTCAGAAGCCGATGACGGAAGTCGCCTTCCTCTTCGCCGAGATCAGCACCGAACAAGGCCTTGAGGGGATCGGGTTCAGCTACTCCAAGCGCGCCGGCGGACCCGCTCAGTTCGCCCATGCCAAGGAAGTGGCCGAAGGACTCATCGGGGAGGACCCCAATGACATCGGTCGGCTGATCACCAAGCTGCAGTGGGCAGGGGCCTCCGTGGGACGCTCCGGTCTGGCCACTCAGGCGCTGGCCGCCGTCGACATCGCGCTCTACGACCTCAAGGCCAAACGAGCCGATCTTCCCCTGGCCAAGCTGCTGGGCGCCCACCGTGACTCGGTGCGGACGTACAACACCTCGGGCGGCTTCCTGAACGCCTCCCTGGATGAGGTCAGAGATCGCGCGAGCCGCTCTGTGGAAGAGGGCATCGGCGGCATCAAGATCAAAGTGGGCCTGCCGGACAGCGCCGAGGACATCAGGCGCGTGCGTGGAGTGCGTGAGCACATCGGCGACGACGTCCCGCTCATGGTCGACGCGAACCAGCAGTGGGACCACAGCACTGCGCTGCGCATGGGGCGCCGCCTGGAGGAGTTCGACCTGGTCTGGATCGAGGAGCCCCTGGATGCCTACGACGTCGAAGGCCACGCACGTCTGACCCGAACCCTGGACACACCGATCGCCACCGGTGAGATGCTCGCCTCCGTGGCAGAGCACGAACGGCTGATCGACGGCGGGGCCTGCGACATCATTCAGCCCGATGCACCTCGGGTCGGCGGAATCACACAGTTCATGCGCCTGGAGACCAAGGACGGGCGCATGCTGATTCCGGACCGGCCCGGACTGGGCATCACCATCAGTGACCAGGCTCGCGCCTGGACCGTGGACTCAGCAGAGTTCGGCAGAATCTGAGGCTGCGCCTTCCCGGCCCTCAGCGGTGCCCAGCGACGAACTCGGTGAAGGCCTCCATATAGGAGGCCGCGCGCCGGGTGGTCTGCTCATCGGCGCCGTCGTCGGTGAAGGTCTCTTTGGCGGCGTGGACCGCCAGCACCGGTGAGCCCATGAGCTTCACGCCCAGAGGCGGGAGGAACTGACGCAGCTGGGACTGGCCGTTGATCGTGCCGAACCGTCCGGGTGAGGCCCCGGCGATCCCCAGCGGCAGGCCGCCGATGATGTTCTTCCCCTGGGGGCGGGTGAGGATGTCCAGCGCGTTCTTCACCGCGGCGGGGAAGCTCTGGTTGTGCTCGGGGCTGACCAGCAGCAGTCCGTCCACCTCTGCGACCTGGGCCTTATAGTCGGCCATGACCTGCGGGAAGTCGTCATCCATGTCCCGGTGATACAGCGGCAGATGACGGATGGGGATGTGGACCATCTCTGCCCGCTCCGGTGCCTGATCCACCAGGAGCCGTGCCAGCTTCTGGTTGAGGGAGCCCTCTGCCGTGCTGCCGATGATGTAGCCGATTCTCACCATGGCCCCACCCTAGCGGGCCTGGCCGCGGGGAAATCGTGTACCTGAACTGTGTGAATACCGGGATCGCGTACCTCATCGTCGAGAATCAGGTACGCGATTCGTCAGCCTCGCGGCTTCATGCGGGTGTTCGGCAGCTGCGGCGCCGGCAGCGGAGCGGACTGCCCGGCCGGGAAGTCTCCGAACTGCGGGAAGGGCCGGCCGTCGTCGTACCGCGTCCCGCCCAGGACATCGCGCAGCTCCCCCTGGATCGGTTCGCCGAGCGCACCGGCCTCCACGTCCACCTCCCGAGTGTCGCCGTTGGGTTCGGCCGCAGTCTCACGCCCACCGGAGCTCCCGACGCCGGCTCCCGCACCGTCCGCGGCGCCGTCGAGTCCCAGCCGTGCGAACATCGGCGAATCCTCCTGCGGCGCCTCGAAGCCCATCTCCGCCTGATAGGCGGCGCGGTAGGCGGCCACCTCCTCATGGGAGCGGCCTACGAAGTTCCACCACATGACGATCTGCTCGCCCAGCGGTTCGCCGCCGATCAGCAGCGCCAGCACCGGCTCCTCGCGGGCCTCCACACGCAGCACCGAACTGCCGGTCTCCACCACGCCCAGGTGGTCCTCCGGGATGTCCTCACCGTTGAAGCGCACCGCCCCGGTGACCTGCAGCAGCGCGTGCTCGTGGTCTTCGGGGACCTCGATCTCCAGCACCGTTCCCGGTTCCAGACGCAGCTCAGCCCCGGTGAGGGGGATGTAGGTCTTCACCGGGGAGTCGTACCCCAGCAGGGAACCCAGAAAGACCTTCGCCTCCCAGCCGTCGCCGCGGACGGGTTCGGGCCGGTGGGCATCCAGTGATGGCTCCACGAACCGGTGCTCATCCGGGAACGCGTACCAGAGCTGAGCGCCGTGGAGGACCTTGGTGTCCGCCGTCGAGTACTCCGAATGGGAGATGCCGCGGCCGGCGTTCATCAGCACCACGTCGCCGGGCCGGACGGTGGCCCAGTTGCCGGCCGAGTCCATATGGTCGATCCGTCCGCAGAACAGCCAGGAGACGGTGGCCAGACCGGTGTGGGGATGGCGCGGCACGCGCATCGGCTGGGCCTCGGTCAGGTCATCGGGCCCGTAGAAGTCCAGAAAGCACCAGGCCCCCACCAGCGAGCGCGCCCGCTGAGGCAGCGTCCGTCGGACCTGCATGGCACGCGGCCCGCCCAACGGCACCTCGCGCGGCTCGAGCATTTCGACGCCGGACTCCCCCACGACCACTCCGTCGCGCAGTCCGCTGGAGGAGCTGAGCTCCTGCACCGTGTCCGAGCTGTTGATGCAGACCTGCTCAGTGGCGTTGACGGGATTGGCTTCGGCGCTCATGGGCCCATCGTTTCAAATGTGAACAGATTCGCCCAGGGACTCCGGCCGCCGCTGGCCCCTCACTCTCATCTGCCTCTCACAGAAGCCCAGCATGCTGGGGCCAGGAGGATGAGGATGACCCAGAACGCTCGCACCCGCATGACGCTCGTAGCCCTGATCGGGGTGAACGGCGCCCTCGTGCTGCTGCTGACGCTGCTGACGGTGCGGACCGTGCTGCTGAATCAGGTCGACCGCAGCGCTGATGAGGCCATCGTGGACGGAGTGGACGAGTTCATCGCTTCGGTGGAGGGCGGCCAGAGCTCCGAGGACCTCCGGGCCGGATCAGGTGAGCAGCTCGACACCGAGGAGGCCCTGATGCGCGAGTTCCTGGCCCGCCGGGCTCCGGAGGAGCACACGGTGCTGGTGGCGGTCTCCGGGGGCGAGACCATCCTCCTGGACAACTCGCAGGAGGGCATGGGTCAGCGGTTCGTCGAGGAGAGCCCCGCCTTCGACTCCCTACTGCAGGCCGACGCCGCCTCCGGCGCGGAGGCAGCCCCCGGCTTCGGCGAGATCCGCTGGGGCAAGGTCCTCACCGATCAGGACGGCGCCTTCCTCGTGGTGCACTTCACCGCCGCCGCAGAGGAGGACGTCGCAGACACGCTCTGGACCTTCACCTGGATCTCCACGGCCGCACTGCTGCTGGTCAGCGCAGCGTCCTGGTTCGGCATCGGGCTGGTCCAGCAGATCCTGGGCCGACGCCGGCGCAGACGACACGACGACGCCGACTGGATGGTGACCCCGGTCCGCCCCCTTCCTGACGAGGCGACTGAGCCCACTGTGCCGCTGAACGATCTGATGGTCCCGGCTGATCTGGAGAAGACTGCTGGCCTGGAGAACACTGCAGGTCTGCTGGATTCTGCTGGCGCCGGACGCCTGCAGCGCACCTCGGCGGCGTCGCTGATGCTTCGCGCTCAGCACCGGCTGCAACAGCATCATCCGGAGCACCGCTTCGTCCTGACCCTGGAGGGCCGCGAGCACGGCGCCGGGCACACGGCGGATGTGCTGGGCACCCTGGCCCAGACCGAGGCTGAATTGGACGTCGAGGCGGTGGAGGCCGAGTATCTGAACCTGGTCGCGGAGGCGCTCGAGCGGGCCGAGCTTGGAACCGCCGTCGTGCTGGGCGCCGGACTCTCGCCCCGCGCAGGTGGCGAGGGCCCGCGGCTGCGCCTTTCGGTCAACGCAGGCTCACCGGCGACCAGCAGCATGACGGTGCCGCTGGAGCCGGAGCGGACCACACCGCTTGTGGCGTCTGCACGGGCTGACTCTCCTTCCCAGCCCGGAGCTCTTGTCGGGGATTCTGTATTGACACATAGTTAGCAGTATCGCGACGGAAGGACGTGTCATGAGCTTCATCCTGTGGAGCTTCATCGCCCTGGCCATCATCCTCTCCGCCGCGAGCAGTCCCAGCCCTGCGGAGCAGAAGACCGGACTCCCCCTGCCCTCGGCGCTGCACCGCCCGGTGAGTCGACGTCTGCGTGCCCAAGCCCGTACCACCCAGATCGGTGGGCTGCTCGGCCTAGCGGTCGGCGCTGCTGTTCTTCTGTTGTCCGAGCTCGCTGACCAGCACGGTGGTCTGGTAGTGCTCGCCGCCCTGCTGGGCATGGCCTGCGGCGGGACGGCGACCACCCTGCTCGGCCGCAAGGGCCGGCTGCCTGACGGACCCCGTGTGGCCCGTCTGCAGGCCACCGAGAAGTCCGACTACGTTCCCGAGGGGCTGCTGTGGGCCGCCCGGGTGGGACCGCCGCTGGCCGTCGCAGCCGTGCTGCTGGCCTGGACGGCACTGAACTACGCGCCGTTCGAGGTCCCCGCGGCCGGCCTGTGGTGGGACTGGATGACGACCGCCGGAGTGAGCGTGCCGACGCTGGCCCTCTGTTGGTTCGCCGTGGAGCTGACAGCTGCCGCGGTGCTCCGCCGGCCCCAACATGCCGGTTCCGAACTCGAGCTGGCCTGGGACGACTGCTGCCGCTCCGAAGCGCTGCGCCACCTCTACGCCCTGCCCGTCGCGCTGTCCGGGCTGACCTGCCTGCTGGCTGTCACCCCAGTGGGGCTGGTGGCCACCGCCCCTGAGGTGCGCGAGGATGCCATGGACGAGACGCTGCTCGTGGGCTCAGGCATGTTCTTGGTCACCCTGCTGCTGGTCGGCATCTTCCTGGTGCCGCTGCTGAAGGAGTTCGGTCGGGGGACGCACCGGCATGTGCTCCGGAGGCTGTGGGCAGGCACCGACTTCACTGACGGAGGCGTGGAAGCCGGCCTTGGGGACTCGGCTACGGCAGCCTCAGAGCTTGCCCTGCCCGGCACTGTTGAGTCCGGCGCTGCCGAGCCCCGTGGAACAGATTCCGACGGCGGTGCGCCCCCTGCGGAACCGCGGCACAGGCGGGATTCCGCATGATGCTGAGGATCGACCCGCATGCCGCTCGCCCGCCCTATGAACAGCTGCGGGAGCAGCTCATGGCTCAGATCCGGCAGGGGCAGCTGAGCCCAGGGACGACTCTGCCCCCGGTGCGGCGCCTGGCCAGCGATCTCGGTCTGGCCCCGAACACCGTGGCTCGGGCCTACCGAGAGTTGGAGGCGGCCGGTGCGGTGAAAGGCCGGGGACGCCGCGGCACCTTCGTGCTGCAGGAACCGACGGCCCAAGCCGCCGAGCAGCTGACCAAGGACTATCTGGCGTCCATGGCCGCGCTGGGCCACACCGACGACGACGCCCTCGCCTGGATCCACCGCCTGCGGCGCGGCTGAGCCACAGTCCCCGGAAGAACAGCCACGAGAAAGGCCCCACGGACCGCATCGCAGTCCGCAGGGCCTTTCTCGATCACCGCGGGCCGATAGGCCCGCCGCACAGCCGGGATCAGTCCTGGCTGGTGGTGACCTTCACGTCGATGTTGCCGCGGGTGGCCTTGGAGTAGGGGCAGAAGGCGTGGGCCTTCTCCGCGAGCTCCTCAGCGCGTGCCTGCTCCTCGTGGGGCAGCACGACCTCGATCTCAGCGGCCAGGCCGAAGCCGTCGTCCTCGGTGTCCTTGCCGATGCTGACCTTCACGCCGATGGCGGCGTCGTCGGTGTTGTAGTCGTCGCCGGCGACCTTCTTCAGGGCGCCCAGGAAGCAGGCCGACCAGCCGGTGGCGAACAGCTGCTCGGGGTTCACACCGTCGCCGGAGCCGCCCATCTCCTTCGGCGGAGCGAGCGTCAGGTCCAGTGCCCCGTCCTTGGTCTTGGCCTGGCCATCACGGCCGCCGCCGGTGGCGAGAGCTTCTGCGGTGTACACGGATTCGACAGCCATCTTCGTGTCCTCTCATTCGATGGGGGAAGAGACCTTCCACCCCTTAGAACATCACATGGAAGTCAGTGGCACAATGGTGCCTCGTGCGAACACTCGACGCCGCCCGGCACCCTGCCGGAGACCCTGAACAGATCACCCAAGACCTGGGGGCTCAGTTCCTCAACACCTTCGGACGCGAAGCCGCTGGAACCTGGTTCGCCCCCGGCCGCGCCAACCTCAACGGGGAGCACATCGACTTCCACGGCGGCCGCTGCCTGCCGATGGCCCTGCCCCACGGCACCTACGTGGCGGCCGCCCCGCGCACCGACGGCATCCTGCAGATGCGCACCCTGGACCCCGAGCTGGACAGCGGAGTCATCGCCTCCGGGCCGGACGCCCCCTCCTGGACCCACTACGTCTCGGGCGTCCTCTGGGCGCTGCAAGGCTTGGGGACCGACGCGGTGGACATCACCGACGACGCCGACCCCGCCCTGGTGACAGATCTCACCCCTGAGGACGGCTTCGGCGCGGATCTGCTGATCCTCTCCACCGTCCCGGTCGGCGGCGGGCTCTCCTCCTCGGCCGCACTGGAATGCGCCTGCGCCCTGGCCTTCGTGGGCTTGGGCACGCCTCTGGGCCACGAACACCCGGAGGACGAGCTGACCTCCGCACTGTCCGATGATCACCGGGCGCTGCTCGCCCAGGCCTGCATCCGCGCCGAGGTGGAGTTCGTGGGCGCCGGAACCGGCGGCCTGGATCAGACGGTGAGCCTGCGTGGGGCAGAGAACCGGATCCTCTCCCTGGACTGCCGCGACTTCACGGTGAGCCAGCTCAACGCCGCCTGCCTGCTGCGCGGCTATCGCTTCCTCGCTGTGGACACCCGCCAGGCGCACTGGCTGGGAGACGGCCAGTTCGCCGCCCGGCGCGCCGAGGCCGAGGCCGCCGGCGCACTGCTGGGCTTCTCCGCGGCCGAGGGCCACCAGCTGCGCGAGGCTCTGCCGGAGCGCAAGCCCAAGAAGCTGCACGTCTCCGAACGTCTGGCCGAGTTCGACGAGAAGACCGCCGACCGCGCCCGGATCACCGGCCCGGACGGCCAGGACTACGATCCCGCCTCCTGTCGGCGTCGCCTCAAGCATGCGCTGATGGAGATGCTCCGCTCCGAGAAGCTGCACACGCTGCTGGCCGAGGAGGCCTTCGGGTTGGACCATATGGCCGCTGAGATCGGCGAGATCATGACAGCAGGCCACGTGAGCATGCGCGATGAGGCTGAGGTGTCCTTCCCGGCCGCAGACCGGATCGTCGACGCCGCCCTGGGCGCCGGCGCCGCCGGGGCCCGCCTGATCGGCGGCGGGTTCGGCGGATCGGTGCTGGTGCTCGTCCACGAGGACAGGATCGCCGATGTGGCCGCGGCCGCGCTGAAGGTCGACTCGGGCCTGCGCTTCCTCGACGTGGCACCCTCAGCCGCCGCCCGGCGGGTCTGAGCCGACGTCGGGAGCCTGCCGAGCCCCGGTTGACGCTCCGCTCAGGCCGTTTCCAGCAAGTCTGCCTACAGTTGCGCAGGTGACGTACCTGGTCCCTATCCGCGCAGCGAGGTGCTCATGACGTCGCGGGAGCCGGAAGGAACGCACCACAGCCCGGAGGGCAGCCACTCTGCGCCCTCCTCCAACCGTGCAGTGGGCATCTGCCTGGTGCTCGGCATCGCGCTGCTGGTCCTGGTGCTGCTGCTGCCGTACTTCGGCCGGATGTAATCTGGAGTGAGTGAGCAGAAAGAAGAAGGCTCCGGCGAAGAAACCCTCCCCCACCCGGAATCCGGCCGCCGCAGCCAGCCAGAAGACGCGCAGCGGCCAGCGGGAACGCACATCAGCTGAGAACGCCTCGAAACGGTCGCGCCTGCTCCGCGGAGGCATCGCCTGGGGCCGCTGGCTGTGGGCGACCGTCACCGCTCTGATCCTGGCCGCCATGCTCTTCGAGCCCACTATGCTGTGGTGCCTGAGCGTGGGTCTGTGGATGGTGGCCGAGACCGAGTTCATCGGACTCTGGATGATCGCCGCAGGGTACGTGCTGGCCTGCGTGCCGTGGGCCTTCGGGCTGGTGATCGGCACCGGCCGCTTCTGGAAGAGCCTCACCCACAGCCTCTGGATCGGGCTGGTCTACGCCGTGCTCGGCTTCGTCTTCCTGGACCGGATCCTCGGGGTCTTCACCTGAGCCGGAGCTTCAGCTGATCTCTACGGCGAAGTGCTGAGACAGCACGCGGGCGATGCCTTCATCGTCGTTGGTGCTGGTCACGACGTCGGCGGCCTCCTTGGCCTCGGCGATCCCGTTGCCCATGGCCACCCCGACGCCGGCGGCGCGCAGCATGGTCACATCATTGCCGTTGTCGCCGAAGGCCATGGTCTCCTCCGCTGCGATGCCCTGAGTCCGGCAGAAGTCGCCGATGGCGGTGGACTTGTCCACTCCCGCCGCCGTGGCCTCCAAGTAGATGGGTGAGGAGTAGGTCAGCTCGATCTGATCGGCATACTCGGCCCGCAGCCGTTGCTCCAGGACCTCCAGCTCGGGACGCTCTGCGCTGAAGAGCACTTTGGTGGGAGCGATGTCCGGGCGGGCGATATCCCCGATCCCGCGGACGGTCAGCCCGTTGCCGGCCGCCTCATGCCTCACCTGGGGGTGATCCGCATGCTCGGAGCCGACCACCAGTTCGGCGTCGTGCGGGAGCATGACCACCACGCCGTGCTGTCGGCCCAGCTCGATGATCGGTTGGGCGGTCTCCGCGGGGACCGGGTGCCGCGCGAGGGTCTCCTCGCTGGCCTGGTCCACCACCACAGACCCGTTGAGTCCGGCGAAGATCAGGTCCCCTCCCAGGCCGCAGCGGGCGGCGAGAGCCTTCAGCCCGGGGATCGGCCGGCCGGAGGCCAGCATGATCCGAGTGCCGGCGGCGCGCATCGCCTCGAAGGCACGCAACGTGCCCGGCTGGGGGACCTTATCGGAGCCCAACAGCGTGCCGTCGATGTCGAAGGCCACCAGGCGGGGGCGCCCCGGGTGGGCGACGGCTTCTGCGGGGGCTCCGGCCCCCGCATCTGTGTGTGCGGAGTCGTACGAACGGTCGACGCGCGGTTCTGAGGTCACAGCGGTGATCCTATCGGAGTGTTCTCGGCGAAGACGCCCGGCCACGATCAACCGCCCCACCCCGGAGGCAGCAGGAGCGCCCTGCGAGAGGTTCGCGGGGCGCTCCTGCTGTCAGGTGCTCAGATGTCCTGAGCCATGTCCTGGAAGCGGGCGTAATGGCCCTGGAAGGCGACGACGATGTCTCGCGTCGGACCGGCACGGTTCTTCGCCACGATGATGTCGGCCTCACCGGCGCGCGGGGACTCCTTGTCATAGACCTCATCGCGGTGCAGCAGCAGGACCATATCGGCGTCCTGCTCGATGGAGCCGGACTCACGCAGGTCGGAGACCTGAGGACGCTTATCGGTGCGCTGCTCGGAACCGCGGTTCAGCTGCGAGAGCGCGATGATCGGGACGTCGAGCTCCTTGGCCAGCAGCTTCAGCGTTCGGGAGAACTCCGAGACCTCCTGCTGGCGGGACTCCACGCGCTTTCCGGAGGAGAGCAGCTGCAGGTAGTCCAGCACGATCAGCTTCAGGTTGTTCCGCTGCTTGAGGCGGCGGCACTTCGCGCGGATCTCCATCAGGGACATGTTCGGGGAGTCATCGATGAACAGCGGCACCTCGTTCAGCCGGTCCACCGCCAAGGACATCTTGTCCCAGTCCTCATCCCGGATGTCGCCCTTGCGCAGGTCCTGGAACTGGATGCGCGCCTCCGCGGAGAGCAGACGCATCGCAATCTCATTGCGCCCCATCTCCAGGGAGAAGAAGGCTGCGGTCATCCCGTTGTTCACCGCGGCCGAGCGGGCGAAGTCCAGAGCGAGGGTGGATTTACCCATCGCGGGACGGGCCGCGACGATGATCATCTGACCGCCGCTGAAGCCGTGGGTGAGCTCATCGAGCTCCCGGAAGCCGGTGGGGATGCCGGTCAGGCCGCCGTCGTGGGAGGCGTTGGTCTCGATCTCATCGATCGTGGGGACCAGTACCTCACCCAGGGAGACGTAGTCGGCCGACTGCCGGTTCTCCGCGACGTTGTAGATCTCCGACTGGGCCTCATTGACGATGGCGTCGACCTCGCCGTCGGCGCCGTGGCCCAATTGGACGATCTTGGTGCCGGCCTCCACCAGGCGGCGCAGGATGGCGCGCTCCCGCACGATCTCGGCGTAGAAGGAGGCGTTGGCCGCCGTCGGGACCGACTGTGCCAGGTTGTGCAGATAGGCCGGGCCGCCGATCCGCTGCAGCTCCTGACGTTTGGTCAGGTGGTCGGAGATCGTGACGACGTCGGCCGGCTCTCCGCGGCCGTAGAGGTCCACGATGGCGTCATAGATGATCTCGTGGGCAGGCCGGTAGAAGTCGGGGCCGCGGACGATCTCGACGACGTCGGCGATGGCGTCCTTGGAGAGCATCATGCCGCCCAGCACGGACTGCTCGGCGGCCATGTCCTGCGGCGGGGTGCGGGATTCCGCCCCGGCCGGCGCACTGGTGTCATAGACGTCGGAACTCACCGTTCCACAATACCGGGTGGAGCCGAGTGCTCGAGCGCCCCTGTGGATGAGTAGGATGGCGCCCATGAGTCATCGCACGCGCCTGCAGGAACTGATCACCGAGCTCGCCGTCGTCCGGGGACAGGTCACTCTCTCCTCGGGAGAGGAAGCCGACTACTACGTGGACCTGCGCCGCATCACGCTGCACCATGAGGCCGCTCCCCTGGTGGGCGCTGTGATGACCGAGATGCTCGACGAGGCCGGCGTCAGCTTTGAGGCCACCGGCGGGCTGACCATGGGCGCAGATCCCGTCGGTGCGGCGATCATGCACCACACCGCGGGCCAGGGCCGCCTGGTGGACACCTTCGTGGTGCGCAAGGCGCAGAAGGACTACGGCATGCAGCGCCAGGTCGAGGGCCCCTCGGTGGAGGGCCGCACAGTGGTCATCCTCGAGGACACCTCCACCACCGGTGGCTCTGCGCTGACCGCCGTGGAAGGCGTGCGCAAGGCCGGCGGCGAGGTCCAGGCCGTGGCCGTGCTGGTGGACCGGGACACCGGTGCCAAGGAGCGCGTCGAGCAGGAGGCCGGCGTGCCCTATCTCTTCGCCTACTCCAAGTCGGAGCTCGGGCTGGACTGAGCTCCACCCGACCGCGGGGCTCGTCCCAGGCGCAGGGCTCGGCTCAGGCTCACGGCTGCACTCTGTGTCATCCCGCCTCCAGCGGGGCCCGCAGGCCATAGACCAGCCCCGCCAACCACGTGCGCATAGCGCGGCGAGCCTGTCGGGTGTCCGGATAGCGGCAGCGCAGGTGCATCCCGGAGTCGTTGATGACGAACCAGATCATCACCCCGTCGGTGCGGATCACCGCGGAGACGTGCTGGGGCTGCAGATCCTCAGCCACGTTGACCGGCAGCTTGCGGTGGTCCAGCCAGGACATCGCGAACATCCCCGGCTCCTGAGGCATCCCACCGTAGGGCTCCATGATGGGCCCCAGCGGATAGGAGCCTAACCGGATGGCCTCTTTGACCGTGCGGTAGCTGGCGGCATAGCCCTCGTCATCGTTCTCCAGCACCGAGTTGGTGATGAACCAGCCCACGGAGTCGAACCAGCGCGGATCCTCCCGACTGTGCACCGGGAAGACGGTGCGCAGCGGCTGATCCGCCAGTTCACGCGCCAGACGAGTCATCACAGAGACGGCGACGCCGATCAGCCGCACCCCCTGCTGCGCGGCGTGGGATTCGAGGAAGGCCAGCGCCTCGGCATCGACGACGTCACGGACCTCCACCACCTCCTGCCTCGGAACGGAGAGGTCTCCGAGGTTCAGCGGGAAGCTGGGCATGGCTCCCCCGCCGGCATCGAGGATCTCCCGCCAGCGCGCGGTGATCTCCTCGGGTGCGGTGGGCTTGGCGGCCATCTGGCGGGTGTGGGCCGCGAAGGAGGCGGCCTCCGGCAGACGGGCGCCCAGGGGGCGGCCGGCGTCGAGGTCCTCCAGGCAGGAGGTCAGGTCCCGGATCAGCACCAGCAGGGACCAGGCGTCCACGTGGGCATGGTCGGCTCCGATGATGATCTGCGGGCCCTGCTGCTCAGGATCCTGCGGACTGGGCTCCACCACGCAGAGCCGGTGCGCGGGCTGGGCGAAAGGGTCGCAGGCCACGTCGAAGAGATCCCGCAGCGCAGCCCTCAGCTCGGCCGGGGCGGCGTCGTCGGTGAGCCGCTGCCAGCGGCTGCCGGTGGGATCGGCACGGCTGAGCCGCAGCTGCGGGCCCTGCCCGCCCGTCCGGTCCCCATGCGCTCCCGCCGGTCCCCCGTCCTCGCCGCCGTCGGGCTCCTCCGCGCTGGTGAAGACCGAGCGCAGCGTGCCGTGGCGGCCCAGGACGTGCTCCCAGGCCTCGGCGATCTGCTCCAGCCCGGTGGGATGCAGCAGTCGGAAGGACGCTGCCATCCAGGAGCCCGGCCTGGAGCCGAAGCTGACGTGACGGCGCTGGTCGAAGGACAGGGGCAGCCGCTCAGTGTCCTCCGGCGTGGCGGTCACCACGCAGCTGTGCAGTCGGCCAGGCTGCACCTGCATCTGGGAGACGTTCGTCAACCGCATATCACGCAGTCTAGGGAGGCTTCGCGTACGCTATGTGTCGCGCGGGAAACCTGAGGTTTACACATCCGCGAGATGCTGGGATCAGCGCCGCGCAGAGCACTGCGGCGAGCGGAACCGAAGAGGTGGCAGCGGAACAGTGGGCATATTCCAGACCGACGGGGCGAAACTCGCCTATGAGATCACCGGGGCCGGTCCCACCTTCGTCCAGCTCCACGGTCTGACCTCCTGCGCCTCACGTGAGCACCGCGCAGGACTGGATATGAGTGGAGCGCTGAGCGGCTTCCAGGTGCTGCGCTATGACGCCCGCGGACACGGCTCCTCCACCGGCCGCACCGTCCCGGAGGACTATCTGTGGCCGCGGCTGGCCGATGATCTGCTCGCCCTGCTCGATGAGCTCTGCCCCGGTGAGCAGGTCCACGCCGCGGGCCCTTCGATGGGCACCGCGACTCTGCTCTATGCGGCGCTGAAGGATCCCGAGCGCTTCGCCTCGCTGACTCTGCTGGTCCCGCCCACCGCCTGGGATACCCGAGCCTCCCAGACCGAGAGCTACCGGAGGTCCGCAGATCTGGTGGAAGGCAGCGGCATCGGGGCCTTCGTGCGCGTCGGTGCCTCGGTGCTGCCGCCGCCGGCTCTGGCGGACCGCCCCCGGGAACGGGTGCCGGCGGTGAGCCAGGAGCTTCTGCCCTCGATCTTCCGGGGCGCAGCTCTGACCGATCTTCCGCCGAAGGACGAGGTGGTCGGCGTCGAGGTTCCCGTGCAGATCCTGGCCTGGGTGGATGACCATGCCCATCCGGTCTCGACGGCGGAGGAGCTGCAGCGGCTGCTGCCGCAGGCGCAGCTGGGGATCGCGGAGACGCCGGAGGATCTGAACACATGGCCGACGCGGACGGCAGATTTCGTGGCGGCCCATCCGGTTAGCGTCGGATCGCCGGGCTGAGCGGCAGAATCACGACCGCGGCCGTGATTCCCTTCCCTTCGCCGCCGAGCCCGACGATCCGTACCAGGCCCTCGCTCATCTGCTCACCGGACGGCCGCGAAGCGCATTCCGTCCTTCGAGCAGGGGGCCGCACACGCCGCGGGCCCTGTTCTCGTCCGGGAGGCTGGGCGCCGCCCCGGGGGTTCACAGGAGCGGATGCACGCCGACTTCTGCCGGCCAATACCCACTCACTGCGCGAGGGACGCCTCACACGATATGGGGACTTCTCGCCCGGGGCAATAGCCTGACCCACAACCCCTGTGGATAAGATGTGGACTGCACGGCGTGTTCTGTGCAGAACATGGGAACAACTCTGTGGAGAGACTTGATCTTCACCCCTCGATATCCCGCTGACCTGGAACGATGTATCCACACACCTGTGAATTGAAGGTTTTTCCCACCCCACAGCACCCCCTCTGTGAGGGGTTGTCGTTTGCCCTGAGTTGGGTGTATAGGCACCTTTCGCCGCCTTTTATCCACACGTTATCCACACCCTGGTATACTTCAATTTTGAAATACCCCTGATCGCAGGCTCACGAGCAAGGAGCTCCTCATGCAGTTCGGCATCTTCAGCATCGGCGACGTCACCCCGGACCCCACCACGGGCCGGACCCCCTCCGAGCACGAACGGATCCAGGCCACCGTGACCATCGCGAAGAAGGCCGAGGAAGTGGGCCTCGACGTCTTCGCGATCGGCCAGCACCACAACCCGCCCTTCATCGCTCCGGCGAACCCGCCGATCTTCATGGCTCACGTCGCCGCCCAGACCGAACGGCTGCAGCTCTCGACGGCGACCACACTGATCACCACCACCGACCCGGTGCGCATCGCGGAGGACTACGCCTATGTCCAGCACCTCACCGGCGGGCGCGTGGACCTGACGCTGGGACGCGGCAACACCGGTCCGGTCTATCCGTGGTTCGGCAAGGACATCCGCTCCGGCATCCCGCTGGCCGTGGAGAACTACGCGCTGCTGCACCGGCTGTGGCGCGAGGAGGGCGTCGACTGGCAGGGCCGGTACAGGACCCCGCTGCAGAACTTCACCGCCACTCCGCGCCCGCTGGACGGCGTCGCACCCTTCGTCTGGCACGGATCCATCCGCTCTCCGGAGATCGCCGAGCAGGCCGCGTACTACGGCGACGGCTTCTTCCACAACAACATCTTCTGGAACAAGGAGCACACCGGACGCATGGTGGACCTCTACCGGGAGCGCTTCGAGCACTATGGCCACGGCACCGCTGAACAGGCCATCGTGGGCCTGGGCGGCCAGGTGTTCATGCGGCGGAACTCCCAGGATGCGGTCCGCGAGTTCCGGCCCTACTTCGACAACGCCCCGGTCTACGGCGGCGGCCCCTCGCTGGAGGACTTCACCGAGCAGACCCCGCTGACCGTGGGGACGCCTGAGCAGGTCATCGAGCGCACGCTGAGCTTCCGCGAGTACGCCGGGGACTACCAGCGCCAGCTCTTCCTGATCGACCATGCGGGCCTGCCGCTGAAGACCGTCCTGGAACAGATCGACATGCTGGGCGAGGAGGTCGTGCCGGTGCTGCGCAAGGAGGTCGCGGCCCGTGAGCCCGAGGGCACGCCGCAGCCGCCCACCCACGAGCTGCTCAAGGCCCGCAAGGCCGAAGGCCGCGAGCCGGTCCCCGGAGGCACGCAGAAGGAGAGCTGAGGGCTGACGGAGGCTCAGTCCTCCTCCGGGTCCGCCTCCTCCACGGCGCCGAAGCGCGGCTCGTTGCTCATCAGGTGCATGCCCATCTCGGAGGAGAGCTTCTCGAACATCTCCACGCCCTGGACGCTGTTGCCCGCACCGTCCAGGCGTGGGGCGAAGCTGGCGATACCCACCTGACCGGGCAGCACGCCGATGATCCCGCCGGAGACTCCGGACTTCGCCGGGATGCCGATCCGCGCCAGCCAGCGGCCGGAGGCGTCATACATCCCGCAGGTGGCCATCACCGACAGCGTCAGCCGGGCGGCCTCCTGGGAGCAGGCCCGCTCCAGGGTCACCGGGTTCACCCCGTTGTTCGCCAGGGTGGCAGCCATCAGCGCGATGTCCTTCACGGTCACCAGCACCGAGCACTGGTCCAGGTAGCCGCGCACCGCCTCGGCCGGCTCTCCGGTGATGATCTCGTGGATGCGCAGCATATGGGCGATGGCCAGATTGCGGTGGGCGGAGTCGTATTCCGAGTCCGCTGAGGCGAAGTCCACGGTCAGCTCGCGGCCTGCGAAGCAGGAGAGCCCCTCCACGATCCGCGCAGTGCGCCGCCGGACCGCCTCAGTGCGGGTGTGGTGCTCCCGGCCGCCGGCCATGGGATCATGCTCGGAGCCGTCCAGCAGCGGGTGCACCGCTATGGCCCCGGCGTTGATCATGGGGTTCAGCGGGCGTCCGGTGCCGCCCTCCAGCGACATCTCGTTGAACGCTTCCCCCGAGGGCTCCATCCCCACTGCGGTGATCACCTGGTCCAGGCCCAGGTCATCCACGGCCATGGCGTAGACGAAGGCCTTGGAGATCGACTGGATGGTGAACTGGTGGCCGTCGTCGCCGGCCGAATGGCTGACTCCGTCGGCCGTGGTCACCGCCAGGGCGTGCAGCCCCGGATCCACAGCGCGAAGCTGCGGGATGTAGTCCGCCACCGCTCCGGAGGTGTCCGCGGCTGTGTGCTCCAGGATCTCGGCGAGGTAGGTGCCCATCGCATCGTCATGGACGTCCTCCGGGGCGTCGATCTCCTCGGGATGCGGCTGGTGGGCCGCAGTCTCGATGACGTCGGTGGGCTCGGCCTGGCTCTGCTGGGGCTGCTGGGAATCTGACTGGGACATGCCACCCAGGCTACGACGCCGACTCCGCCACTTTCATCCGTGGGTGATCAATAAAACCCACTGCTCAGCGCGACACGCCGTGGTTTCGGCCCCCGAGATGGGTTTTTCTGATCACCCACGCGCGCAGCGCCCCAGCGCACAGAAAAGCGGCCCCGGGATCATGTCCCGGGGCCGCTTCTGCTCACTGCCGGATCAGCCCTCAGCGAGGGCCGTCCTCAGCCATGATGATCACTTCTCAGCGACGACCTGCAGGTCGACGGTGGCGGTGACATCGGCGTGCAGCTTCACCGTTGCGGTGTAGTTGCCGGTCGTCTTGACCCGCTCGGGGATCTCGACGGTGCGCTTGTCGATGGAGCCGAGGCCTGCGGCCTCAACGCCCTCAGCGACGTGAGCGGCGCCGACGGTGCCGAACAGGCGGCCGTTCTCGCCGGTCTTCACAGCGATCTTGACCGGCTGGGACTGCAGCTTCTCAGCGATCTGCTGCGCCTCCTCGACGGTCGCGATCTCGCGGGCCTGACGGGCCGCGCGCAGACGCTCGACGTCCTTCTCGCCGCCCTTGGTCCACGTCATTGCGTAGCCGCGGGGCAGCAGGTAGTTGCGTGCGTAGCCGTTCTTGACCTCGACGACGTCGCCGGCAGCGCCGAGACCGGTCACTTCCTGAGTCAGGATGAGCTTTGCCATGGTGTGTTCCTTTCCTTCCTCAGTCCGATCAGCCGCGGCCAGCGCCGGAGTAAGGCAGCAGAGCCACCTCGCGGGCGTTCTTGATCGCCTGAGCGATCTTCCGCTGCTCCTGGACGGACACGCCGGTCACCCGGCGTGCGCGGATCTTGCCTCGGTCGGAAATGAACTTCCGCAGCAGGGCGGTGTCCTTGTAATCGATGACCTTGATGTCAGCAGCCTTCAGCGGGTTCGCCTTGGGCTTCGGCTTCTTCAGTTCAGCCTTTGCCATCGTGGTGCTCCTTCTCTGTGTGGAGCCCGCACTGGGTGCGGGATGGTGAATAGATTCAGTGGTGCAGGATCAGAACGGGGGCTCGCTGCTGCCCGGGGTGTCCCAGCCTCCGCCGCCGGAGGGCTGTCCGCCCCACGGATCGGCTCCGCCGTCGTTGCCCCAGCCGCCGGAGCTCTGCCCAGGGCTGCCGCCGTTGAAGGAGTCGCCTCCTCCGAAGCCGCCGCCTGCTGCAGCACCTCCGCCGAAGCCACCGCCGCCGCCTCCGCGGCCCTGGCGCTGGATGCTCGCCGTGGCGAAGCGCAGCGACGGACCGATCTCGTCGACGTCGAGCTCCCAGGAGGTCCGGCTCTCGCCTTCCTTGGTCTGGAAGGAGCGAGCCTTCAGTCGGCCCTGAGCGATCACGCGGGTGCCCTTGGTCAGGGATTCCGCAGCGTTCTCGGCCGCCTCACGCCACAGCGAGCAGCGGACGAACAGCGTTTCGCCGTCCTTCCACTCATTCGCCTGCCGGTCGAAGAACCGGGGCGTCGAGGCGATGACGAAGTTCGAGACCGCAGCACCGGAAGGGGTGAAGCGGAGCTCGGGATCCGCCGTCAGGTTCCCGACGACGGTGATGATGGTTTCGCCTGCCATGTTCTGTACCTGCTTTCGAGTGGTGTACCCAGGTGTCGCCTGGTCAGGCGACCTTGAACTCTTCGGGACGGATGATCTTGGTGCGCAGGATCGTCTCGTTCAGACGCAGCAGGCGATCAAGCTCTGCCGATGCTGCGGGAGTGGCGTGGAAGTTCACGACGGCGTAGATCGCCTCGGACTTCTTCTGGATCTCGTACGCCAGGCGACGACGTCCCCAGACGTCGATCTCGTCCACGGAGCCGCCGTCCTTCTTGACGATCTCCATGTACTTGGCGAGAGTCGGTTCCACAGTGCGCTCATCCACCTCGGGGTCGACGAGCACCATCAGTTCGTAGTGACGCATGAGTGAACCCACCTCCTTCGGTCTTGCGGTCACGGGATTTCCGTAACAGGAGGTTCAATCGATCACGTAGATCTGCCCATCACGGGCAGTCAACTCAGCAATCTTACCGCCTCCGGCGAACTCCCGCGAACCAGCAGGTCAGGCTCAGAAGACGCCGGTTGCCAGGACCAGAGGGATCAGCGCCGCGGAGTCTGCGCAGGTTCCGCAGGTTCAGCATCAGGATGCTCAGGATGGCGCCGAGCATGGCACAGAGCACCGCCCAGACTCCGCTGCGCTCCCCCAGACTGGTCTCATAGTCATCCAGGTGGCCCCAATCCATGGCGGGGAACACCAGGACGGTGCAGCCGAAGTTGATCGCGAAGACCATCAGAATCGGGATGAACGGGACCAGGTGGTTCGGCGGCCTCAGCGCCGGCTGCTGGCCGGCGTCGGGCTGTGCCGCAGGCTGCGTGGACTGAGTGGACCGCGCGGGGGCGGCGGAGCCGACAGCTGCGGCACCTGGACCGTCCGACTGCGCCCGAGCCTCGGCGGCATCGACCTTGCGCTCCGCCGCGGTGGGATCCCAGAACGTCTCCCCTGCGGCCAGGAGCCGGCGCTTTCGCCCTTCCAACCAGAGCATGCCCAGGATGAAGATCACCGTGCCGCCCAGGATGCCCACTCCCGGAGCCGCGAACGTGTTGGTCTCGAAGGCCTGGCCGGGAATGATGTTCTGCACCTGGGGACTGCCGGGCAGGGCCGTCATGGTGAAGGTCAGCATGCCGTGGGCGATGGCCCCGGGGATCAGCCTGCGCGGGATCCCGGCCTGGCGGAACAGCTCTCGGGCCAGCGGGAACATCACAAAGACGACGACGAACACGCTGATCCCGCCGTAGGTCAGCAGTGCTGTGGTCAGCACTGTGGCCAACATGGCGCGCTTGGGACCCACCCATCGGGTGATGGAGGCGGCCAGGTCCGTGGCGTAGCCCGAAACCGTCATCAGCTTGCCGAAGATCGCACCGGTCAGAAACAGCGGGAAGTACTGGCCGATGAAGTCCGCCAGAGCGGGCATGAAGGTGTCGGTGTAGTTAACCAACACGGGTGCGCCGGAGAAGAGCATCGCCACCAGGGCGCACAGCGGGGCGGCGATGATGATCGTCATCCCGCGGTAGGCCAGGGTGATCAGCAGCGCGAGGGACAGCAGAATTCCGAAGAGACCGAGGATCACAGCTCCTCCTCAAGGGCATGCCTGTCCGGGGCCCGACGGCGCGCACGGCCGCCGGCCCCCGGTCGGCCGATCAGTGGGTGGGGAATCCGAGGCTGACCTGGGACTCGCTGGGTTCGGGCCAGCGGCGGGTGACCACCTTCCGCCGGGTGTAGAAGTTGAAGGCCTCGGGTCCATACATATGGGTGTCTCCGAACAGCGAGTCCTTCCACCCGCCGAAGCTGAAGGCTCCCACCGGCACAGGGATCGGCACGTTGATGCCCACCATCCCGACCTCGATGTCGAACTCGAACTCGCGGGCGGTCTTGCCGTCGCGGGTGAAGATCGCGGTGCCGTTGGCGTAGCGGTTGGCGTTGATCAGCTCCACCGCCTCGTCATAGGTCTCCACGCGCACCACGGAGAGCACCGGACCGAAGATCTCATCGTCGTAGACCGACATCCCGGGCTTCACGCGGTCCAGCAGTGTGGGACCGATGAAGTAGCCCTCCCCCTCGAAGGACCAGTCACGGCCGTCGACGACGACATCAGCGCCCTCCTCTGCAGCACCGGCCACATAGCCGCGCACCCGCTGCAGCGCCTCAGCAGTGATCAGCGGCCCCATCTCCGAGCCGGCATCCGTACCGTCTCCGACGGTGAGACTCTGGGCGCGGGAACGGATCTTCTCCACCAGCTCATCGGCGACATCCCCGACGGCGACGGCCACAGAGACTGCCATGCAGCGCTCTCCTGCGGAACCGTAGGCCGCGCTGACGGCGGCGTCGGCGGCTGAGTCCAGGTCGGCGTCGGGCATCACGACCATATGGTTCTTGGCCCCGCCGAGGGCCTGGACCCGCTTGCCCTGCTCGGCGCTGCGGGAGTAGATGTACTTGGCGATCGGGGTGGATCCCACGAAGGAGACCGCGCTGATGCCCTGGTGGTCCAGCAGTGCGTCCACGGCAGCCTTATCCCCATGGACCACATTGAGGATGCCGTCGGGCACCCCGGCGTCCTTGAAGGCCTGGGCCAGGAACACGGCGGCCGAAGGGTCGCGCTCCGAGGGCTTGAGGATCACCGCGTTGCCCGCGGCGATGGCCGTGGTGATCATCCACAGCGGCACCATGGCCGGAAAGTTGAACGGCGTGATGCAGGCGACGACGCCGAGCGGCTGACGCACCTGGTGGACATCGAGTCCGCCGGCCACCTGTTCGGCGTATTCGCCCTTGAGGTGATGCATCAGACCGGCGCAGAAGTCCACGTTCTCCAGCCCGCGGGTGATCTCGCCGTCGGCGTCGGAGAGCACTTTTCCGTGCTCGGCGGTGATCAGCGCGGCGAGCTCCCCACGCCGCTCCTGCAGGATCTGGCGCAGGGTGAACATGATCTGGCTCCGCTTGGCCAGGCCGGTGCTGCACCACGCACGCTGAGCCTCAGCGGCGGTGGACACAGCCCGGTCCACCAACTGTGCATCGGCCAGGGCCAGCTGGGCGGTCTGTTGGCCGGTGGCGGGGTTGTAGACGGGGGCGAGGCGGCCGGCATCGGTTCCGGCATCGGACTCTCCAGCGATCACGTGACCGATGGTGGGCAGCGCTGTGGGGTCAGAGACAGGGGAAGTGGCTGGGGCCTGGGTCATGGTGGGTCCTTTCATCAGGCGGCGTCGGCGACGTCGTGCTCTGCGGTGTAGCCGGGCGCCTCGCCCTCGGGGGAGACGTATTTGGTGATGAGCGTGCAGTCCTTATGGCCCAGGCCCTCATCGGCGAGTGCCTGCAGCTGTGAGGTGGCCAGCTCGGCAGCGGTCAGCGAGAGATCGGCCTCCCTGCCGGCCTGAGTGGCCAAAGTCAGGTCCTTCAGGGCGAGGTCCGCGCGGAAGGTGGCGTCATAGTTGTTGTTGGCCGCCGCGCTCTCCACGATCCCCGGCACCGGATACCAGGTCTTCTGGGCCCAGGACTGTCCTGAGGAGACCGAGACGATGTCCCAGAAGACCTTCGGGTCCAGGCCCAGGCGCTCGGCCAGCTGAGACCCCTCAGCGGCGGCCATGATGCTGATGCCGAGCATCATGTTGTTGGCCAGCTTGGCCGCGATCCCTGCGCTGGGCCCGCCGGCGGGGAAGGTGTTGCCGGCCATGGGTTCGATGAAGGGCAGGGCCTGCTCCACGTTCTCGGGGCGCCCGCCCACCATGAAGGTCAGGGTGGCCGCCTCAGCACCGGAGATGCCGCCGGAGACCGGAGCGTCCACAAAACGGAGCCCCCGGGCTTCGGCCTCGCGGTGGCACCAGCGGGAGGTCTCGAAGTCCACCGTGGAGCTGTCGATCAGCAGCGTGTCCTGAGAGGCATGCTCAAAGATCCCGCCCTCTCCGGCGAAGACCTCACGGACCTGCTGGCCGGCCGGGAGCATGGTGAAGACGACGTCGGCGCCCTCCAGAGCCTCCGGGATGCCGGTGACGGGGGTGACTCCGCGCTGCTGGGCATCGCCGAGGCTGCGGTGGTCCAGGTCGAATCCGCGGACGCTGTGGCCTGCGTCGACGAGGTTGCCGGTCATGGGTCCGCCCATATTGCCGAGCCCGATCCAGCCGTACTGGGATTCTGATCCATCTGTCATCGCTGCTCACTCCTCCTGCTCACGCTGATGTGATGCGCATCACGCTAGCGGCTCACGAGTGTGAGCTGAAGGCACAGGAGACTGGAGATTTTGCACCGCTGGTGTGCGTCTATGCACACTTGAACGATGAACGCCCCAGATCTCCGCGTGATGACCGACCACCTCGACGAGCTCATGACGCTGTTGGCCGTGGGTCGACTGGGCCGCTACACCGCAGCCGCCGAGTCCCTGGGCGTCAATCACTCCACCGTCTCTCGCCGGATCAGCTCCCTGGAGCGCGCGCTCGGTGGGCGCGTGATGCTGCGCGCCGCCTCCGGCTGGGCGCTGACAGACCTCGGGCAGCGCGCAGTGGAGGCCGCGGAGAAGATCGAGGAGGCGATGGGTGGACTCACCGACCGCGAACAGGACCACGCGGCCTTCACCGGCACCGTGCGCCTGGGAGCCCCGGACGCCTATTCGGTGCATATCGCGGCGCCGGCCATGGCAGGGCTGCTGCGGCGCTACCCCCAGCTGAGCATCGAGAACATCAGTGCCACCCAGCGGGCCCGGCAGGTGCGTTCAGGCCTGGACCTGGAGGTCGTCGTCGAGAAGCCGGAGATCCGGCACGCCACTGCGTCCCATCTGACCGACTATGCGCTGCGGCTCTACGCCACCCGGGAGTACCTGGAGCGCAACGGCACTCCGCAGTCGGCGTCGGAGCTCTCCGAGCACCCGCTGAACTACTACGTGGAGTCCGTCCTCACCGTGGATGATCTGGACCGGGCTGTGGCTCGCCTGCCGCGGATGCGCCGCGGAGTGGCCTCGACCAACATCCTCGCCCACGTCACCGCGACCCTCGCCGGCGCCGGCATCGGCCTGCTGCCGGACTACGTGGCCCGGCAGGATCCTCGGCTGCAGCCGGTGCTGGCTGAGGAGATCGCGCATCCGCTCTCCTACTGGGCGGTCATCCGCCCCGATGCCATGCGCAATCCCGCCGTGGAGGCGGTGTACCGCGCTCTGGCAGAGGCGGGGCCGGACGAGGCGGGGCCGGGGCCGACGGGGCAGACGCAGATCGCCCCGGGCTTCTCCTGAGAATCGGCGATTTCGCCTGATTCTCAGGCAGAACCCGGGGCGATCCGGCGAGCGGTGGCCCAGGATCAGCCGAGCGCGAGTCGGCCCAACCAGCTCAGCCGAGCTCAGCGGTGAAGAAGCTGCGCACCGCACGGGTCAGGTACACCACGTCCTCGACGCCGCACATCTCCCGTGCCGAGTGCATGGACAGCAGCGGGATCCCCACGTCCACCGTCCGGATCCCCAGACGGGTGGCGGTGATCGGGCCGATGGTGGAGCCGCAGGGGATGTCGTTGTTGGAGACGAACTCCTGGGTGGGCACGCCGGCGTCGCGGCAGACCCGCACCCACATGGCCGCGCCGGGAGCGTCGGTGGTGTAGCGCTGGTTGGCGTTGATCTTCAGCAGCGGACCACCGTTGGGCAGCGGGCGGTTGGCCGGATCGTGCCGCTCAGCGTAGTTGGGGTGCACGGCGTGACCGGCGTCGGAGCTCAGGTGCCAGGATGCGGCCAGGGCCTGCGCCCGCTGGGTGACGGTGGCACCCAGGCCCGCATAGATCCGGCCGAGCACCTCCTCCAGGAACGGTCCGGCCGCACCGGAGCGCGACGCCGACCCCAGCTCCTCGTGGTCGAAGGCCGCCAACATGGGGATGGCCTCACCCGACGCCGCCTCCTCGGCAGCCTGCTCCAGCGCCACCACCCCGGCGTGGACCGAGGAGAGGTTGTCCAGACGCCCCGAGGCGAAGAACTCACCTTCTGCGCCGAAGACCCCCGGCTGCTGGGAGTCGGCCACGACCACGTCGTAGCCGTCCACCTCATCGGCTGCGACCCCGGCGGCGTCGGCGATCACCTTCAGCACGTCTGCCTCGGCGGCCTCCTGCGCGGATCCGGCCAGGCTGAGCACCGGCGTGGTGTGGGCCTGCTTGCCCAGCTTCAGTCCTTCGTTGACCTGGCGGTCCAAGTGGATGGCCAGCTGAGGGATGCGGGCCACCGGGCCGGTGGCGGCCAGGTGGGTGGCGCCGTCGCGGGTCACCAGCCGGCCGGCCAGGCGCAGCTCGCGGTCCAACCAGGAGTTCAGCAGCGGGCCGCCGTAGACCTCGGTGCCGGCCTGCACCCAGCCGTGGGAGAGGACGGTGGACCGTGGCTTGAGCTTGAAGCCGGGGGAATCGGTGTGGGCGCCGAGGATGCGGACCGGAGTGGTCGGCGTCGCGCCCTCGGGGACGATCCAGGCGAGCACTGCGCCGTCGCGGACCAGCACATAGCGGCCGGGGCCTGCGGATTCGGGGGCGGCGGACCAGTCCTGGTGCTCGCCCAGCTGGGTGAAGCCGGCAGCCACCAGACGCCGCGCCACGGCCTCTGCGGCGTGGTAGGAGGAAGGGGATTCCATGACGAACTCGCCCAGATCCTCGATGAGACGGTCGGTGCTCTCGGGTGATTCAGCGCTGTTGCTCATAGGCCCCATCCTATGCGGGCTCAGCTCACCAGACCGGTCTGGTACGCATAGACCACGGCTTGGACGCGGTCGCGCAGATGCAGCTTGGTGAGGATCCGGCGCACGTGGGTCTTCACCGTGGCTTCGGAGAGGAAGAACTTCTGGGCGATCTCCGCATTGGAGAGCCCCTCGGCGACGGCGAAGAGCACCTCAGCCTCCCGCTGGGTCAGCGCCTCCCGAGGGGTGCCGTCCTCCAGCGCGGCCGATACCTCCGCGCCGGTCGGCGTCGCCGCAGCACCACCGGCTGCCGGCACGGCGGACGGGGAGCCGACTGCCGGGGAACCAGCCGCAGCACCAGGATCCTCAACGACGGCGGGCTCGACCGCGCTGGGTCCGACAGCGCTGGGTCCGACTGACCCCGGGCCGGAGCTCCCAGGCTTGCGCACAAAGGTGTCCAGCAGCCGCTGAGTGATCCTGGGCGCGACCACCGCGTCGCCCTCGGAGACCACGCGGACGGCGTCGACCAGATCCTCCGGAGCCACGTCTTTGAGCAGGAAGGCGCTGGCACCGGCCTGCAGCCCGGAGAAGGCATATTCGTCCAGGTCGAAGGTGGTCAGGATGATCACCCGGACCTCCGGATTCAGCTCCACCGCCTGACGCGTGGCCTCGATCCCATCCATACGCGGCATCCGCACGTCCATGAGCACCACGTCCACCGGCTGCTCAGGCTGCTTCAGGATCTCCAGCGCCTCCACGCCGTCGGCGGCCTCGGCGACCACCTCCAGATCGTCCTCGCCTTCGAGGATGAGCCGGAAGCCCATGCGCAGCAGATGCTGATCGTCCACGAGCATGACCCGGATGGGCCCGCCGCCCTCATCCGTGCCGTGACTCTGCGTCGTCTCCATGGTCCGTCCCTCTTCCCCTCTCCAGCGCTGTCGCCGTCTGCGGCAGCAGCGCCATCTCCGTCTGATTGTCGCGCAGATGTCGGAAAACCTCTCGTTTCGGCGCCCTTCCGGCACCTGCACGACAGCTGAACCATCAGTGAGGCGGCTGGAGCACCGCCCGTACGGTCCATCCGCGCGGGTGCCCGGGCCCCGCGTAGATCGATCCGTTGTAGAAGGCCACCCGTTCGGCCATGCCGTGGATCCCCTGCCCGGAGCCCACGGACTCGGCCCGCTGCCCGCCGCTGCTGGGCAGGCCGTCGTCGGTGATGGTCAGCACCACCTGACAGCTGCGCCCCATCCCCAGCGCGTCCTGCTCCTCCTGGCTCAGACCCTCCTCATCGCGGAGCCGCTCGGACTCCTCCTCGGTGAGGCCGGTCTGGTGCTCCACGCGGACCTCCACCTGGCTGACCTGCCGGCCGTAGCGCAGCACATTGGTCAGCGACTCCTGGATGATCCGATGCACTGTCAGCCCGAAGCCGGTGTCGTCGGGCAGCGGCGGCCCCACTGTGGTCACCGTCAGCGGAAGCCCCGCCTGGCGGAAGCCCTCATAGAGCTCCTCCAGGGTCTCCCGGACCGGGCCGCGCTCCTGTTCGCGGGCCTCCGCGACGTCGTCGCCGCGCTTGAGGACACCGATGATCCGCCGCATATCTCCCAACGCGCTGCGCCCGGTCCCGGAGAGCTCCTCCAACACCTCAGCGGCGCGCTCCGGATCCCGACGCACCACCACGCGGGCGCCGTCGGCCAGGGAGATCATCACCGAGAGCGAGTGGGCGACCACGTCGTGCATCTCCCGGGCGATCCGATTCCGCTCCCCCACCTGTGCCATCTCCTGGGAGCGCTGGGCCCACTCGAGGATCTCCCGCTGGTGCTCGCGCCCTCGCCGAACCGCAGCTCCGATACCGGCGGACATCCCGCAGAACAGCAGCATCACCGGTGCCGCCGCCCAGAAGAAGGACGCGCTGCTCATCGGCTCGTCCATGGACTCCACCAGCACGGAGGTTCCGTACTCGGCCTCCCAGGCGGAGAGCCGCAGAACCGGAACGTATGAGAAGGCCCAGGAGACCGCAGCTACGGGCAGGGCCCATTTCAGGCCCAGGGCCAGGCCCACACAGTAGAGAGCGAAGCACAGACCGATCAGCTGCGCGTTGTGCCAGGGGTAGATGGTCAGCGCGGCGGCCTCCGCCACGGTCACCGCGGCGGTGACGGTCAGCGGTGCACGATGCCGGAAGATCAGCAGGGCCGCGATCACCAGGTCGATCCCGAGGATCAGCCAGCCGCGCTCGGCCATATCCGCAAAGAGGAACCCCAGGTTCCCCACCGACAGCAGCAGGTAGATCAGCACCACGACGGCGTTCATCACCCGCGGGTGCCGGCGGAACCATCCGCGCACACCGCGGCGCCGGACGATGCCGAGCTCCTCCCAACCCTTCAGCGGTTGGTTCTGCCCGGTCTCGTCCGGCGCCGTGGTCCTGCCGGTGTTCATCTGTCCGAGACTACCGGGGCGGGCCTCACACGTCCCGCTTCACAAACGCCAGCCAGCCCAGCCCGAAGGGCACGGCTGCCCAGATCAGCATCCCGATCCCGCCGAACAGCGGGCCGGGGTCGCTGGCCTCAGGGTTGGTGAAGGTCTCGATCAGGGTGGCGTACTCGTAGTCGAGCAGGGTCTGGAGCCAGTCCGCCTGCATGATGCCCCACGCGATGAACAGCACCGTCTGCAGGACGAACAGGAACACCGTGAGCACCACGATGCCGCCCGCCGAGCTGCGCAGCAGCGCACCGAGCCCGACGCTGAGCACCGCGGTGACCACCACGGCGGCCCAATTGGCGAGGTAGTGGTGCAGCACCGCAGAGTTCTCGAACGGCGCGGTCATGGTCACCGAATCGGTGAAGAACACGACCACCACATGACACAGCACCACGATGACGGCTGTGACCAGTCCGATCAGCGCGGCGGCGGCCAGGGTCTTGGCCAGGTAGAGCGTACTGCGCCGCGGCACAGCCGCCAGCGAGGAGCGCACCGAGCCGCTGGTGAACTCCGTGGTCATGGAGATGACCGCCAGCGAACCGAGCAGCATCATGGCGAACCAGAGTCCCACCACGGCTCCCTGGACCACCCACGCCGCATCGTCCCCGGGCTGGACAGTCGCGGCCATAGCCACGGCGATCAGCACCGAGAGAACAACGGAGATCAGCGAGAGCCAGAAGGTGGTCCGCAGCGCCATCAGCTTGGCGAACTCGGAGCGCAGCACTCCGAAGAAGCTCAGCCCGCTCAGCGAAGGGTCCGTCTCAGCGCGCTGCAGCGTCTGTGCCGGGGAGGTTCCTTGGGCGGTGTTCATGTTCATGAGAGGCCTCCTGACCGGTATTCCACCTCGTCATCGGTGAGCTGCATGTAGGTCTCCTCCAGAGAGGACTGCAGCGGAGTGAGTTCATGCAGGGCGGCCCCGACCTCCAGGGCCCGCTGGCCCACAGTCCGGGGGTCCAGACCTGAGACTTCGAAGGTCTCGGCGTCGCGGCTGGTCAGGGTGACCTCCGGGGCCGAGAGCGCGTTCATCAGCGTGGTGGCCTGTGCGCTGCGCACCAGCACCCGCCCGGGCCCGCCGGAGTCGATGATGTCCTGGATGGGGGCATCGGCGATGATCCGGCCGCGGCCCAGCACCACCAGGTGATCCGCGGTCTGGGACATCTCACTCATCAGATGGGAGGAGAGGAACACGGTCCGGCCCTCGGCGGCCAGCTGGCGGCACATCTGCCGCACCCAGCGCACGCCCTCGGGGTCCAGACCGTTGACCGGCTCGTCGAAGATCAGCGTGGCCGGATCTCCCAGCAGAGCGGCGGCGATGCCCAGGCGCTGGTTCATGCCCAGCGAGAAGCCTTTGATCCGCTTCTTCGCCACAGCTTCCAGACCGGTCAGCTCGATGACCTCCTGGACCCGCGCAGCGCCGATGCCGTGGGTGGCGGCCAGGACCTTCAGGTGCTGGCGAGCGGTGCGTCCGGGGTGGGTGGCGCCGGCGTCGAGCACTGCGCCGACCTCGCGCAGCGGCGCGCGGTGCTGGGCGAAGGGCCGCCCGTTGACGGTGATGCTGCCCCCGCTGGGCCGGTCCAACCCCATGGCCATACGCATCGTGGTGGACTTGCCGGCGCCGTTGGGCCCGAGGAATCCGGTGACCCGGCCGGGCTGCGCGGTGAAGCTGATGCCGTCCACAGCGTTCTTGGACCCGTAGGTCTTCCGCAGGTTCTCCGCGGTGATCATAGTGAGCTCCTTCCCACGCTTCCCAAACTACGCGTGCGGAAGGCCGATGGAACCACCCCTGAGGATGACCTCAGGCTCCACCTTTGGGGTGACCGGCTTTGGGGTGTCCGGCAGGGATGAGGCGGCCATAGGTCACCGCACGCACCAGCACCTCCATCGGCCCCCGGCGCAGGTGCTGCAGCCACAGGGCTGAGAGGATCACCTGAGCCGTCCACAGGATCAGCACGACGGCGCCCACGGCAGCCGCACTCAGCTGCCCCGCCAGTCCCAGACCGAGTCCGGAGAAGATCAGCGCCAGCACCAGCGACTGCCCCAGGTAGTTGCTCAGCGACATCTGTCCGGCCGGGGCCAGCCGGTGGGTCAGCCCTCGGAACGACTCGCTGCGCAGGACCAGCAGAGCGGCGATCACGTACCCGAACGCTTGGACGGGACCGGCCAGGAAGATCAGCGTCTGACCCACCAGCTCTGCGGCGGGCTCCTCGGCGGAGCTGGCCCCGGCCGCGTCGGTGGAGCCCGGCGGGCCCCAGAGCTGCTGTGCGGCCACCCAGCTGATCATCAGGCCCACCACCAGCGCCGGGACCATCCAGGTGATCAGCCGAGCCGTGGCGATCTCGCGGCCCAGGATGCGCTCAATCAGCTGGGCACGGCCCACCGCCAGTCCGATCAGGAAGGCGCCGAAGGCCATCGGCCCCTGACCGAGCAGAACGTTGGGCATCACCCAGGCATACGCCTCCAGCTGGAAGCTCAGATACGAGGACAGCCCGCCGGCATAGGCAGCGCGGGCCGCCTCTGGATCCCCCGCACCAGGTGCTGAGAACCCGTCCCCGCCCAGGGTGAGGAAGGCGCTGGCCACCAGCAGCAGCGGCAGGCCCACCAGCAGCACGACACCGAACAGCACCGCCCAGCGGGCCCCCACTCTGCGCATGCCCAGCAGCAGACAGCCCAGCACCGCGTAGGCCAGCAGAATATCGCCGCTGAACAGCAGGACCCCATGGATAACCCCCAGCACGGCCAGTGAGGCGAAGCGCCGCAGCGACCGTCCGACTTCGCCGACGCCGGCCCGTTGGGCCGATGTCCACTGCCACACGAAGGAGAGCCCGAACAGGAAGGAGAAGACCACGTAGGCCTTGCCTTCGACGAACAGTGTGGTCGCGGAGGAGACCAGCTGATCTCCCGGAGCGTCCCGCGCGGCGCTGCGCCACCCGGACTCCAGGAACTCCGGTTCGGCGAAGTACCAGACGTTGGCCGCCAGGATGCCCAGCAGGGCCAGGGCCCGCAGGGCGTCCACCTCACGCAGACGCTGCATGGATCAGGCGGCCGCCGCTGCCGGTTCCGCGGTGGTTCCGCTGCGCCCGCGGGTCAAGAGCTGCAGGGTCACCGCCGCGATCAGCATGACCAGCCCGGCCCCGGAGACCATCGGGTCGGGGTAGATCAGCAGGAAGCCGGCCCCCAGCAGCAGTGCACGCTGCACCCAGTTCGCCCGGGTCAGCAGGTAGCCGGCCAGCCCGGAGGCCAGGGATATCAGGCCGAGGATCACAGTCCCCAGGGCCAGCAGCAGCTCTGTCACCGTGCCCTGCAGCAGCAGCGCCGGCTCCAGGATGAAGGCATAGGGGATCAGGAACCCGGCGAAAGCTATCTTCAGCGCCGCCACACCGGCGGCCATGGGATTGGCGTGGGCGATGCCCGCACCGGCATAGGCGGCCAGACAGACCGGCGGAGTGATGTCAGCCAGGATGCCGAAGAAGAAGACGAACATATGCGCCGCGATCAGCGGCACATCGAAGTTGTTGTAGAGGATGGGCGCAGCGATCGTCGCGGTGACCACATAGTTCGCCGTGGTCGGCAGGCCCATGCCCAGCACGATGCAGGCGATCATCACGAAGAACAGCAGCAGCAGGAAGTTCCCGCCGGCCAGGTTCATCAGACCGGCACCGAGCTGGCCGCCCAGACCGGTGGAGGTCACCGTGCCGGCCACGATGCCGGCACTGGCGCAGGCGGCGATCACCGGCAGCGCGGTCCGCGCCCCGGCGATGAACATGTTGACAACGGCATGGGCCAGGGCCAGCAGCAGCTTGCCCGTCTCCACCCACGGGCTCCTGCCCTGTCTGACGCCCTCGGCGATGACCGGGATGAAGTGTTCGGAGATCGCCCGCAGCAGGCTGATGGCCAGGGCGGTGCCGATGCCGAACAGCGCGGCTCGCATCGCAGACATCCCGGAGAGCAGCGTGGTGATGATGACCACCAGCGGCAGCAGCATATCCATCCGCACCAGCAGTGAGCGCCAGGAGGGCAGCTCCTCCGGTGCCATGCCCTTGAGTCCGTTGCGCTTGGCCTCGAAATGCACGCTGAGCATCGCACCCAGGAAGTACAGACCTGCAGGGATGATCGCGATGACGATCAGCTCGTTGTACTCCAGGTCCCCGATGTTCTGAGCCATGATGAAGGCCGCGGCACCCATGATGGGCGGCATCATCTGCCCGCCGGTGGAGGCGGTGGCCTCGGTGGCCGCTGCGATATGCGGCTTGAAGCCGGCCTTCTTCATGATCGGAATGGTGAACGAGCCCGAGGCCACCGTGTTGGCCACCGAGGAGCCGGAGATCATCCCCTGCAGTCCGGAGGCTGCCACGGCGGCCTTGGCCGGACCGCCGGTGAACCGCCCCGCGGCCCGGAAGGCCAGGTCGTTGAAGAACTGGCCGATGTGGGTGCGCAGCAGCACCACGGCGAAGAAGAGGAACAGGAAGATGAAGTTCGCCGAGACCTGGATGGGCGTGCCGAAGATGCCCGCACCGGAGGAGAGGAAGGTGTTGGTGACCAGCTCCTCCCAGTCCTGGCCGCGGTGGGAGAAGACCGGCAGCCCGTTGCCGTAGACGGCGTAGAGGATGGCCAGCCCGGCGATGATGACGATGGGCAGACCCACACAGCGGCGCGTGGCCTCCAGGACCAGCAGCACACCGACGGCGGCCACCAGGATGTCCCAGTCCTCGTAGCCGAGCATCTGCACCCGGTTGGACACCAGATAGCCGTAGTTGCCGAAGATATAGGTGCTGCAGTAGATGGCCGCAGCCGCCAGGACGGCGTCGTACCAGGCCACACCGTGATGCCGACCGATCAGCAGGTTGATCCAGCGGCTGCTGTCCGCGGCCGCCGGGCGCAGCAGCCTCCGGGAGGCCGGATAGAGCAGGAAGATCAGTCCGAGGGCACCGGCCACATGCAGCGACCCGTGCATCCAGGTGTTGTAGGGACGGTAGAACGCCGCGAAGAGGTGGTACGCGGTGAAGGCGACCGCGAGGGCCCCCACGAGCCAACCCCACCAGCCCAGCTCCGTGCGGAACCGGCTGGAGATGTCGTGCTCGCGGAGGACCTCCTCGGTCTGCTCCTCAGCAGCGGCCCCGGGGGTGGCCCCACCCTGTGCGGACCGCGCCCGAGACCGCTCAGCTGCCTGATCGGTCACGGCACCTCGATGTCGTTCTCTTCGAAGTAGCGCTGCGCGCCGGGGTGCAGCGGAATGTCGCCGAGACCGTTGAAGGCCTCCTCGATGTCGATGCTGGCGCCCTGGTCCACGGTGATCTGGTCGATGTTGTCGAAGAGTGCCGCGGTGATGTCGTAGGCCAGGTCCTCGCTGACCTCATCGGTGGAGGCCACCAGTGCGGCGAACACCGAGAGGGTGGTGACGTCCTCCTCCAGGAAGCCGTAGGCGTCGGACTCGATCGTGTACGCCTCGTAGAAGCCGTCTGCGGCGATCTCCTCGGCGTCGCTGTCCTCCAGCGAGAGCAGGCTGACGTCGGTGGTCTCGGCCAACTGGGTCAGGGAGGCCACGGGCACACCCACCACGAACATGGAAGCATCGATCTGACCGTCGGCCAGCATCTCGGTGGAGTCGCCGAACTCTGTCTCCTCGGCGGTGTAGTCGATGTCGTAGTGCTCCAGGATGGCGTCCGAGATGGCGCGCGTTCCGGAGCCCACGTCTCCCACCGCGATGGTCTGGCCGTCGAGGTCCTCGATGGACTCGATGCCGGAATCCTCGGTGACCACGATGTGCATGGCCTCGGGGTAGAGGTTGGCGATCCAGCCGAGGTTGTCCACGGTGATGAACTCTTCGTCCTCGCCGTCCTCGCTGATGTCCAGGTCGCCGTTGACCGCATCAGCGGCGGTGTCGTTCTGGGTCATCGCCAGCTGAGCGTCGCCCTGCAGGATCTGGCCGAGGTTGTCCACCGAGCCGCCGGACTCCACGTAGTTCACGCTGGCGTCGGTCTCGCTCTCGAAGATGCTGGAGAGCTCGCCGCCCAAGGGGTAGTAGGCACCGCCGGTGCCGCCGGTGGCGAAGGTCAGGTCCTCGGTGTAGTCGGCGTCCCCGCCGCCGTCGCCGTCACCGTTGCCGCATGCTGACAGGGCCAGCAGCGCAGCGGCGGCCGTGGCTGCTGTCGCAGTGTGTCGGATCCTCATGGTCGTCTCCTCATCAGGTGGAGTGCTCCGGCCGGGCCATCCGACCGGCGAGTGTGATTGAAATCCTACACAAGTGACCGATTACACAGAGGTTAATCCGCCCGAGCGCACCGGATCCCGCTGCGGGCGCCATACGTCGAGGATCACCTGGACCATGAGGTATCCGGTGGCGGCGAACTGGGCGATCACCGCCGCGGCGAAGACCCCCTCCCCCAGGGTGTGCTGCGGAAGGGCCTCAGGCTGCCGGCCCAGGAAGTACATCCAGATGGCCCAGAAGTGCAGGACCTGGAAGGCCTGCCAGATCAGCGCATCCCGCCAGCGCGGACGGGCCAGGGCGATCAGGGGGATCAGCCAGATCATGAACTGCGGCGAGTACACCTTGTTGAAGATCATGAACGCGGCCACGATCAGCAGCAGCAGCTGGACCATGCGCGGCTCCTCCGGGGCCAACAGGCCCAGAGCGAGCACGCTCAGACAGGACAGCAGAAACAGCGTGAAGCTCCAGAAGGAGACCTGGTCTGCGCTGAGGCCCTGGCCATCAGCCAGGAGCCAGACGTGCCAGATCGAGGAGTTGCCGGCCCCACGCTCGGCCGAGAAGCTGTAGAACTGCTGCCAGGAGTCCCAGCTGGCGAGCATGGCCGGCAGGTTGATGAACAGCCAGCTGCCTCCGGCGCCGGCGGCGGTCAGGCCGAACTCGCGCAGACCGATCCGTCCGCTGCTGGCGCGTCCGCCCAGCATGCCCCGTCGGCTGAGCTCATGCCGCAGCGCGAGGACCAGGACGGCTCCCAGCAGGAACAGTGGGAAGATCTTGAAGGAGACCCCGACTCCGACCATCACCCCCGCGCCCAGGTGTCGGCCGCGCACGTGGAGAAGCACGGCCAGGGCCAGGGAGGCGGTGGCCCAGAGGTCCCAGTTGATGCCGGCTCCGAAGAGGATGGCCGGAGACAGGGCCACGATGGCCGCATCCCAAGGCCGGCCCCGGGCGGAGGGGCCGGCGTCGCGTCCGGCGGTGCGCATCACGGTGAGCACCAGGACGATCCACACGGCGGCTGTGAGCAGGAAGCTGATGTCCCAGTGGAGCAGCTCGGTGCGTGCGCCCCAGTAGCCGACGGAGAGCGCATCCAACCCGTGGGTGATCAGTGCGGCGACCGCAGCCACCAGGCCGGTCAGCACCGGGTACTCGAACCGGTGCTCCCCGGAGAAGGGGGCCCAGGGGTTCTGGTCCAGCTCGCGGGCGGAGTAGAGCGCGGCGACGTCCGAGTAACAGCCGTGCAGGTTCATCCCGTCCCCAGCCCAGCCGTTGACCCGGCACCACTGCATGGACAGCGCAGAGAGCAGGATCATCGCCACAGTCATGGCCACCAGGACCCGGGGGACGCTCCAGAAGCGCCCGGCGCCGCCGGCTCCTTCCGCACCGCTCAGCCCTGAGGCCGTGCCGGGGTCGGAGCTCCTCAGGCGGCGCCCGGTCGGCCCGCCGGCACGCTCGCTGAGGTGCGCGACGAGAGGGTCGTCCTGGGTGGGTGCGACGACCCCGTCTCGAGATATGGTCCTCGTCACCAACCTGGGGTCTCCTCGATTAGAGTGAGCCTCATCCGAACGCCTCCGACCTATTCTCAAAGGAGATGAGCTTGGCCTCAAACCCTATCCGTGTCGCGATCGTAGGTGTGGGAAACTGCGCCTCCTCCCTCATCCAGGGAGTGCAGTACTACAAGGACGCCCCAGACGATCAGCAGGTCCCCGGACTCATGCATGTCCGCTTCGGGGAGTACCACATCGCCGACATCGAGTTCGTGACCGCCTTCGACGTCGACGCCGCCAAAGTCGGCCTGGATCTGTCGAAGGCCATCGAGGTCTCGGAGAACAACACCATCCGGATCGCCGATGTCCCACCCACCGGCGTGGAGGTGCTGCGCGGCCCCACCCTGGACGGACTGGGCCGCTACTACCGGGAGATGATCGAGGAGTCCCCGGCGCAGGCCGTGGACGTCGTCGCAGCTCTGCGGGAGGCCGCCGTGGACGTCCTGGTCTGCTATCTGCCGGTGGGCTCCGAGGAGGCCGCGAGGTTCTATGCCCAGGCCGCCCTGGACGCCGGCGTCGCCTTCGTCAATGCCCTGCCGGTGTTCATCGCGGGGGTGCCCGAGTGGGCTGAGAAGTTCGAGCAGGCCGGAGTCCCGATCGTCGGCGATGACATCAAGTCCCAGATCGGGGCGACGATCACCCACCGGGAGCTGGCGCACCTGTTCGAGCGGCGCGGTGTCATCCTGGACCGGACGTATCAGCTCAACGTCGGCGGCAACATGGACTTCAAGAACATGCTCGAACGCGACCGGCTGGAGTCCAAGAAGGTCTCCAAGACCCAGGCCGTCACCTCCAACACCTCAGCGGACCTTCAGGACGGGGACGTGCACATCGGCCCATCCGACTATGTGCAGTGGCTCGATGACCGCAAATGGGCCTATGTGCGTCTGGAAGGCCGCAACTTCGGCGATGCTCCGGTCTCCATCGAATACAAGCTGGAGGTCTGGGACTCTCCGAACTCTGCCGGGGTGATCATCGACGCCGTCCGCGCGGCGAAGATCGGACTGGACCGAGGCATCGGCGGTCCGCTGACCTCCGCCTCGAGCTACTTCATGAAGTCCCCGCCCGAGCAGCTCCACGACGCCGAGGCCCACGAGGCGGTGGAGGCCTTCATCCGCGGAGAGGTGGAGCGCTAGGAGCCGGGCTCGACCCTCGCCCGCTCTGGCCTGCTCAGCGCTGTCGTGCCCAGTTCAGTCTTGTTCCGCCCACCACTGCTTGAGCAGGGCCGCTGCTTGTTCCTCCGCCACCGGACCGTTCTCCATCCGGTGCTCGAGCAGGAACTTGTAGGCCTTGCCCACCGTGGGTCCGGGCGGGATCTCCAGGATCGACATGATCTGCTGACCATCGAGGTGCGGCCGGATCTTATCCAGCTCCTCCTGCTCGCGCAGTGCGGCGATCCGGTCCTCCAGATCGTCATAGGCGTGGTCCAGCCGGGCGGCCTTCTTCCGGTTGCGGGTGGTCACATCTGAGCGGGTGAGCCGGTGCAGGCGCTCCAGCTGGTCTCCGGCGTCGGTGACATAGCGGCGCACCGCAGAGTCGGTCCACCCCTGGTCTCCGTAGCCGTAGAAGCGCATATGCAGCTCCACCAGCAGGGTGACCGCCCGGATGGTCTCCTTGTCGAAGCGCAGCGCCTGCATGCGCTTACGGGTCAGCTTGGCACCGACCACATCGTGGTGACGGAAGCTCACCCCGCCGCGGGCCTCGAAGCGCCGGGTCTTGGGCTTGCCCACATCGTGCATCAGGGCGGCGAAGCGCAGGATGAAGTCCGGGCCGGGGACCGGGCCGTCGGCGTCGGTCTCCAGGTCAGCGGCCTGCTCCAGCACCTTCAGCGAATGCTGATAGACGTCCTTATGTCGGTTGTGCTCATCATCCAGACGCTTCAGCGCAGGGACCTCTGGCAGCACGATCTCGGCCAGGCCGGTCTCCACCAGCAGGTCGACGCCGGCGCGCGGGTGATCACCGATGATCAGCTTCACCAGCTCCTCACGCACCCGCTCGGCGGAGACGATGGAAATCCGCTCGGCCATCGCGGTCATCGCCCCACGCACCCCCTCAGCCACGTCCAGTCCGAGCTGGGAGGCGAAGCGGGCGGCCCGCATCATGCGCAACGGGTCATCGGAGAAGGACTCCTCCGGCGTCGCGGGGGTGCGCAGCTGCCCGGCGTAGAGATCCCGGACCCCGCCGTGGGGGTCCACCAGCTCAAAGCTGGGCAGCTTCAGCGCCATGGCGTTGACGGTGAAGTCGCGGCGGACCAGGTCATCGCCCAGATCCCGGCCGAAGCGCACCTCGGGCTTGCGCGACTCCGGGTCATAGGCCTCGGCCCGGTAGGTGGTGACCTCGATGGTGTCATCGCCCTTGCGGATGCCGATGGTGCCGAAGTCCCGGCCGATGTCCCAATGAGCATCGGCCCAGCCGGAGACCGCGGAGATGATCTCGTCCGGCCTCGCGTCCGTGGTGAAGTCCAGGTCCGGGGAGGTGCGGCCCAGGAAGAGGTCACGCACCGGCCCGCCGACCAACGACAGTTCGAATCCGGCGGCGGCGAAGACTTCGCCGAGATCGACGACGACATCCGACAGCCACGCGCCGTCAGGGAAACCAGAGGGAAGGTAAGGCATAGCCTTCTCAGTTTCCCACACAGCCGGATCCCGCTCCCCCGCCGCTGGTCAGCGTGGACCCTGACACACCAGCGTTGCCTGCGCCGATTAGAGTAGTGGGTATGACCAGTTCGGGAACCGAGGGTGAACGGCAGACGCCTCTGACGGCGTCGATCAGTGCTGCCCGCACGCCGTCGCGCTCCTCCCGCCGCGCTCCGGTGCCGCACCCGCCCCGAGCCCGGGGTGCGCTGCCCACGGTGGAGGAGGTCAGCGCCGGAGGCGTGGTCATCCGTCCGGCCCCCCAGGGCTTCGATGCGGCCATCATCGCCCGCTACAACCGTGGCGGCCGCATGGAATGGTGCCTGCCCAAAGGCCACCCCGAAGGCCAGGAGACCCACGAGGAGGCGGCGGTCCGCGAGGTCGCCGAGGAGACCGGCATCGAGGGCTCCATCCTGACCAGCCTGGGCAGCATCGAGTACTGGTTCACCGTGCCCACCCATCGGGTGCATAAGACGGTCCACCACTTCCTGTTGGAGGCTGTGGGCGGTGACCTGACCACAGAGAAGGACCCCGACCACGAAGCCGTGGACGTGGCCTGGGTGAATCTGGACGAGCTGGAGCGCGTCCTCTCCTTCCCCAACGAGCGCCGGATCGTCAGCCTCGCCCAACAGGTCATCCAGGACTCGCTCTGACGTCTCCGCTATAGTCCTCCCCGATGACACAGACTTCCCCCTCAGCCCGGACGGCAGCGGATCAGCAGGATCCCGACGCCGGCCGAGCCCCCGACGCCGCAGCCGACCCGGACTCCCACCTGCCCAAGAACGGCATGGCCAAAGCAAGCGCCGTCATGGCCGCAGGAACGCTCCTCTCCCGCGTGCTGGGCTTCGTCCGGACCGCGCTGCTCGCGGTGGCGATCGGCCAGACCACGCTGATCGCGGATGTCTTCGAGAAGGCCAACACCATCCCGAACGTGATCTATCTGCTGCTGGCGGGCGGCATGTTCAACGTGGTGCTGGTTCCCCAGCTGATCAAGGCCGCCAAGCGTCCGGACCGCGGCGCCGACTACACCTCCCGGCTGCTGACACTGACCACGGTGATCCTGGCGGTCTTCACACTGCTGCTGACGGTCATGGCCTACCCCATCGTCATGACGCTGACCCGCGGTTGGACCGAGCCCATGCTGGTCCTCGGTGCGGCCTTCGCGGCCTGGACCCTGCCGCAGATCTTCTTCTACGGGCTCTATGCCGTCGTGGGCCAGATCCTCAACGCCAATGCCCGATTCGGCTGGTACATGTGGGCTCCGGTACTGAACAACATGATCGCGATCACCGTGATCATCAGCTTCATCATCACCTTCGGCAGCTACTCCGCCACAGATGATCAGATGGTCGAATGGACCACCCAGCAGACCATCTGGCTGGCCGCCGGACACACTGCCGGCATCGTGGCTCAGGCGCTGCTGCTGCTCTGGCCGCTCTCCAAGCTGGGCATGAAGATCCGGCCCAAGTTCGGCATCCGCGGCATGGGCCTGAAGACCACCGGCAAGATCGCCGGCTGGACCCTGGTGGCCATGCTGATCGGCAATGTGGCCAACCTGCTCTACTTCCGACTGATCTCCGGCGCCACCGCCGGCCGCCAGGAGGTGGCGGCCGAGGGCATCTCCCCGGCCTCCATCCCCGGTGAGACCTCAGCGAACATCGCCGAGCTGATGGTGATCCTGCCGCACTCGGTCTTCGTGCTCTCCATCGCCACAGTGCTGTTCAACCAGCTCTCCCGGTCCATGGACCTGGGCCACCTGGGACGCGCCCGCGAACTCATCAACGAGGGGCTGCGGATCTTCGCCATCCCGGTGATGTTCTTCATGATCGCCATCCTGGTGGTGGCCGGGCCGCTGGGGCGCATCTTCGGCGGCTCCGCGGCCGATGCCCACCTGGCCGGCGCCGCGGTGGGGCAGCTGCTGGTCCTCCACGCCCTGGGCATGCCGTTCCGTTCGGCGAACTTCTACCTGCTGCGCGTCTTCTACGCGGCAGAGGACGCCAAGACGCCGATGTTCATCTACGCCATCATCGCGGCGGTGGGCCTGACGGTCACCCATATCTCGGCACAGATCCTGCCCAGCTATCACGTACCCTTCGTAGTGGTGGGCATGTTCAGCGTGCTGCACATGCTCCAGTATGTGATCTGCCACGTGCTGGTGGTCCGCCGCTGGGGCGGCTTCGGCTTCGGCACCGTGCTGGCCGCCTACTCCCGCTCGGGCGCCGCAGCCGTGGTGGCCGGCGTCGCCGGTGCCGCTGTGCTGTGGCTGCTGGGCGGCTACACGTGGGGCTTCGCGTGGGACTCGATCGGCAGCGCGCTGCTCAGCTGTGCCGCGGTCGGGCTGGTGATGGCCACCGTCTTCGTGGTGATGCTGCGCAGCCTGAAGGTGCGCGAGTTCGATGACTTCATCCAACCGCTGGCCCGGCGGATCCCGGCTCTGGGCAGGCTCAGCCGGTAGGCTGTGACCGGATATCCCAAAGAACTCCCAGGAGGACAAGTGGCGCAGCCGTTCGGCGTCGGCGATGTAGTGGGTGGGCGATACCGCATCACCCACCATGTGGTGACCTCGGCGGATCAGGACATCGTCTTCCAGGCGACAGACGAGGTCCTGGACCGCGACATCAGCATCCTGCTCGCCTCCAGGGCCAATGCCAAGCAGGTGGCGACTTCGGCGAAGGAGCTGGCCACCGGGGAGCGCGATTCCGCCGTCCAGGTCATGGACCTGGGGCTGGCCGAAGACCGCACCTATCTGATCTCCAACCAGGTCGATCCCAACCTGCTGCTGGACCTGGTGGTGCCCGACGCCGCCCCCTACGTGGAGCCGTTCTTCACCGACTCGCTGGGCCAGGAGATCTTCGGCCAGTCCCGTGTGATGGAGCCGGAGACCTATGAGGACGACCTCGAGTACTACGCACGCCTCCACGACGGCTTGAACGAGGACACGGGCACCGAGCAGCCCGAGGAGGACGGCAAGCCCCGACGCCGCCGCCCCGCCTTCCTGGACAAGGTCTCGGACTCGCTGAACAAGCGTCTGGGCACTGACCGCGACGCCGACCGCATCCTCCCCGCATCCCCGGGCCAGCAGGCCGAGGGGCCCGCGGCCGCCGCTGCTGGTGTTGGTGCTGGGGCTGGCGGGGCCCTCGGTGCGTTGACTCTGCAGTCGGATATGGAGCTGGTGGAGGTCAGTCCGGCGGCTGACGGCCAGGAGTCCTTCGAAGCCGCGACAGACCCCTCTGAGCCCTTCTCATCACGAGCCGACGCCGCCGGGGCTGCGGCTGCTGCGGGTGCCGCTGCTGAAGATGCCCCTGGAGGTGCTGCTGCGAAGGCCAGCCAGGATGCTCCCGAGGGTGGCACCTCCGAGGAGCAGGACGGCGAAGTGGTCGAGGCGATGCCCTCTGTGCCCCTGGACACTGTGGCCGCGCAGGCAGCCTCGTCCGGCTCGCCCGCCACGCAGCCGCAGGAGGCTGAGGACGAGCTGGACGACGGCGAGGAGGTCGTCGACGATCCGCCCGAGGAGCCGGTGGCCGAATACGACCAGCGCCCCGCTCCGACTCCGGCCGATGCCGCCGGCCTCTCCGGGGACCGGGAGTCCGAGGCTCTGGCCGGACTGAAGTCCATGGGGTCTCAGGAGCGCGACGGCGGCCGCAATGCCCTGGGCGCCACCGAGGACGCCAGCAGCTTCACCGGTGTGATCAGGGCGGTTCCCCCACAGACCCGTTCCGCCTTTCCCGCGGCCTCCGGCGCCGAGGAGCCGCTGACCGTCGCGGCCGGCGAAGCCGGCGCTGGTGCTGATGCCGGCGGGCTCGGTGAATCCGGTGCTGGTGGTGCCGGTGCTGGTGGCGCTGGTGAGGGTGCCGACTTCCAGGATGAGAAGCCCACGCCCCGCCGCTGGCTGGGGATCATCAGCCTGGCCGCGATCATCGCTGTGATCGCAGTGGCCGCCTTCTTCGTCCTCACCGACGGAGAACCCGATGAGACGGCCCAGGAGGGCTCTGCAGAGGACGAACAGAGCCCTGAGGCTGAGGAGCCGCAGGACGGCGAGGAAGGCGCTCAGCAGGGCGAGGAGCCGGCTGAAGAGGACACCCCCGTACCGGCTGTGGCCGCGGTGACCCGCTCGGTGCCGGACTCTGCCGATCTGGGTGCCGGCAACGACGCCGACCTGTCCGCCATCCACGACGGCGACACCGCGACGACGTGGAACCCCGGTTCCTACGGCACCGCATCATTCGGCAACTTCGCCTCCACCATGTACCTGGTCATGGAGCTGGAGGAGTCTGCGCCCGTCTCCGCTGTGACCGTGACCCAGGAGGGCGAGACCTCCGGGGGCACCTTCGAGGTGCTGGTCAACGACCAGCCCAACACCGACGGCGCGGAGACTGTGGGCAGCGGCAGCTTCGAGTGGACAGAGACCACAGTGGAGCTGGACGAGGGCGCCGAGGGCCAGTATGTGCTCATCGCCATCGATGAGCTTCCTCAGCACACTCCGCCGCAGGTCGCGGGCCTGCCCTACACGCTGAACCTCGCTGAGATCTCCGTGGAGTGAGACTCCCGGCCCAGACCCTTCCGCTGAGAGGCAGACCTCCTGCGGAATAGCTGCATCCTCTTGGTAGTTTCAGTGTGCAGAACTCACACAGAGACGAGGCTGCGGCCCTCTCCCCCGACGACATCCCGAAGGACTCAGACGTGACCGACCAGCTGCCCGATCAGGTCCATGACGTGGTCATCGTAGGATCCGGCCCCGCCGGATACACCGCCGCCGTGTACACCGCCCGCGCCAATCTCAATCCCGTGGTGCTGGCGGGCTCCGTCACCGCAGGTGGCGAGCTGATGAACACCACCGACGTCGAGAACTTCCCCGGCTTCCCCGAGGGCATCATGGGCCCGGAGCTGATGATGAACATGGAGCAGCAGGCCCGGCGCTTCGGTGCCGACATCCGTCATGAGGATGCCGCCGAGGTGAAGCTGGACCTGCCGGTCAAGGAGATCACCACCGCCTCCGGCGATGTGCTCCACGCCCGCACCGTCATCCTGGCCACCGGCTCTGCCTACCGTGAGCTCGGCGTCCCCGGGGAGAAGGAGCTCTCGGGTCACGGCGTCAGCTGGTGTGCCACCTGCGACGGCTTCTTCTTCCGCGAGCAGAACATCGCCGTGGTGGGCGGCGGCGACTCCGCGATGGAGGAGGCCCTCTTCCTGACCAAGTTCGCCTCCAAGGTCACGGTGATCCACCGCCGCGACGAACTCCGCGCCTCTCAGATCATGGCGGACCGCGCCAAGGCCAACGAGAAGATCGAGTTCCTCTGGAACACGGCAGTCACAGCGGTCGAGGGTGACGGCAAGCTGAACCAGCTCACGTTGCAGAACCTGGTGGACGGCACCGAGTCGACACTGGATGTGACAGGACTGTTCGTGGCGATCGGTCATGACCCGCGCGTCTCCCTCTTCGAGGATCAGCTCCAGCTGACCGAAGACGGGACCCTCTGGGTGGACGGCCGCACCTCCAAGACCTCGCTCCCCGGCGTCTTCGCCGCAGGCGACGTGTTGGACCCCACCTATCGTCAGGCCATCACTGCCGCCGGCTCCGGCTGCGTGGCGGCTCTCGATGTCGAACACTACTTGGCTGCGAACACCACCACGGACGCAGCAGAGACTTCAGTATTCACCTCCTGAACGAAAGGAAAGACACCATGGCAGAGCTCAAGAGTGTCACTGACGCAAGCTTCGATGAGGATGTCCTCCAGGCCGATAAGCCCGTGATCGTGGACTTCTGGGCAGAGTGGTGTGGCCCGTGCCGCATGCTCACCCCGATCCTGGAGGAGCTGGCCACGGAGAACCCCGACAAGATCGAGGTTGTGAAGGTCAACGTGGATGAGAACCCCGCCACTGCGGCGAAGTTCGGCATCACCTCTATCCCGGCCGTCTACGGCTTCCAGGGTGGAGAGCATGTGAAGTCCTCCATCGGCGCCAAGCCCAAGCAGGTGCTGGAGCAGGAGTTCGCAGACTTCCTCGCCTGAGGTTTCTCGGGTTACGAAAAGGCGCTGGGCAAACCCCCTCCCTCTTAGGGGTTTGCTCAGCGCCTTTTCTGTGTCCAGAGGCGGGTGAGCCCAGGTCTAGGAGTCTGGGGGCTCCTCGCTCTTATCTGTTGCCGATGAGCTCCATCAGGCGGTGGAGATCGTCCATAGATGCGAAGTCGATGGAGATGCGTCCCTTCTTCGCCCCCAGACTGATCTTCACCTGCGTGTCCAGACGGTCGATCAACGCATCAGAAAGCTCGGCCAACTGCTGCTGACGAGCTGTCTGCGGCGTCTCCTTGGTGTCACGTGAAGCTTTCTGCTGCTTCTCCCCCTGGTTGATGAGGGTGACGGCCTCTTCTGTGGCCCGGACCGACAGTCCTTCGGCCACGATGCGCGCGGCCAGCTCTTCGATCTGCTCATCGTCTTGGAGTCCCAACAGGGCACGTGCATGCCCGGAGGACAGCACTCCGGCGGCCACCCGCCGTTGCACGGTGGGAGGGAGCTTCATCAGGCGCAGAGTGTTGGAGATCTGCGGGCGGGACCGGCCGATCTTCGTGGACAGCTCGTCCTGGGTGCAGCTGAAGTCATCGAGCAGCTGGCGGTACGCGGCGGCCTCTTCCAGGGGGTTCAGCTCGGAACGGTGGATATTCTCCAGGAGTGCGTCCCGCAGCAGGTCATCGTCCTTGGTGCTCCGCACGATCGCGGGGATGGTCTCCCGCTCTGCCACTTTGGATGCCCGCCAGCGACGCTCACCCATGACGAGCTCGTAGGTGTCATCTCCCAAGGGCCGCACGACGATCGGCTGCAGCACGCCGATCTCGCGCACAGAGTGCACCAGCTCGGCCATGTCTTCCTCATCGAACTCTGTACGAGGCTGGCGGGAATTGGGTTGGATGCTGGCGACTGGCAGGGAACGGAACTCCGCACCGTCCACCGCTCCCCCCGTTTCACGTGAAACGGCGTCCGTCCATGAGTGGTCCTCCGCCTGCTGGGGAGCGGGCGCGATCACAGCGTCCTCAGCTGCAGAGCCGGAGGTGGGCTGCTCGGCCGAGCCCGCCGAAGGGGCACTACTGCGGCGCTGACCCAATACGTCGGGCATCTCTGCTCGCTTACCCTTGGCGGCGGTGCGAGTGCGCGGCACACTGGAACTCTTCGCTGCGGCGTCGCGCGTTTCACGTGAAACCGTCTGAGTCCCGATATTCGACTTGGCCGAGAAGAAGACGTCGATCGGGCGACCCCCTGCTGCCGCCGGAGCAGGAGCGTCGGCAGATTCACCGGAACCGCCTGTTTCTCTCTCCTGCTGAGTGGTTTCACGTGGAACGGTGCCCTTCTTGGGACGACTTGCCACGCCCTTGGCGCGCTCCTCCAGTGCAGCTGCCGATTCCACCATCTGATCAGTGGCCGTCTGCTCAGACTCCGCAGCCACCTGGGCAGCTGCGCCTGAGACCTCTTCCTCTTCGGCGTCGGTATTGATCAGTGCACCGAGCCCCCGGCCGAGACCTCGCCGCTTCCGCTCTGCCATCGCATTTCCCCACTTCCACACACGCAGCTCTCGCTGCAGGACGAACAGGTTCGATTCTACGTAGTCTCCCTGGAAGGAGAAGCCCTCTGATTCATCCTGTACGTGAGACTCTGTATCCTGCAGCTGAGGCTGTACTGCGGGGCCCACGTCTGATCCGAGCAGCACATCACGTCGAAACCCGCGGTGCTGCCTCGTCGTGTTCCGGGGCATCGGCCTACGCTCAGCCCCTGCCGCGATCCGTGTACGCCCCTCGGAGTGTGGATCAGGCGGTGGGCGGCCAACACCCTCGGACACCCGTGCACGGTTCCACTATCCCGTCCCCTGCGCTGCATGCTGCAGGAAGGGGTGGCAGTTCCACGTGAAACACCAGCTCTGCGAGCAAACCGTCCCAGGCCGTCCCTTCGCTCCGCCGTTCAACAGCCCGTTCCACGTGAAACCAATTGTCGACGTCAACTCGGATGCCCACCAGTACAAGCCCCATCGGCCGCACCCGCCACGCGCCTGCGGCGGGGCGTCCCACGTGAATCACGGGTCCACCAGCCTCAGACTCGTGATCGGTGAACCTGCCCCCTATGGAGACTCCCCCACAACCTCGCAAGGACCTCCCTTCGGCGCAGCACTGCACGCCCGCGACTCGACTGTCCGAACCACCGTTCCACGTGAAACATGGGACATCCCATTGGCTTCCGATCCGTAGGCGTCAGCGTCCCTGCAATCGCCATCGGTTGAGGGTTCCACGTGAAACGTCGAAGATCGAGCACCAACCCGCCCGGGGCCGATTCACCGGAACGTGACTTTGTGATCTCCGATCGCTATCGCGCGACGCGCTGCAGAACGTCAGCGCAGATTACGCGGCACGAGATCTGACCATGCGGGGCTACAAAGCGTCGGACCTGCACCGATCCATCGACTCTGGAGGGACACAGCCCATCACTCCCTATGAACCTATGCCGTCCTTCCTCACAAGCACCGCCCCGCTCCCTCCCCCGGTTCGTCATACGACGAACGGCACGAGCTGCCCTCCAGAATAGGTCGCACCACGTCCCTGCGTGAGCACAGGATCAGGTCAAGAAACGTCAATCCCAGCGCCTGCTCCGCGCCCCTCGACCGGCTGACCCATGTCGCGGCCCGATGATCCGCTTGCGACCGCGCGTCCGCCGGGCACAGTATTCCTCGTCTTGGCGGAAACGCTCCCGCGGACGGCCCGCTGTCTGCCCCTGTGCTGCGCTTCCTGCCCCTGACCGGTGCACTTGAATACACCCTCCCCGGGGCCAATGAGTCCGCCAGCGCGCTGCTTCACCGCGACGAATAGACCGTTCCACGTGAAACCCGTCGTCACCAGCACCGACCACGCCCGTGTCCGAGACGCCTGCACAAGGAGTTCAGCACGCGACGTCCAGCGACGGCAGAGCAGAGCATCCGTTTCACGTGGAACAGTCACCTGCCGCGTCAGGCGACAGACATCCCTGCGTCATCCAGACCCCGGCGCGGACTGTCCATCCTGACTGTGAATCCCACGATTGCAGCCCAGAACTGCCACCAACCAGCAATCCGAAGCTCCGGAACGAGCTGTCGACCGGACCCCAGGGACTCAGAGTTGCCCTCCACCTGACGACTCATAAGCGACGCCCTGACGCACCAACGCACCAGCACCCGAACAGAGCCAACTGGCTCGAGCATCACGTGCAACGTAGGTTGTCCATGCGTCGCGTTTCACGTGGAACAGACAACCACCCCGCCCCAGGGTTCCCACCGCGAAACCGCCCAGTCCCAAGAGCCAGCTCCCGAAAGCGGGTAGCAGGCAGCGAACACACCTACACATATGAACGGCGGGACGATGTCAGTCGTCCAGGCAGTTCGAGGTGCACACCATGCAGCACAGCTTCATCATGCGGCCGAGCCAGGCGAACTTCCCTCTTCAGCCCAGTCGGTCTCTCCACACACTCCACCCTCGGTCACTCGACGAGGAGATCGCAGAGAGGTACGTAGACCCACCGCTCCTCGAGCTCCTCAGATGGTGGGAGGAGAGCCGGACCAACAATTTCCTCGCTGGTGAGAATCAGTACGTCAACGACGAGCGGGCATCACTCCTACGTGAGGTGTTCGAGAAGCTGATCCCTCTCGTCGAAGCCTCCACCCCAGACTGGATCAGCATTCAGCCCTACTACCCCAAGAGCATTTCCCCAGCTGGCTCCACACCCTGACCGGGCCCTCAGGGCCCGACCGCGCCCTGAGATCATCCACCTCAGCGGTCACAGTTCCACGTGAAACCGCTGCTCGCAGAACGATCACAACGGACTTCTCCCCATCAGGACACCGTCAGCGCGGTCATTCCATGAGGACGAATCGTGGTGGACGGCAGAGTCGGCTCCACCGGCGACGAAGGCCGGCTCAGACCCAACCACAACAGCCGAGAACCCACAGGGGGGGCGTCCTGACCACTACACTTCAGCCCCGTTGAACAAGTTCGGCGGCCGCCTCGAGATAGGCCAGAGCACCGGTGGAGCTGCGGTCATAGGTGATGACGCTCTGCTGGTACGAGGGCGCCTCGGAGATCCGCACATTGCGCGGAATCATGGCGTTGAGGACAGCGTCCGGGAAATGCTCACGGACCTCTTCCGCCACCTGGGACGCCAGGTTGGTGCGCCCGTCATACATGGTTAGAAGAATGGTGGAGACCTGCAGCGGTGGATTCAGGTGCTTCTGAATCATGTTGATGTTGTTGAGCAGCTGGCTCAGGCCTTCCAGCGCGTAGTACTCGCACTGGATCGGGATGAGGACTTCGCGAGCCGCCACAAAGGCGTTGACGGTCAGAAGGCCCAGGCTCGGAGGGCAGTCGATGAAGACGAAGTCGAGCCGCTCCTGGCCGTTCTCGTCGCGATACCGGTGATACTGATCCAAAGCACGCTGGAGCCGCTGCTCACGCGCCACCAAGGACACCAGTTCGATCTCTGCACCGGCCAGATGGATCGTTGCGGGGATGACCTGCAGACGGTCCAGGTCCGGGCAGTCGGCGACGACATCGGCGAAGCTCAGATCATCGATCAGAACGTCATAGATGGAGTCGGTCTCGGCGGAGTGAGGGACTCCCAGCCCGGTGGAGGCGTTGCCCTGAGGGTCGATGTCCACCACCAGGACGTTGAAGCCCTGATCTGCCAGAGCGGCCGCGATGTTCACGGTGGACGTGGTCTTGCCGACTCCGCCCTTCTGATTGGACACGGTCAGGACTCGTGTCTGCTCGGGTCGTTCCAGGTCAGCGGCTTCCAGGGCCTTCCGGCGTCGCGACTCGTCCGCCAGCTGTGCCCCCAGAGGCGAGGAGGCCATGACGCTGTCGATCACCGAGGTGTTCTCAGCAGTCTGCGCCGCCTGCTTGGCCGCTTCAGCAGCACCGCTGGTTTCACGTGAAACGTCGTCCGCTGACACTGAACTTCCCTCCGTGGAGTGTGATGGCGCACCTGGAAGCTACCAGGCACTGTGCAGTCTAGTACCCGCAGGTGACAGGTCACCGACGTTGGCAGCGAACCACCGTGGTCGGCTCCTCGAGAAGATTCTCTCCAAGCTGCAGAACCTCAGGACGTTGCAGCTTATGCTTGCTGATCGCCTTCGACGCAGCATCGATCTCAGCCTCAGCGCTGCGGCCCTTCAGGAGCATGAGCTCACCCTCATCGGCGAGCAGCGGAACTGTCAGGGACAGAAGCTTCTTGAGTGCTGACACGGCACGAGCGGTGACCACATCGGCCATGACCTCGTCCACGGCGTCCTCAGCACGTGCCCGGATCAGCCGAACGTTGTCCAGGCCCAGATCCTTCACCACAGTGTCCATCCACTGCACACGGCGCTCCATCGGCTCGATGAGCATGAAGTCCACATCCGGGCGAGCGATCGCCAGGGCGATGCCCGGCAGGCCGGCTCCCGAGCCGACGTCGGCGACCTCTCCCCCAGCGGGCAGCTCAGGGGCCAGCACGGCACAGTTGAGCACATGGCGGGACCACATACGCGGCACTTCTCGCGGGCCCAGCAGGCCGTGCTCGATACCGGTGCTGCAGAGGTGATCCACGAACCTCTCAGCAAGCTCCAGCCGGTCGCCGAAGATCTTCTCCGCGGCGGTGCGCTCATCCGCGCTGAGCTCCGGGCGCTGCTGCTGCGGTCCCTCGCCGCCCAGGCCGGGCTCGTCGGCGTGGGCCTCCTCCACCTGCAGAGCCTGCTCCTCGGCGCGATCGGCCTGGACAGACTCCGCGTCGGTGCGACCTTCCTCGGTCTCCACGTCGGGGTTCTGCTCGGCGGCCTTGGCGGTGTCCAAGGTTCCCCCGGCATGGGGAAAGGGCGACTTCTGCTCCGGCTGATCAGTCATGGGATCTATTCTCTGCTCAGCCTGCGCTGACCACAACGTGACGGCGCTTGCCCTCACCTTCAGATTCGCTGACCAGCCCCTCCTCGGCCACGAAGTCATGGACGATCTTGCGCTCATAGGCGCTCATCGGCTCCATGTGCACCACGTTGCCATGCTTCCTGACCTCAGCCACGGCGTCGTCGGCGAGCTTCTTCAGCTGGGACTGACGCTGCTCCCGATGCCCGGCCACATCCAGCACCAGGCGGGTGCGACTGCCGGTGGCGGTCAGCACAGCCAGCCGGGTCAGCTCCTGGAGCGCGTCCAGGACCTCGCCCTTGCGTCCGACGAGATCGTCCAGCTCGTCGCCGCCCTCATCGGCCACGATCGAGATGAAGGTACGCTCGCCGCGGACCTCGATGTCGAGGTCGCCGTCGAGATCGACGATGTCCAGCAGCTCTTCGAGGTAGTCGGCCGCGATGTCGCCCTCATCGGCCGGTCCGCCGCCCTCAGCCTCAGTGCTCTCTTCGGCGGCGTCATCCTGCTGATCCTCTGGCTGGGCGTCCTCAGGCTGCGCGTGCTCAACCTGGCGCTCCTCGGCCTCCTGGGCCGACTCCCCCTGGGAGCTCTCCGGGGCCTCAGTCTCTTCGGGCTCCAGGGTGTCCTGCGTCTGGTGATCGCTCATGGCTACTTCTTCTTCCTCTTCTTCTTCGCGGGCTGCGCCTGCTGGCCGAGGTGCTTGCCGGTGGGCTTGGGCTTGTCATCCTTGGCCTTGGCGGCGTGGCCCTCGTTGACCGGGGGCAGGCCCTTGGCGGCGCGGCGGAGGTTCAGCTCCTTCTCAGCCAGCGAGCCCGGCGTCGGGTTGTTGCGGATGACCCACCACTGCTGGCCCATGGTCCAGAAGTTGGTCGCGGTCCAGTAGATGAGCACGCCCACCGGGAAGTTCACACCACCGATGACGAAGACCAGCGGAAGCATGTAGAGCATGATCTTCTGCGTCTGGGCGAACTGACCCTGCAGTGCGGCCTCGGACATGTTCTTCGACATCAGCTGCTTCTGAGTGAAGAACTGGCTGCTCACCATGCACACGATCAGCACAGCGGCGAGGATGACCACATCCCACCGCGTGGGCTCGGCCTGGAAGGAAGGCAGGAGGATGTCCGACATCTGCACCCCGAAGATCGAGGAGCCGTCGAAGCTCTGCACCTCCTGCGGCGAGAGTGCGCCATAGCCCTCCGCCTGGTTCTGGGGCTCGCGCATCCGGTTGAGCATCCAGAACAGCGCGAAGAAGATCGGCATCTGCGCCAGGATCGGCAGACAGGTCATGAAGGGGTTGACCTTGTGCTTCTTGAACAGCGCCTGCTGCTCCTGAGCCATCGCCTGGCGTGAGACCGGGTCCTTCTTGCCCTTGTACTTGGCCTGAAGCTTCTGGATCTCCGGCTGGATGATCTGCATGCCGCGCTGAGATTTGATCTGCCGCACGAACAGCGGGATCAGGATCACGCGGATCAGGATCACCAGCAGGATGATGGAGATGGTCCAGTTCCATCCCGATTCCGAGTCCATGCCCAGCGCGGTGAGCAGGCTGTGAAACATGCTCAGGATGAACGAGACGGCCCAGGTGAAGGGCGCCATGATCGTGTCGAAAAAGCCCATGTATCTCTCTAGTGAGTCGACCGGACGGCCAGTGCGTCATGCGTGTCCGGCCCAAGGACACAGCCGCTCCTAGGGAGCGTTCTGCCCTGTGTCTCCGGGGATTGGCGGATGGTTTGTCTCTATGATCGTGGGTACTGCACCCTGCGGCCAAATCCTCTCCCCCTGTGGGACAGGGTCCACACCACCGCTGTTGAAGGGGTTGCAGCGCAGGATCCTCCAGGCGGTCAGCGCTGACCCCTTGAACACCCCGTGGACCGTCACAGCCTCCAGTCCATAGGCCGAGCAGCTGGGGTAGAAGCTGCACACCTGACCATAGAGCGGGGAGATCACCTTCCGATACCCCCTGAGCAGCAGCGCCATCAGCGCCGAGGGCGCCCGGCGGAGCCTCCCCCAGTGCTGATGCCGCAGAACCTGCTCGTCAGGCGCAGGTCCCGGAACTCCGGGGGTCTCCCCCGGGGTGACATAGAAATCCCGATGCTGGACCCACATCTGCTCAGGCATCGGCAGAGTCCTGGTCGGAACGGGCCTGCGCAGCGTTCTTCTGCCCGACGTCTTCCTGTACGAGGCGCTCCCGGTGCCGCTGAGCCTTCTTCACCGCACGGCGGATCGCCGAACGGACTTCCCCCACCAGCTGCTCATGGCTGGTCTGTGGGGCCTGTTGGAGGGCACGGACCACCACATCGACGCCGACCCCCTCCGGCACCAGCCCCGGCTCGGCCATCAGCGCGGCGAGGATATGCCGCAGCCGCCGCTGAGTCCGGTGCCGGACCACGGCGTTGCCCACCGCTTTGGACACGATGAAGCCGCCGCGCCACGGCGCGGAGTCGGCGTCGTGCTCGCTCTCCGGGGCAGCATCTGTGAACAGCACCGTGACCACGACGGCAGAACCCCCGGCGCGGGCACCGCGGCGCATCACGGCACCGAAGTCGCGTGAGGCGGTCAGGCGATGGTCACGGGGCAGCACGATGCTCCTGTCTCAGCTGGTCTCTGACGGAGGCGGGACCGTCAGCCGATACAGAGACGGCCCGCCTCCCCAAAGGGCGCGGGCCGTCGTGAAAGGTCAGCCGGTGGCCGGTATCAGGCCGAGAGCTTCTTGCGTCCGCTGCTGCGGCGGGCCGAGATGATGGAACGGCCGGCGCGGGTGCGCATACGGGAACGGAAGCCGTGCTTGCGGCTGCGACGGCGGTTGCTCGGCTGGAAAGTCCGCTTGCTCACTGTGTACTCCCAAAATGGATGGTTCGAAGTCATTAGGCGGTATCTGACGAGCATGCGCGGGCACGCTTATACCGCAGGGCGACCTGTCAACACTAGGGGAAAACACGGCGAGTCGTCAACTCGGACCGACCGGAGGGGCCTGTCGCCGAGACGACGATCATCCCGGGCACCCACTAGTTAACACCTGTGCAGAACCTTGTGCATAACTGCCCACACCTCAGCACTCGGGCGATTTCCCCAGCTGTGGAATACTTGTCGACAGATTGGACGTGACCATCGACGAGGGGAGCAGCGTGCCTGCTGAGTCAGAGCTCAACGTGCTGCAGAAATGGCAGCAGGTGCAGACCGAACTGCGTGACCGTCACGGTGTGAACGGGCTCAAACTCACCGACGTCGGGCGGACCGTTCCGCAGGGTGATCAGCTCATCGGCGACACTCTTCTGCTGGCCGTTCCCAGCGAGCGGGTCCGCCAGACCATGCAGTCCACACTTCAGCACCAGCTCGGCGAAGCGCTGCGGTCAGTCTTCGGCCGCGACATCCTCTGCGCCTATGTGATCGACCCCGATCTGGCCGAGAAGCAGCAGGCCAGCACCGAGCAGTCCGCCGGCACATCGACTGCGGCCACGGCTCCTTCGGCCAGCTCGGCCTCGTCCACAGCCGTCGATGATGTGTATCCCGGCCCGACGCCGCATGAGGCCCCGGCCGCGTCCCGCCCGGATCTGAACCGGCCCGATCTGAGCCGGCATGAACCGGCCCGACAGGAGCCGGTCCGGCCCGAGCCCGTGCAGGAGGACTACAGCGCTCGGTTCAACCGCGAGGAGATGCGCCCGCGGCCCACTGTCCCGGACCCGACGGAGGCCGAGGGCCCCGGCCTCTCCGAGACCTCGCGGCTGAATCCTCGCTACACCTTCGAGACGTTCGTGATCGGTTCCTCGAACCGCTTCGCCCATGCCGCGGCGAATGCCGTGGCGGAAGCGCCCGCCAAGGCCTACAACCCGCTGTTCATCTACGGGGACTCCGGACTGGGCAAGACCCACCTGCTCCACGCGATCGGGCACTATGCTCAGCGCCTCTACAGCGGGATCCGCGTGCGGTACGTGAACTCAGAAGAGTTCACCAATGACTTCATCAACTCCATCCGCGACGACGAGGGCGCCAGCTTCAAGCACCTCTACCGCAACGTGGACGTGCTGCTGCTGGACGACATCCAGTTCCTGGCGGACAAAGAGCGCACGGTGGAGGAGTTCTTCCACACCTTCAACACGCTCTACAACAACAACAAGCAGGTCGTGATCACCTCGGACCTGCCGCCCAAGCAGCTCTCCGGCTTCGAGAAGCGTCTGCGGTCCCGCTTCGAATGGGGTCTGATCACCGACATCCAGCCGCCGGACCTCGAGACGCGCATCGCGATCCTGCGGAAGAAGGCCACAGCGGAGAACTTCTCCTGCCCGGACGATGTGCTGGAGTACATCGCTTCCAAGATCTCCACCAACATCCGGGAGCTGGAGGGCGCGCTCATCCGTGTGACCGCCTATGCCTCGCTGAACAAGCAGGAGGTGGACCTGCAGCTGGCTGAGCACGTCATGCGGGATCTCATCTCCGATGACAACGCGCAGGAGATCACTGCGGACCAGATCATCGATGCCACCGCGGAGTATTACAACTTCACAGTGGATGACCTGATGTCCAAGTCCCGCAACCGGACCCTGGTCACCGCCCGCCAGATCGCCATGTACCTGCTGCGTGAGCTCACAGAGATGTCGTTGCCGAAGATCGGCCAGGCCCTCGGCGGCCGCGACCACACCACGGTCATCTATGCCGAACGCAAGATCCGCGAACTCATGGCCGAGCGCCGCGCGGTCTTCAACCAGGTCACCGAGCTCACCAACAAGATCAAGCAGCAGCGCTGACGGACCGACGTCGAAGGGACCAGCCTCGACAGACTCTCTGACGGCCTCACGTGCGATACAGCCTGGGGACAGACCTGTGCAAGCTCATGGCTGACAGCTGTGGAAAACTCAGTTCCCCACAAGTCACACACATGTAGTTCCCCAGCATCAGCACGATCCGAGACCGCTCTCAGCATCGAATTCCACAGTTTTCCCCACATTTCCACAAGCGGCGGTGAACTTTTTCCACGTCGCTGTTAACACCTGTGGATAACCCGGTGGAGAAGGCGGTGGACGGAGCCGCGGAGCTTGGGGAGAACGGAGCGGATCCTGAGGAATCCGCGAAACGACGGGGTTCTTCTCTCCACGGACAGCCCACAGCGCATACCGAGACACTTCACTTAAGACTGCACAGCGAAAATCCCGGCATCAGCGCCCAAGACCCGGTTATCCACAGAATCCACAGCACTTGTTAACACTTCTACCTCCTTACCCCTCATACATCTGACAGATAACAAGAAAGCCCGCGCCCCGTACGCGCTCCACCGGCCGGACCCCAGATATTCCTCCCAGACGAGCCTCGGCAGGCACATCTGGTGCCCACCCTCGATCGTTCCTTGAACGACCGGCTCGCATCGTGCCTGCTGCACCGGTAAGCTCGGGCCTCGACACGACGCCTCAGAAGCTTGACTTTCAACAGGGATCACTTAGCAGGCACTATGGGCTACGCCGGAGAAAGGGAGATCAGTGAAATTCACTGTGGATCGCGATGTTCTGTCCGAGGCCGTCTCCTGGACAGCACGATCTCTCTCCCCCCGTCCCCCGGCTCCGGTCCTCTCCGGACTGCTGATCAAGGCTGAGCAGCACACCGTCACCATCTCGAGCTTCGACCACGAGATCTCCGCTCAGCTGCACATCGAGGCCGACGTCGAGGACGAAGGCACGGTCCTGGTCTCCGGCCGACTTCTGAACGACATCGTCAAAGCTCTGCCGGCCGCTCCCGTGACCATCGAGATCGATGACTCCAAAGCGGTCGTCACCTGCCGCTCATCACGCTTCACTCTGTCCACCATGCCGGTGGACGAGTATCCGGAGCTGCCCGCGATGCCGGAGCTGGCGGGAACAGTCGACGGCTCAGCCTTCGCTCGAGCTGTCAGCCAGGTCATCACCGCTGCCTCGAAGGACGACACCCTGCCGATCCTCACCGGTGTGAAGGTCGAGTTCGAGGGCGACACCATCACTTTCCTGGCCACGGATCGCTACCGGCTGGCCATGCGCGAGATCAACTGGTCTCCGGCCGACCCCAACATCTCGACCTCTGCCCTCATCAAGGCCAAGACCCTCAACGACGTCGCCAAGCAGCTCGCCGGCGGCGGTGAGCTGAACATCGCGCTCACCCAATCTGCTGAGCTGGTCGGCTTCTCCTCCGGCGGACGCCGCACCACCTCCGTGCTGGTCGATGGGGACTACCCCAAGATCCGCCAGCTCTTCCCGGAGGAGACTCCGATCCACGCGGTGGTCAACACCTCGGAGCTCATCGAGGCCGCCCGCCGTGTCTCCCTGGTCTCGGAGCGCAACGGCCACGTGCGCCTGCAGTTCACCGAGGACGGTCAGGTCACCCTCGACGCCGGCGCAGACGACGCGGCAGCGGCGTCCGAGGTCATCTCCGCAGACCTCACCGGCGAATCGATCACCGTGGGCTTCAACCCGGCCTACCTGAACGAAGGCCTCAGCGTGATCGACAGCGAGTACCTGCGCTTCTCATTCGTCTCTGCGCCCAAACCGGCCATGATCACCGGCCAGCAGACTCCCGATGGGGAGAACAGCACCGACTTCCGGTATCTGCTGATGCCGGTTCGGCTCATCAACCAGTAGTCCCAGACCCCAGGTCCTGCGCCTATGTGGCTGTCCCAGCTCACCCTGAACAACTACCGCAGCTATGCGGAGTCCCAGCTTGAGCTCCACCCTGGCCCCAATGTGCTGCTGGGCTACAACGGCGTCGGCAAGACCAACATCGCTGAGGCCGTGGGCTACCTCTCCACGTTGGGCTCCCACCGGGTCACCTACGATCAGCCTCTGGTCCGCCACGGAGAATCTCAGGCGATCATCCGTGCCCAGGCACATCGCGGCACCCAGGAGGCGTTCCTGGAGGTGGAGATCAACCCGGGCCGCAGCAACCGTGCTCGGATCAATCGGGGGAACCCGGTCCGTGCCACCGAGATCCTCGGGATCCTGCGCACAGTGCTCTTCGCGCCCGAGGATCTCGAACTGATCAAAGGCTCACCCGCCGTCCGGCGTCGGCTCTTCGACGATCTGGCTGTCCAACTGCGGCCTGCTCTGGCCCGGGTGCGGCAGGATTATGAGAAGGTCCTCAAACAGCGCAACGCGCTGCTGAAGTCCATTCGACATGAGGGGTTCACCGAAACCCACGAGTCCACGCTGACCGTCTGGGATCAGCAGCTCTCCGAGGCAGGTTCGCGGCTGCTGCGGGCGCGGCTGGAGATGGTCTCCGCCCTCAGGCCCCATGTGGAGAAGGCCTATCAGCAGCTGTCGGGCAGCGTCCGCACCGCCCGGATGGAGTATCAGAGCTCCTTCGAGCAGGAGCCGCCCACCGACCAGCAGGCACTGGCCGAACTGATGCTGGACCGTCTGCGTGCCGCCCGGAAGCAGGAGCGCGAACGGGCGATGACGTTGGTGGGGCCTCACCGGGATGACATCCTGTTCAGCCTGGATGATGTGCCGGTGAAAGGCTATGCCTCCCACGGGGAGACCTGGTCCTATGCTCTGGCTCTGCGCCTGGGGGCCTATCGGGTGATGGTGGACGACGACCCCGACGACGGTGCCCAACCCATCCTGATCCTCGATGACGTCTTCGCGGAGCTGGACGCTCGGCGTCGGCGTCGCCTGGCCGAGCTGGCCGGGGAGGCTGAGCAGCTGATCGTCACCGCCGCAGTCGACGACGACGTCCCCGAGTCCCTGCTGGCCAATGCGTGGAGAGTGGAGTCCGCGGAGCAGATCAGCCGGGTCAGCCCCCTGCACGGGGACCCCGTGCATGAGGATCCGCCGAACGAGGACCACGATGCGGCCTGAGGTCGAGCCCAGTCCCGACGGCGTCTCGGTCCGAGAGAGCGAAGATGCCGCCGCGATCCTGCTCGCCCGGATGCGCAAGGCCGCCGAGGGCCGCGGAGAGCATCGCCTGCGCAGCATGCCCAAGGGCTCCTCGTTGGCGGGGAACCCACGTACCCAGCAGAGCGATGCTCAGAAGCGACGGAGCGCGGCAGGCACCGGATCTCAAGCGAACCGGCGTGACCCGAGCCTGCTCGGCAACGTGGTCGGCGGGCTCATCACGACCCGTGGCTGGTCCTCTCCGGTGGCCGTCGGTTCGGTCATCGCCCGGTGGGACCAGCTGGTCGGGGAGCAGGTCGCCGAACACTGCCGGCCGGAGCGCTTTGAGAACGGCGTGGTCGACGTCGTCTGCGACTCCACCGCCTGGGCCACCAACCTGAAGCTCATGCAGAACCAACTCATGGAGATGTTCACCCGTGAGCTCGGCCGAGGGATCGTCACCGGGCTGAACATCCGCGGCCCGCAGGCCCCCAGCTGGAAGAAGGGCCGCTACCACGTGCGTGGGCGCGGCCCCCGGGACACCTACGGCTGAGCCCCACGGGTGAGGCTGGCAACGCTGCGCCGCTGTCGGCTCATCTGCCGGGATAGAGGCTCGTGGGTGGAACCCAGCCTCATCCCACGGAGCATGAGCGGCTCCCAGGCGGCTTCTCAGCCCTCCCAGGGGCATCTGAAGGGCTGCACACCGCTCGAAAATGCAGGATTCCGGCGTTTTCGCGGTAAGATGAACCAATGACCTCGGACAGCGAGAACCAGCAGAATCAGGGCGGCTACGGCGCCTCGGACATCACCGTTCTGGAAGGTCTGGAAGCCGTCCGGAAACGCCCGGGCATGTACATCGGCTCCACCGGTGAGCGCGGCCTGCACCACTTGGTCTACGAGGTCGTGGACAACTCCGTGGATGAGGCGCTGGCCGGCTACTGCTCGCACATCCAGATCACGCTGCAGAACGACGGCGGCGTCCGTGTGGAGGACGACGGCCGCGGCATCCCAGTGGACATGCACCCCACAGAGGGCAAGCCCACAGTGGAGGTCGTCATGACCGTCCTGCACGCCGGCGGCAAGTTCGGCGGAGGCGGCTACGCGGTCTCCGGCGGTCTGCACGGTGTGGGCATCTCCGTGGTGAACGCGCTGTCCACCAGAGTGGACACCACAGTGCACCGCCAGGGCTATGAGTGGAACATCTCCTTCGCCGAGGGCGGTCGCGTCACTCAGGAGCTGTCCCGGGGTGCTGCCACCGAGGCCACCGGCACCACACAGGTCTTCTACCCGGATCCGGGGATCTTCGAGTCCACCGACTTCGACTTCGAGACCCTGCGCGCCCGCTTCCAGCAGATGGCCTTCCTGAACAAGGGTCTGCGCATCACGCTGCGCGATGACCGCAGGATCGACGAGAACGTGGTCATCAGCGATGAGGTCGCCGAAGAGTCCGACTCTGAGGGCGGCGAACCTGAGGAGCAGAAGGGCCGCGAGGTCGTCTACCAGTACGACGACGGCCTGCTGGACTACGTCAACCATCTGAACTCCGCCAAGCGCGCCGAGCACGTCCATGAGGACGTCATCGCCTTCGAGTCCGAGGACGATGAGCGCGGCATCACCGCAGAGCTGGCGATGCAGTGGACCATGACCTACTCCGAGTCGGTCCACACCTACGCCAACACGATCAACACCCACGAGGGCGGCACCCACGAGGAGGGCTTCCGCGCGGCGATGACCGCCCTGGTCAACCGCTACGCGCGGGAGAAGTCCCTGCTGCGGGACAAGGATGACAACCTCACCGGTGAGGACATCCGCGAAGGCCTGACCGCGGTGATCTCGGTGAAGCTCTCCGAGCCGCAGTTCGAGGGCCAGACCAAGACCAAGCTGGGCAACACCGAGGCCCGCGCGTTCGTGCACAAGGTCGTCAACGAGAACCTCGGGGACTGGCTGGAGCGCAACCCCGGCGCCGCCCGGGACATCGTCCGCAAGGCACAGTCGGCCGCGCAGGCGCGTGTGGCTGCGCGCAAGGCCCGCGAGAACGCCCGGCGGAAGTCCCCGCTGGAGACGATGGGCATGCCCGGCAAGCTCTCGGACTGCTCGTCGAAGGACCCCTCACGCTGCGAGATCTACATCGTGGAGGGCGACTCCGCAGGAGGCTCGGCCAAGCGCGGCCGTGACCCGGAGACCCAGGCGATCCTGCCGCTGCGCGGCAAGATCCTCAACGTGGAGCGTGCCCGCCTGGACAAGGCGCTGTCCAACAGCGAGGTCCAGGCGATGATCACCGCCTTCGGCACCGGCATCGGCGAGGACTTCGACGCCTCCAAGCTGCGGTACCACAAGATCGTGCTGATGGCCGACGCCGACGTCGACGGCCAGCACATCTCCACCCTGCTGCTGACCCTGCTCTTCCGCTACATGCGCCCGCTCATCGAGCACGGACACGTCTACCTGGCGCAGCCGCCCCTGTACAAGATCAAGTGGTCCGGCGGCGACCCCGACTACGTCTTCACCGACGCCGAGCGCGACGTCGCCCTGACCCGCGGCCGCGAGGCCGGGCGCAAGCTGCCCAAGGAGCTGGGCATCCAGCGCTATAAGGGTCTGGGCGAGATGGACTACTCGGAGCTGTGGGAGACCACGATGGACCCGGACAACCGCACACTGATGCAGGTGACCATGGAGGATGCGGCCGCCGCCGACGAGATCTTCTCCATCCTGATGGGCGAGGACGTCGAGTCCCGCCGCGGCTTCATCCAGCAGAACGCCAAAGACGTCCGCTTCCTCGACATCTGATCTTCAGGAGATCCCTACGTGACTGAGAACAACGAGAACCAGGACCTGCCTGTCGAAGGGACCGTCGAGGCGCCCCTGCGCGACCGGATCAGCCAGGTCGACCTGCAGACCGAGATGAAGCGGTCCTACCTGGACTACGCGATGGCCGTGATCGTCGGCCGTGCGCTGCCGGATGTCCGCGACGGCCTGAAGCCGGTGCACCGTCGAGTGCTCTACGCGATGTACGACGGCGGCTACCGCCCGGAGCGCTCCTTCAACAAGTGCGCCCGCGTGGTCGGCGACGTGATGGGCAACTATCACCCCCACGGCGACTCAGCGATCTATGACGCTCTGGCCCGCCTCATCCAGGACTGGGTCATGCGGTATCCGCTGGCCGCCGGGCAGGGCAACTTCGGCAACCCCGGCGACGACGGCCCCGCGGCCCCGCGGTACACCGAGACCAAGATGGCCCCGCTGGCCATGGAGATGGTCCGGGACATCAACGAGAACACCGTCGACTTCCAGGACAACTACGACGGCAAGCAGCAGGAGCCGGTGGTCCTGCCGGCCCGCTTCCCGAACCTGCTGGTCAACGGAAGCTCCGGCATCGCCGTCGGGATGGCCACCAACATCCCGCCGCACAACCTGCGCGAAGTCGCCGACGGCGTCCAGTGGTACCTGAAGAACCCGCAGGCCAGCCGCGAGGAGCTGCTGGAGGCGCTGCTGGAACGGATCAAGGGGCCCGACTTCCCCACCGGGGCGCAGATCCTGGGCACCCGGGGCATCGAAGAGACCTACCGCACCGGTCGCGGCTCCATCACCATGCGTGCGGTGGTCAACGTCGAGGAGATCCAGGGCCGCACCTGCCTGGTGGTCACCGAGCTGCCGTACCACGCCAACCCGGACCGCCTGGCGGTCAAGGTCGCAGAGCTGGTCAAGGACGGCAAGGTCAGCGGCATCGCCGATCTGCGCGATGAGTCCTCCGGCCGCACCGGACAGCGCCTGGTCATCATCCTCAAGCGCGACGCCGTCGCGAAGGTGGTGCTCAACAACCTCTATAAGCACACCCAGCTGCAGGAGAACTTCTCCGCGAACATGCTGGCCCTGGTGGACGGGGTGCCGCGCACCCTGTCCCTGGACGCCTTCGTCCACCACTGGGTGATGCACCAGATCGATGTGATCGTCCGACGCACCCAGTTCCGCCTGGAGAAGGCTGAGCGGGAGGCTCACATCAAGGTCGGCCTGCTCAAGGCCCTGGACGACCTGGACCGTGTGATCTCCACGATCCGCGAGTCCTCCACAGTGGAGGTCGCCCGGCAGAACCTGAAGGCCCTGCTGGACATCGACGACGACCAGGCTCAGGCGATCCTGGACATGCAGCTGCGAAAGCTCGCCGCCCTGGAGCGCCAGAAGCTCCAGGAGGAGTACGACGAGCTGATGCGCCTGATCGCCGGCTATAAGGAGATCCTCGCCTCTGAGGACCGTCAGCGTGAGATCGTCGGCGAGGAGCTCGAGGGCATCGTCGAGAAGCACGGCGACGAGCGGCGCACCCACATCGTGCGCGGCTATGACGGGGACATGTCCATGGAGGACCTCATCCCCGAAGAGGATGTGGTCGTCTCGATCACCCGTGACGGCTACGTCAAGCGCACCAAGATCGACAACTACCGGGCCCAGGGACGCGGCGGGAAGGGAGTGCGCGGTGCGCAGCTACGCGCCGACGACGTCGTCGAGCACTTCTTCGTGACCACCACCCACCACTGGATCCTGTTCTTCACAAACCTGGGACGCGTCTACCGGACCAAGTGCTATGACCTCATGGAGTCCGGCCGCGATTCCAAGGGGCAGCATGTCGCCAACATCGTGGCCTTCCAGCCCGATGAGCACATCGCCGGGGTGCTGCCGCTGCGCAGCTATGAGGACGCGCCCTACCTGGTGCTGGCCACCAAGTCCGGCCTGGTGAAGAAGACCAAGCTCACCGACTATGACACTCCGCGCCAGGCCGGCGTCATCGCCATCAACCTGCGTGAGGAGGACGAGCTGGTCTCGGCCAAGCTGGTCTCCGCCGAGGACGATCTCATGCTGGTCTCCCGGAAGGGACAGTCGCTGCGGTTCACCGCCACCGATGACGCGCTGCGGCCCATGGGTCGCGCCACCTCCGGTGTCACCGGCATGAAGTTCCGCGAGGACGATGAGCTGCTCACCGCTGATGTGGTCACCGAGAACTCCTATGTCTTCGTGGTGACCGAGGGCGGCTACGCCAAGCGCTCCCATGTGGACGAGTACCGCGTGCAGGGCCGCGGCGGCCTGGGCATCAAGGTCGGCAAGCTGGTCGAGGACCGCGGCGACCTGGTCGGGGCCATGGTGGTCGAGGACGACGACGAGGTGCTGGTGGTCATGGAGTCCGGCAACGTTGTGCGCTCCGCCGTGGAGGGCGTGCCGTCCAAGGGCCGCGACACGATGGGCGTGATCTTCGCCAAGCCTCGGAAGAAGGACCGCATCATCAAGGTCGCCCGCAGCTCGGGTGCCGTTCTGGCCGCGACCGGTGAGAACGAGGGCGAGGATGCCGCCGAGGACGGTAACGATGCGGTGACGGCTGATGCCGCACCCAGCGAACCTGAGGGCGCTGATCAGGCAGATGCAGTAGCGTTGGACTCTGATCAAGCCAGCACCGAGCAGGCTCCTGAGTCGGACGAGTCTGATGGAGGTCATCAGTGAGCGCGAAGAACGGCGCAGAGAAGCCCGAGGGTAAGTCCTCCGGGTCCGGTCAGAAGACCCGTTTCCCGGCTCCTCGGCCGCGCGCACAGGGCGGACAGGCTCCTGCCGCCGCCAAGGGCGGGCAGGACGCGGCGTCGGCGAGCAAGGCCTCCGCAGGTGCGGATAAATCGGCGGGCGGGCAGCCTCCGCGCCCGCGCCCCAAAGCCGGCGCCTCGCGTCCCCAGGGCGGCGCCCGGCCCGGAGGACGGTCCCAGCAGGGATTGGTGCGTCCGACGCCGAAGGCGAAGGTCCGCAAGGCCCGGCTGCTGGTCTCCAAGGTGGACCCCTGGTCCGTGCTGAAGATGAGCTTCCTGCTCTCCGTGGCGCTGGGCATCATGACAGTGGTCTGCGCGGTGATGGTGTGGTCCGTCATGGATCTGACCGGTATCTTCGCCCAGATCAACGACCTGCTCGGCCAGGTCCTCGGCACTGAGGGCGATGACGGCTTCCGCGTTGAAGAGATGGTGACGCTGGGGCAGATCGCCTCCTTCGCCACGATCATCGCGGTGATCAACGTGGTGCTGCTGACCGTGCTCTCCATGCTCGGGGCAGTGCTCTACAACCTCTCGGCCTCCCTGGTGGGCGGCATCGGTGTCACCCTGACCGACGACTGAGCTGTTCTGAGAGCTCGATTTGCTGATGGGTGAACAGTCGGTGTAATGTTTAGGGGTCGCGCTGAGGCGCGGCACTCCTTGAAGAGGTATGAGGGCGTATAGCTCAGGCGGTTAGAGCGCATCGCTGATAACGATGAGGTCCGAGGTTCAAGTCCTCGTACGCCCACGACCGACAGGCAGCCTGTGGAGGGAGAAGCATGAAGCGTCTCGCCATGGCTGCTCTGACAGTCGCCGGAATTCTGGCCTACCGCGAATGGCGGAAGGCGGAAGAGACCCGAGGAATTTGGTCTCAGGCGACTGACACGGTCTAGAATGAATACCTCACGGGGCCTTAGCTCAGTTGGTAGAGCGCCTGCTTTGCAAGCAGGATGTCAGGAGTTCGAGTCTCCTAGGCTCCACAGAGAAGAAAGAAGGACCTGCTCCCCCGTGGAGCAGGTCCTTCTTTGTATCTGGCGCCTTTCTCTTCCCCTCCCTGCATCGGCGTCCGCGTTTCAGGGATATCAGCTTCCTGAGAGCGCCTCCTGAGCGTCGGGATATGCCTGAAGAGGGGACCTCGATGAAGGTGTGGGCTGTTACGCCGCAGGAGGTACGTGTGCGGAGCCTGAGAGCCGCTCACAGCCCCTCCTCCCCGCTGCCCCTCTAGCGCTCCCCAACCCCCGTTGTTTGGGCGAAGAGTTGCCGTCTCAGCGGCTTCTGGGGCCTGAGACGGCAACTCTTCGCCCAAACAACGCAGCGGGACCGGCCGCAGTCCTGCATACCGCAGTCCGACGCCGGGCGTCCCGACGGCGCCCTCGGCGGCCTGTCCCGGCGGGGCACCGCCCCGCACGGCACAGTCCCGCTGCTTAGCCGCGCACAGCGCCGCATGACGCCCCGCCGCACGGCGGGCACGAGCCTTGCCCTGTGACACCAACTGAGAAGACGGCAGATCTACGCTCGTAGACCCGCGGCGACCCCCTGTGAATAAGCTCCACAGTTCTACACACCTTGTTATCCCCAGAACCCCCTTAAGTCCACAGTTACCTGTGGAAATCGCTCTGACCTTGGGAAACACACATGTGTTGTTTATCCACACTGTGGATAAACCCTGGGGAAAACGGTACGGGGCTCCTGCGGACCAATGACTTGCCCCCAGCGCTGAGCCAGGGCGATCACCGTCGCCGCGGCCCGGCCCTGTGGCCGAGAGGGGTCAGAGGAGGAGACTGCACAGCAGATGGGAGGGCTGGTCGTCCGGCGGCGACGTGGAAGAGTGCGGACGGGCGTCCGCAGATACCGTCGCCTGGAAGGCGGCTATGGGCTCGCCAGGCACCGGAGTCTGCTGAAGCCTCCACGGCGAGGTCTGTTGCCCGTGGTGCAGGAGCGAAGGCTTGATCAGATGCGCGCGCTATCGGCCTGGATTTCAGCGGAATACCGCGCGTATCTGATCAAGGCTGCGGTGACAGAGGCCCAAGGCTGCGGCGTCAGAGACTCAGGATGGCGGGGGAGAGGCACTCAGCGCTCAGTCTTCAGCGCTCAGTCTTCATAGTTCAGATCGGCCCATCGCCCAGACCCGTTCAGGAGCCGTAGATGTCCACCAGGGGGATGCCCACTGCGATCAGCGCGACCAGGGCCAGGAAGACGGCGCCCAGGCCGAGGCCCTGCAGCAGAGAGCGGTTCTTCCCGCGGGGGACCTTCGCGATGACCAGTGCGCACAGCAGGCCGACCACGAGCCCGCCGAGGTGGCCCTGCCAGGAGATGTTCGGCACGGTGAAGCTGATCAGCATGTTGATGCCCACCAGGACGATCACGCCGCCGCTCTGGCTGCCGGAGGCACGCAGCAGGACGAACAGGGCGCCGAAGAGCCCGAACACCGCTCCGGAGGCGCCCAGCGTGGGGACCGTCGGGTCGCTGAGATACATGACCGCCACAGAGCCGCCCAAGGCAGAGAGCACCAGCAGGGCGATGTAGCGCCACCGACCGATCGCCGGCTCCAGCACACGTCCGATGAACCACAGCGCCACCATGTTGAAGAGCAGGTGTGCGGCGTTCGACGGTGAATGCACCAGCGCTGAGGTGAGCATGCGCCAGAGCTCCACGGGGTAGAGCGGGTGCTCAGAGGTGTGCAGTGGTGCGTAGGAGAAGTATTGCGTGAGATCGGGCAGCCGTGCACCGGCGGCGCCCAGGTACTGGGGGAGGATCTGCAGCGCATAGAGCACCACGCAGAGTCCGATCACGGTCCAGGTGACCAGCGGCCGCTGGTCGGCGCGGACCGGTGCGCCGAACTGCGTGCGGGAGGCGGGCCGGCGTCGTCGGGCCTCCTGGACGCATTGGGGGCAGTGGAAGCCCACTGCGGCCTGCTGCTGACACTGCGGACAGACCGGCCGATCACAGCGTTGGCACTGGATGTGGGCCGGCCTGTCCGGGTGGTTCGCGCAGGTGTTCACAGAGGGAGTGTCACAGCTCGGTGATCTCGATGGTCGAGATGACCACGTCCTCTGCGGGACGGTCGCGCATGTCGGTCTTGACCGAGTTCAGCGCGTCCACGACCTTCTTGGACTCCTCGTCCTTCACCGCACCGAAGATGGTGTGCTTGCCCTGCAGCCAGGTGGTGGGCACCGAGGTGATGAAGAACTGGGAACCGTTGGTGCCCGGGCCGGCGTTGGCCATCGCGAGCTTATGCGGCTCGGTGAAGTCCAGCTCGGGGTGGATCTCGTCGCCGAACTGGTAGCCGGGGCCGCCCACGCCCAGGCCGAGCGGGTCGCCGCCCTGGATCATGAAGTCCTTGATGATGCGGTGGAAGACCGTGCCGTCGTAGAGGGGAGTGTTCACCTTCTCCTCGCCGGTCTCCGGGTGCTTCCAGGTGATGGAGCCGGTGGCCAGGCCCACGAAGTTCTCCACAGTCTTGGGAGCGTGGTTGCCGTAGAGCTCGACGACGATGTCGCCCTGGTTGGTCTTGATCGTTGCCTGATGCGTTGCGATAGCAGTCATAGCTGCCATTCTTCCACGAGACCTCCTCCGACGCCGGGCACGATGCGACGCCGGGCGGGATCCGACGCCGGGCGGGATCCGACGCCGGGCGGGATCCGACGCCGGGCGGGATCCGACGTCGGGCGGGAACAGCCTCACCAGAACCCCCGACGCCGCTGGTGGAGAGCTCCGATGCAATACAGCTCGGCGTGCCATAGCAGGTGAGGGGGCATAAGACGTAGGCTAAGGAGAGCAAACGATCCTGATTCGGAGGACACGCATGTTCGGTAAGAAGAAGAAACCGAGCCACAGTTGGGAGCACAAAGTGCTTGCCGGCGTCGACACCGCCCGCGACTGGACTGCCCCCAAGCTGGGCGCGGCCGCCGACTGGGCGGAAGGCGCCTACCGCACGAACGCTCCGAAGGTTCAAGATGCCTCTTCCCGTGCCTTCGGCGCGGTGAGTGACGGTGCATCTGTGGCTGGCGAGAAGATCAAGCAGCTCTCCTCCCTGGCAGGTGACGGCGTGGCGGCTCAGTACGACAAGCTGCCCAAGGGCGCCAAAGCTGAGGTGGAGAAGGCCCGCAAGAAGTATGAGCACACTCAGACGCGGGTGAAGAACGAGGTCGTGCCCGCCGCCAGCGCCAAGCTCGGCGGCTACGCGGACAGGACGGCCAAGCTGATCCACAAGGCTGAGGTCGATCCCCGTGTGGAGAAGGCTCTGATCAAGGCCACCGGCGATAAGAAGATCGTCAAGAAGCTGCGCAAGCAGTCCGAGCAGTACGCCAAGGACGCTTCCAAGGCTCTGAAGAAGCAGCAGAAGTCCAAGTCCCGCAAGAAGGGCCTGCTGATCTTCGGTCTGGTCGCTGCTGGTGTGACGGCCGGTGTCGCCGCGTGGCGCGCCTCTCAGCCGGTGGAGGACCCGTGGAAGAAGCCCGAGCCGGTCTCCGCACCGACTCCGGCGAAGTCCACGGCGGCCAAGCCCGCTGAGACGCCGGCCGCAGAGCCCAAGAACGGCACTGCGAACGTCAACGCCCAGCCGGCGGAGGAAGCCAAGAGCAAGAACGTCCCGGAGCCCAAGCCGGCTACCTGAGACGTCGTCGCTCCCGCGTCAGGAGAAAAGGACCCGCACCCTGCGGGTCCTTTTCTTCTGCCCTCAGAAGCCTGCGATACCGTTGAACCCATGCTTTCGGTACTGATCGGCAAGGCCGCGCGCGGAATCAGCAGGATCCGCGGCGGGGGAGGCTCGGCCTTCCCGGGCCTGGTGGTGGAGAAGCTCGACAAGAACTTCCTGGCGCGCACCCTCAGGCGGCTGCCGCGCGGGGTCATCGTGGTCAGCGGAACCAACGGCAAGACCACCACCACCAAGATGGTGGTGGAGCTCCTGGAGGGTCAGGGGCTGAAGGTCTTCACCAACCGTTCGGGCAGCAACTTCACCCGCGGGGTGGTCGCCTCCATCCTGGGCGAGGTGTCTCTGAGCGGCAAGCTCGACGCCGACATCGCGGTCCTTGAGCTGGATGAGGCTCACGCAGTGCACTTTGTGAAGGCCGTCCGGCCCAACTACTCGCTGCTGCTCAACGTCATGCGTGATCAGTTGGACCGCTTCGGCGAGATCGACACCACTGCGGGCCTGCTGCGCACGATCGCTCAGCACACCACCGACGGCGTGACTCTGAACCGTGAGGACGCCCGGGTGCGAGCCATCGCTGATTCCCTGGAGGACCAGGAGGTCAGCTTCTTCGGGCTGAGCCAGCAGCTGCGCAGCCACTTCCCCAGCGACGATGATCTCCACCAGAGTGGGGCGAACCAGGCCGCAGATCTGCCGGAGGCCGGCGTCGTGCTGGAGGAGCTCACCGACGACGGGGGCACCTACCGCATCGGTGGCGAACAGGTCAGCACTCAGCTGACCGTCAACGGCGCCTACAACACCTTCAACTCGGCGGCTGCGCTGGCTGTGGTGCGCCAGGCGCTGGGGGAGAGCGTGGACCAGGAGGCGCTGATCGACGCGCTCAGCCGGGTCTCGCCGGCCTTCGGGCGCGGGGAGAGCCTGCAGGTCAACGGCCAACCTCTGGACCTGGTGCTGGTGAAGAACCCCAGCGGCTTCCGCCTGGGCCTGAGCTCCTTCAGCGCTGAGGGGGTCTCCACGATGATCGCCATCAATGACAACTACGCCGACGGCCGCGACATGTCCTGGCTGTGGGACGTCTCCTTCGAGAGCCTGCGGGCGCAGGGGGTGACGAGGGTGACCGGCGTGCGTGCCTATGACATGGCGCTGCGGCTGAAGTACGACGCCGTCCCCTTCGACGCCGTGGAGCCGGACCTGAAGAAGGCGCTGGACGAGTTCATCGCGGCGGAGCCTGAGAAGCCCAAACGCGTCTTCTGCACGTACACCGCCATGCTCGCCCTGCGGAAGCACCTGAGCGAATACACCGAAGTGGAGGCCTTCGCATGAGCGCCCAGAACTCAGCTGAGCAGACGCCCGGCGCCGGCGGACATGGCGGGGGACGAGAAGACCGACAGGTCCACGTCCTGCAGCTCTACCCGCGCGATATGAACATCTACGGCGACTACGGCAACGCGCTGGTGGTCCAGCGTCGACTGGAGTGGCTGGGCTATGAGCCGGTCATGCACACCTATGACCCCGGCGATGAGTTCCCCGAGCAGGTGGACATCATCATCGGTGGCGGCGGGCAGGACAGCGGCCAGGACAAGATCCACGCCGATCTGCTGCAGCAGGGGGAGCGGCTGCGCTCCATGGTGGAGGACGGGGTCCCCATGCTGATGATCTGTGGGCTGTATCAGCTCTTCGGCCACTCCTTCGAGACCCGCGAGGGACAGCGGATCGAGGGCATCGGCGCTCTGGATGTCACCACCCGCGGCACCGATAACCGACTGATCGGCAATGTGGTGGCGCGCTCAGAGGAGTTCGGGGAGATCATCGGCTACGAGAACCACTCCGGCCAGACCTACCTGGGCTCCGGTGTGCGCCCGCTGGGCACCGTCACCAAGGGTGAGGGCAACAACGAGCAGGACGACCACGAGGGTGCCCGGTATAAGAACGTGGTGGGCAGCTACCTCCACGGCTCGATGCTGCCGAAGAACCCGGCCGTGGCCGACTTCCTGATCAGCACCGCCCTGCAGCGTCGCTTCGGTGAGGATCTCTCGCCGGAGGCCGTGGCGGAGCGGATCGACGACACCCTCACGGAGCAGGCGCGCACGACGGCGGCCAAGCGGCCGCGGTAGACCGCTGCGGGCATGTCCTGCAGGGTCAGGCCTCAGCGGATGGGGTTCAGATCGGCGGCCTTCTCAGCGGCGCCCTTCTGGCCCAGCGACTCCAGCCAGTTGCCCAGCATCCGGTAGCCGCCCTCGGTCAGCACCGACTCCGGGTGGTACTGCATGCCCCACAGCGGCGCGGTCCGGTGGGCCAGGCCCATGATGACGCCGTCGGCGGTCGTCGCCGTGACCTCCAGGACCTCCGGGACCGTCTCCGGGTCCACGGTCAGGGAGTGGTAGCGGGTGGCTACGAAGGTCTCCGGCAGTCCGGCGAAGGACTCGTGACCGGTGTGGGTCACCTCGGAGGTCTTGCCGTGCATCAGCTGCTCGGCATGGGTGACGGTGGCCCCGAAGGCCTCACCGAGCCCCTGATGGCCCAGGCAGACGCCCAGCATCGGTTCCTTCGCCTCGGCGCACCACGTGGTCAGCGCCACGGAGACGCCGGCCTCATGAGGCGCGCCGGGGCCGGGGGAGATGAGGACGCCGTCGTGCTGCTGGGCCAGCTCCACCGCTTCCTCGACCGTGTGGTCGTCGTTGCGGATGACCGTGGCCTCGGCGCCCAGCTCCCGCAGATAACCGACCAGCGTGTAGACGAAGCTGTCGTAGTTGTCGATCACCAGGATGCGTGCGGTCATGATCTCTCTCAGGTCCCTTCGAGGGTGGAGTCGTTGAACGGGCTGAACTGGCTCAGCCACGGGAAGGCGAACTCCATCAGCAGAAACACGATACCGGCCACCAGCAGCAGGGCCAGAATGATCCGGAACCACAGCGGCCCCGGCAGCACGGTGTTGAAGAACCAGGCGTACATCAGCGGGCTCCTGCCAGGGCGTCGGCGTCGTCGAAGTGATGCGAGATGTCCTCAGGAACGTCTCCGCCCCACGGCTGGAAGTCCACGACCTCCGCATGGGTGATCAGCCGCTCCGTGTTGGAGTACATCGGATGACAGGTGGTCAGCGTCAGATGCCCGGTCTCCGGCTCAGCCTCCAGGTCGTTGGGCACCGGGGCGATCATCTCGGTCTGGTGCGGATCCACCACATGGGATTCGTAGATCTCATAGCTGTAGATGCCGTCCCCGGAGACCACATAGAGCGGGTCACCGTCCTGGAGCAGATGCTGATCACCGAGCATGTCGCCATAGGTCTGACGGTGTCCGGCCAGCGCGAAGTTCCCGACCTCGTCGACCATCTGGGTGTCCGGATAGTGCCCCACACCGCCGGTGTCCAGCTGTTCAGGCCCGACGCCGTGGCGGATGGGCGCAGCCCACTCGTCACCCAGTCGCGGCGCGTAGAGCATCCCCATGACCTCGCCGGCGTCTGCAGCGGCCTCCATCTGCGGAGCGCAGCCGATCTCAGTGCCGTCCTCCAGGGTGTAGCAGACCTCGAAGTCGGGGGAGGAATCTGAGGCGGACTCAGCTCCGCCCTCCTCAGGGGCGGCTTGGAGGTCGAGGCCGGAGTAGAAGTCATCCTGCGCCTCTTGGCGCTCCCGGTCAGCGCCCAGGCCGGTCCACCAGAGCTCCCAGGCCACGAAGAGCAGCCCGAGGACGCCCAGAGTGATGAAGATTTCGCCGATGCCGCCGAGAAGGCGAGTGGCGACGCTCTTCCCCCGCGGACGACTGGAGCGGGTAGAACCGTTAGAATGGCGCACAGATCAAGGATACCGAACGGAACGAGTCAGCACTGTGCCAGAGTCCAAGAATCGCAGGAACCGCGGGAGCAATAAGCGCAGCCGGAAGGACCGTTCCTCCGCGCAGGAGGAGAGGACCGCGTCCCCGCTGAGCGACGCCGACCCGGTCAGCCTCGACGACCTCGAGCTCGAAGATGACAGTCTTCCTACGTGGTACCGCGCCACGATGTTCGGACTGCTGCTGCTCGGCCTGCTGTGGATCATCGTCTTCTATATCAGCAGCGGCCTGATCCCGATCCGCGCCGTCGGCAACTGGAACGTGGGCATCGGCTTCGGCATTGCGATGGTGGGCTTCTTCATGACGATGCGTTGGAAGTGACCGTTCCAGCCATCACGAGGCTCTGATCGTTGCTCATAGTTGAGGGCCCGGAGGAAAGTTCCTCCGGGCCCTCAACTATGAGCAGCAGGCTCAGCGCGCGGGAAGAGGCTGACGACTACTCATCGTCGTTACCGTTGCCATTGCCGCCGTTGCCATTCCCGTTTCCGCCGTTACCGTTACCGTTTCCGTTTCCGCTGTCGCCCTCGTCGGTATCCTCGTCGTCCGAGTTCTCGTCTCCGCCGTCGTCGTCGCCATTGCCGCCGTTGCCGTTGCCGCCGTTGTTGCCGTTACCGTTTCCGCCGTCGCCTTCGTCGGTGTCTTCGTCCTGGGCTCCGCCATCACCGTCACCGCCGCCGTCGTCTCCGCCGTTTCCGCCGTCGCCTCCGCCGCCACCCTCGTCGGCATCTTCGTCGTCAGTGTCTTCGTCCTCGTCATCCTCACCGGCCTCTTCCTCGGGCTCATAAGCGACGGCAAGGACCACGGTGGAGCCCTGCGGGACGACATCGCCGGCCTGGACCGACTGTCCGTCCACGGACTGGCCGATCACACGGCCCTCCTCGTGGCTGGTGGTCTCCTGCCAGTCGATCTGTACCGTCAGGCCCTGTGCTTGAAGGGTCTCTGTCGCCTCCCAATGCCAGGAGCCGAAGACGCCGGGGAAGGTGAGCAGGCCCGTCGAGAGGACAAGATCCACGTCCGAGCCGGCAGGGACGCTGGTCCCGGCCTCCGGGTCTGTGCTGACCAGGGAACCTTCGGGGACTTCGGCGTGATTCTCCTCGGAGATCTCACCGACCTCGAGCCCCACGTCCTCCAGGGCTTCACGCACCGACTCCTCAGTCTCGCCCTGCAGCCCGTCCGGAACGGTGATCTCGTCAGGACCGGAGGAGATATGCAGAGTCACCTGGGAACCCGTGTCCACTGTGGAGCCCGCCTCCGGATCCGTGCCGACGGCGTGCTCATCTTCGATCTCGTCATGGGTGACCATCTCGACCTCAGCCTCGATGTTCACTTCGGAGAGCTCGGACATCGCCTCGCTGCGTTCCATGCCCTCCACGTCTGGGACCTCCACCTCTTCGGTGCTGAGCATCTGCGTCAGTGCCCACGCACCGCCGCCGAGCAGCACGATCAGCAGCAGAAGCCAGAAGATCCACGCCAAGCCGCGACGTCGCCGCGGCTGCTCCTCGTACTCCTCAAGCTGCTCGTAGACGTCCGGGTCCTCCGGGGTGCGAGCAGACAGCGGAGTCCCGACGCCAGCGGCACCGGCACCCACCACGTCGTCGAAGTCCCGGCCCGTAGGGGAACCGGCGCCCACTGCGGTGATGGCTCCGGTGGGCGCTTCCGCGGCGTCCACAGCGACCCCGTGCAGAGCGTTCTGCAGGGCGGCGTCGAACTCTTCGGCGGACTGGAAGCGCCGCGCCGGGTCCTTGGTCAGAGCCCTATGGACCACTGACTCCATGGCGGGGGAGACCATCGGGTTCAGGTCAGAGACCTGCGGGGGCTCCTCGCGGACATGCTGGTAGGCCACGGAGACCGGGGACTCACCGCGGAAGGGCGGACGGTTGGTCAGCAGCTCGAAGAGCACGCAGCCGGCTGAGTAGAGATCTGAGCGATGATCCACCACTTCGCCGCGGGCCTGCTCGGGGGAGAGGTACTGAGCAGTGCCCACCACCGCCGAGGTCTGGGTCATCGTGGAGGCGGAGTCGGCGAAGGCTCGGGCGATCCCGAAGTCCATGACCTTGACCTCGTCGTCCCGGCTGACCATGACGTTGGAGGGCTTGATGTCCCGGTGCACGATGCCCTTGTCGTGGCTGTACTGCAGGGCCCCCAGGATTCCGGACATGTAGAGGGCGGCATCCTGCTCGGAGACCGGCCGGCCCAGGGCCTGATCGATCTTCTTCTGCAGCGGCTCACCGACTTCGGAGGCGGCGCCGTGTTCGGTATCCACCCGGCCGGTGTCGCTCAGGGCCAGAACGTCGGGGTCGTCCTCACCGCTGCCGCCGCCGCTCTGTCCGCCCTGATCCCGGCGGGAGAGCGGCGGCGGAGGGGGTGGGGTCTCGGCGCTGCGGAGTTCAGCGTCCCTCTGCGGTGAGGAGACCACAGTCTCTTCACCATCGGGGCCTTCGTCGACGTCTTCCGTGTCTTCGGAGGACGGCGTGCCGTGGAGGATGTGACGCAGCGTCACGCCGTCCACATACTCCATGACGATGTAGGGGGTCTTGACCTGGTCGTGGTGCGAGTCCTCCACATCGGCCCGGCCGGTGTCATAGACGCCCACGATGTTGCGGTGGTTCAGCGAGGCCGAAGACTGCGCTTCGCGGCGGAAGCGGCCTTGGAACTGGGGGTCCCGTGCCAGGTCTGGGCGCAGCATCTTCACTGCCACCTGCCGGTCCAGGGACAGGTCATGACCGAGGTAGACGTCCGCCATCCCGCCGCGGCCGATCAGCGATTCGATCCGGTAGCGGCTGTTGAGGATGCGTTCTTCGGTGTCGGTCATCGTGTCATTCTCCCCTGCCAGCCTAATGCGCTGGCCGTGGGGTCGTCAGTCGGCGTCGCGGTCGGAGAGGGGGAGCCGGCGTTCACATCCTCGTCGTCCTCCCCGTCACCGTCGTCCCCGCCTTCATTCTGCCCGTTCTGGCCGTCTTCCTCGTCCTCTTCCGGTTCAGGCGTGGGCGTGTCGGGTGTCGGTGTGGGGCTCGGAGCGGGTGCCGGCGTCGGCGTATCATCCTCGTCCTGCTGAGGACTCTCCTGCTCCTCCTGCTGCTGCTGCGCAGGAGTTTCCGCCGGGGACTCGTCCTCCTCCTGGCCCTCCTCCTGCTCCTGGGTGGGCGCGGGATCCGGGTCCAGAGCAGTGGTGCCGGTGGAGTAGGACACAGTGATGGTGCTGCCCTCCGGGACCTCTCCGGTGGGTGCCGCCGCGAGCACGATCCCGGTGGGCTGGGTGGACTCTGTCTCCTGGGTCTCCACCGTCAGGTCCTGGCCCTCGAGCTCCTCCCGGACCTCCTCCACAGGGCGTCCGACCAGCTCAGCCTCGACCACGTTGACCATCTCCGGTTCCGCGGTGAAGGTCTCGGTGACCGTGGGGGTGGGCTCGGGCGCATCATCATCATCGCCTGCGGTGAGCATCGGCAGCAGCCAGGATCCCAGCAGGGCCAGCGCCACCAGAACGACCAGGGTCAGCAGCGGCCACTTCCATGCGCCGCCGGAACCCTTGTGCTCACCTCTTCCGGCGGCCTCGTCGGCGCCAGAAGCTACGGATTTTCCCGTACCACCGCCCGTGCTCTCCTCATCGGAGTCCGCATCCGCATCGGAGTCCGCAGCGGAGGCATAGGCGGCCCGCTCCTCCCTCGGCTGCTCAGGCGTGCGCGCCGACGGCGCGGCGGCGCCGGCTGAGCTGACGACGGCAGTCGGTGCGGTGCTGGCTGAGGGGATCACCTGAGTGGCGTCCTGGTCCTGGTCGCTCTCCGGGCGGTCCAGGTGGTTCAGCAGTGCGGGCACCGACTCGATGGCGCTGTCGGTGTCATGGCGCAGCAGGGCATCGGCGGCCTCGGCCAGCTTCGTGGCGTTGATCGGACGCTGGCCGGGGTCCTTGGCCAGCATGGACATGATCAGCGCGCGCACCGGCTCCGGAACCGAGTCCGGCAGCTCCGGCGGCGGATCGTTGACCTGCTTCAGGGCGATCGCGATCTGTGACTCCCCGGTGAAGGGACGGTGGCCCACGAGGGCCTCATAGCCGATGATCCCCAGCGCGTAGATGTCGCTGGACCCGGTGGCGTGCTGACCGGTGGCCTGCTCCGGAGAGAGGTACTGGACGGTGCCCATGACCTGCCCGGTGGCGGTCAGCGGAACCTGGTCGGCCAGGCGTGCGATGCCGAAGTCGGTGATCTTCACCCGTCGGGTGGGGGTGATCAGCAGGTTCCCCGGCTTCACATCGCGGTGGACCAGGCCCTGATCATGGGCCACCTGCAGGGCACGGCCGGTCTGGGCGATGATGCTCAGGGTCTTCTCCCAGGAGAGGATCTTGTCCTTCTCCAGGATCACGCTGAGCGGGCGCCCGGGGACCAGCTCCATGACCAGGTAGCCGGAGCCGGCCTGCTCGCCGTAGTCGTAGATGTCGGCGATGCCGGGATGGTTCAGCAGCGCCGTATGGCGCGCCTCAGCGCGGAAGCGGCGCAGGAACGCCTCATCCCCGGTGTACTCCTCCTTGAGGATCTTGATCGCCACGGTGCGGCCCAGGACCTCATCGTTGGCCTTCCAGACCTCACCCATGCCGCCGATGGCGATCCGTTCGGTCAGCTTGTACCGATCGCCCATCGTGATGCCCACAGTTGGCCTCATGGCTCGATCACCGCCTCCAACATCTGCCGCATCTGGGGTCCGGTCATGGAGTGGCCGGTCTCATAGTCGATGTTCTCGTAGACCACCGTCACCGCGTACTGCGGATCATCCGCCGGCGCGAAACCGGTGATCCAGGTGTGGACCCGGCCCTCGGTTCCGGTCTCCGCGGTGCCGGTCTTGGCCGCGATGTCGAAGGAGGAGCTCTGTGCGGACTGGCCGGTGCCCTCCTGGACCACAGCTTCCATCATCTCGGTCATCTCTGATGCGACGTCTTCAGAGACGGCCTCACCGAGGACGTCCGGCTCCGGCTGCTCCAGCAGCTGCAGGTCCGAGCCGCGGATGGAGTCGACCAGGTTCGGATGCATCACGGTACCGCCGTTGGCGATGGCCTGGGAGACCATGTTGATCTGCAGCGGAGTGGCGGTGACGCTGCCCTGCCCGATCGAGGAGTAGACCAGGTCGGCCTGGGAGGTGGTCTCCGGGAAGGCTGAGGTGGAGGTGGACAGCGGGATGTCCAGATCCTGGTTCCAACCGAAGTCCTCCGCCGTCTCGCGCAGCGGGCCCTCACCCAGGTCCATGGCGGCTTCGCCGAAGGGCGTGTTGCAGGACTGGGCCACGATCCAGGTCAGGTCCGATTCGGTCTGCTGATGGCAGATGCCGGTGGTGAAGTTCGGCAGGGTCCGGTCGCTGTCGGGGAGCTCCAGCTCGCTGGGGTTCTCCAGGACGGTGTCCGGATCGTAGTCGCCGGACTCCAGCATGGCCGCCAGGTCCACCAGTTTGAACACCGAACCCGGAGCGATGGTGCTGTTGATCGGCCGGAAGTAATACGGGCTGACGTCCTCGGAGTCCTCCAGCTCAGCGATGGTGGCGTTGTACTCCTCGGTGGAGTGGGTGGCCAGCGCGTTGGTGTCGTAGCTGGGGCGCGAGGCCATGGACACGATGTTGCCGGTGTCCACCTCCTGCACCACGATGGAGCCGCGCTGGCCCTCGGGGATCAGGTCATAGGCCTGGCGCTGCAGGTCCGGATCCAGGGTGAGCTCCACCTGGGCGCCCTCCAGGGTCTCCCCGGTGAACAGGGAGGTCATGCGGTCGAAGAACTGGCTGTCCGAGTGGCCGCTCAGGTATTCGTTGAGCTCCCGCTCCAGGCCGGTCGGATGGGCGGCCACCGGATAGAAGCCGGTGATGCCGAAGTACAGCTCAGGATCGTGATAGACCCGCTGGTAGTCGAAGTTCGAGTTCTCCGCCGGCACCGATTCAGCGATCGGCGAGCCGTCCACCGTGATCGCGCCGCGGGGTGCGCCGCGGTCGTTGTAGATCTGCCGGGCGTTGTTGGGATCGCTGTTGAGATCCTCGGTGAGAGCGACCTGGATGATGCTCAGCGCGGCGAAGAGCGTCACGAACATCGCCACGGAGACCACCCAGGTATGACGGATTGCGTTGTTCACCGGACCGCCTCCTGGAACTGGGTCTCCTCGTCGCCGCTGCGGCCTGTGCTGCTGTCCTGCGTGGCGCCCCGGTCCTCAGCCGAGCCGCCGCGATCCTCGATGCCGGAGGTCTCGGCTCCGGAGGTGTTGACCATCGGGCCCACCACCACCGGACGGCGCGCGGAATGGGAGATCAGCAGCACGATCGCCACGATCAGCCAGTTGGCCAGGATGGCCGAGCCGCCGGCCGCCAGGAACGGGCTGACCAGGCCGGACATCGGGATGACTCGGGTGATGCCGCCGACCACCACGAAAACCTGCAGCACCAGGATCACGGCCAGGCCGGTGGCCAGCAGCTTGCCGAAGTGGTCGCGGGTGCCGATGCCGGCACGCATGTAACGGCTGAACAGCAGCAGGTAGAGGACCAGGATCGCGGAGAGGCCGATGAAGCCGAGCTCCTCGCCGAAGGCGGCGATGATCATGTCGGAGTTCGCCAGGGCCGTCTGGGTGGGCATGCCGTTGCCGAATCCGGTGCCGGTCAGGCCGCCGTTGGCCAGGCCGAACATGCCTTGGACCATCTGGTGGGAGCCGCCGTAGGCACGTTCGTAGATCTCCTGGTCGAAGGCGTTGAGCCAGATCTCCACACGTTCACGGAAGTGGTTCACGAACTGGTACGCCAATGCGGCGCCGATGGCGATGAACACTCCGCCGATGGCGATCCAGGAGAACCGGGAGGTGGCCACATAGATCACCGCGACGAACAGGCCGAAGAGCATCAGCGCGTTGCCGAGGTCGTTCTGCACGATCAGCACGCCCAGGGCCACGACCCAGGCCACGCCCATCGGCGCCAGGTCCTGGACCCGCGGGAACGTGAAGGGCCCCACCTTCTTGCCCGCCAGCAGGATCAGGTCACGGTTGTTGGCGAGGTAGCCGGCGAAGAACACCGCCAAGGTGATCTTGGCGAGCTCTGAGGGCTGGAAGGACATGCCGAAGATGCTGACCCACACGCGGGCGCCGAAGATCTCCTGGCCGATCCCCGGGACCATGGGCAGGAAGAGCAGCAGCACGCTGACGATCAGCGAGACATAGGTCAGCTGACGCAGTCGTCGGTGGTCCTTCAGGAACCACAGCAGCGCGATGGCCGCGCCGATGGAGACCACCGTCCACACCAGCTGGCGGTCCGCGGCACCGTCGAAGCTCGCGGTGAAGTCCAGGCGGTGGATCATGGCGATGCCCAGGCCGTTGAGCGTGATCACGATGGGCAGGATGAAGGGATCGGCGTACTTCGCGCGGAAGCGCAGCGTCAGGTGGAAGGCCAGGGCGATGACCGCGAAGATCGCGCCCTCGATGTAGTAATCCTCGGTGATCGGCTCATCCATGGACACCGCCACCAGGAACTGGGCCCCGATCCCGATGATCAGAGCGACGAGCAGCAGCACCAGCTCGACGTTGCGGCGCGGCTTCGGGGCCGCCTGTACGGTCTCACTCACTGGTCTCACCCGCCTGCTCGTCGTCGTTGTGCTCGTCCTCTGCGGCGTCGCCGTCTTCCTGTCCGGAGTCGCCGCCATCCTCGCCGGCGCCGCCTGCCTGTCCGTTGCCGCCGTCGTCCTCTTCGGCGGCCTCCTCGACGGTGTCGCGCAGCTGCTCCACGATGGTCTCAGCGTGGGCGCGGTCATCGGCCGGGATGCCGGAGGCCACGCGGCTGCGGTGGTACGGCGTGAGGTCTTCGGTGGCCAGCTCCATATGCTCATCCACCTCGGAGAGCGCCAGCGGTCCCAGAGACTGCGAGACGCCGTTGTAGATGGCGACTTCGCCGTCGTCCTCTCCCACGTAGTACTGGGTCTGGGTCCAGATGTAGCCGATGGAGGCGACGACGGCGATCAGGATCGCCAGAAGCGTGACAAACGTCGGCAGGAACCAGGCCCGACGCCGGCGGCGCGCCTCGATGGCGGCGCCCAGCTCGGCGACCTCGTCCTCGTCCCAGTCCTCCAGGACCTCGGGATCCTCCAGATGTTCCGGATCCGCGTCCTGATCGGGGACGGGGGCCTCACCGGGCTCCTCCTCATCGAAGGTGGTGGTTTCGGGGGCCGGCTCGGCCTCAGAGTGGGGCGCAGGTTCGATGGCCTCCTGATCGCCGGCGTCGGTGGGTGATTCGCCCAGCAGCTCGGAGTAGGTGTGGCGGACCGGGCGCAGCGGCTGGCCGGTGAGCAGTGCCGCCATCGGGTGCTCATCCACGTTGCGCGGCACCATCGGGATCATGCCGGTCTCCGCAGCGGAGGCGGCCGCCCCGACCAAACTGTGCGGCAGGACCTCGTGGTCCTGGCCGAGCATGGCGGCCGAGAGCGGGGAGAGCTCGTCGTCGTCGGGGGTGTGTCCCGACAGCGCCTCCGGGTTGACCACCGGGACCAGGCGCATCGTGTCCTCCGGCGAGCCGGCCTCCTCGGCCGGCCGCTCGGCGTCGGCCTCAGCATCGGTCTCGGCGTCGTCGTCGGGGGTCTCCGGCATGGCGCCGTAGCCGCCTGAGGCCGCGGCCACAGCCTTGCGGGAGAGCGGCAGGCCGCCGTCGTCGGGGGTCAGGTCCTGCTCATCGGCCTCCACCACCTCCATGCAGGTCACCGTCACGTTGTCCGGTGCCCCGCCCTCGATGGTGAGGTCCACCAGGTCGTCCACGATGGACTCCAGGGACTGCGTGGAGCGCAGCTTCTGCTCGATCAGGCGGTCCGAGACCACGGCGTTCAGGCCGTCGGAGCAGAGCAGCCAGCGTTCTCCTGCCTCCACGGGGAAGGAGGTGATGTCCAGCTCGGGGGAGGCGTCCACGTCGCCGAGCACGCGCATCAGCACGTTCTTATGCGGGTGGTACTCGGCCTGGTCGGGGTCCAGGCGTCCCTCATCGACCAGGCGCTGGACGAAGGTGTGGTCCTTGGAGACCTGGCGGAAGCGGCTCTTCTTCAGCCGGTAGGCCCGGGAGTCCCCGATGTGGGCGAACTGCATACGGTCCTCGGTGATGAGGATCGCGGTGATGGTGGTGCCCATCCCGACCAGCTTGGGGTTGGCCTCGACCAGCTTGGAGAGGAAGGCATTGGCGGTCTGGATCTCATCCGGCAGGACGGTGTCCGGCTCGGCGAAGCCGCGGGTGTCCAGATGGGCCAGGTCCAGCACAGTGGAGGCGCTGGCGACGTCACCGCCGGCATGGCCGCCCATGCCGTCAGCCACACAGGCGAAGAAGCGGCCTGCGTACCCGGAGTCGTCGTTCTTGGAACGGACGACGCCGGCGTCGGACCGCGCGGCGAAGCGGAATACCAGGGCCATGAGCTAGGTCCTCAGCTCCAGAGCGGTCTTGCCGATACGGATCTTCTCGCCCGGCTCCACAGTGGAGGCGCGGGTCAGCTGCTCCTCACCCAGCCAGGTGCCGTTGGTGGAGCCGAGGTCCTCGATGAACCAGCGGGAGCCCTGCGGGAACAGGCGTGCGTGCTTGCCGGAGGCGTAGTCGTCCTCCAGGACCAGCGTGCACTCCTGAGCACGGCCGAGCATGATGGGGGCCGAGCCCAGCTCCAGCTCTGTGCCGGCCAGCGGTCCCTCGCTGATGACCAGCCGACGGGCCCGGGGGCGAGGCATCTGGCTGGCCTGGTTCTGCCCGTCCTGATGACCACCGTTGCGGGCGCCGTTGGGCTTGGGCGAGCCGGAGGCCCCGGCACGGGTGCGGGACTTCTTGGAGACCATCAGATCGCGGCTCTGCGCCCCGATGATGGAGAGGATCAGGATCCACAGCAGCAGAAGCAGCCCGAACTGCAGGACGGTGACGGCAAGCTCACTCATGGGGTTCAGCGATCCCCGCCCTCGAGGATCAGGCGCAGCCTCGCGCCGCCCAGCGAGATGACTGAGCCGTGCTGCAGCTGCGCCTCGTCATGGGTGCCGGAGAGCTGCTCGCCGTCCACTGAGGTGCCGTTGGTGGAGCCGAGGTCGCGGGCGATGTAGCGGTTGCCGCTGCGCACCACCTCCACATGCTTCCGGGAGATGCCGGTGTCCGGAAGCGTGATGTCGGCCGAGGCCGAGCGGCCGATGACGGTGCTGCCCTCGGCCAGGGTGTGACGGGTGCCGTCCACCTCCAGAACCCCGACGCCGGCCGCTGCGGCCGGCCGCGGCGGTGCAGACGCGGGCTGCGGCGGTGCCGCGGCAGGGCGCGAGGGCGCTGCTGCGGGACGCGACGGCGCTGAGGCCGTCGCGGAGGGTCCGGCGGCGGGGGAGGAGGCCGGGCGCGCCGCGGCGGAGTGGCCGGCGTCGGCGTCGCGGTCCGACTGGGACTCCACGCTGAGCTGGCCGCGCTTGAGCTCGGTGTTCTTCACGAACGTCGCCTTGACCGGGCCCAGCAGGGTGTAGCCCTGGGATTCGGAGTGGCGGATGATCTCGTCGCAGAGCTCCTCGGCGAGGGTGACGCCGTAGCTCTTGGCCTGGGCGAAGTCGTCCTCGGAGAGACGGATCTTATAGAGGTTGGGCGCGACGATGCGCCCCTCCGACATGGTGGAGGACTCGCGGTCCATATGTCGGCGTACTGCAGTGGCGATTTCCACGGGGCCGAGGCTCCCTCCGCGTCCGGCGAAGGCGCCGCGGACGGCTTTTTCGATCCCGCGCTCCAGATTGTCGAGCAGGCCCACCGGCACCTCCTTCAAAGTTCACACTGCTGACCGGCGCATCCCCGTCGGGGATATCCCTGACAGGGATATCTCGGTCAGGAATGCAGGTGCAGTTCGGGCAGTCTCCCAGAGAGTCTAACTCTCTTGGGCCTGCGACACTTCGAGCATCGGCCGGCCTGCCTGGAGGAAGACCCCCGGAACCCACCTGTGAGGGCGGCGGTGCGGGGTGGCGCGCGGCCCCGGGGACAGTGGCGAGTGCCACATCGGAGGCTAGCCTGGGACGCGGCTGAGTTAATTCTTCGGAAACTACTTCAGTTTTGAAATAAATGCGTGCACACTGGGTGTTGTACACCGCGTCACGCACTCAAGCGACACGAACACTACGAAGGAGAATGGCTCCCATGGCAACTCTGACCCCCGGCACCTGGAACCTGGACGCCGCCCACTCTGAGATCGGCCTGACTGTGCGTCACGCCGGCATCTCCAAGGTCCGCGCCGTCTTCCAGGAGGCTGAGTCCACCCTGAAGGTCGCCGAGGACGGCACCGCTGACGTCGAGGCCAAGATCAAGGCCGCCTCCTTCGATTCGAAGAACGCCGACCGCGACGCCCACGTCCGCGGTGAGGACTTCCTCGATTCCGAGAGCCACCCCGAGCTGACCTTCGTGGCCACCGGATTCAAGCCCGCCGGCGAGGAGTTTGAGCTCACCGGCGAGCTGACCATCCGCGGCGTGACCAAGGAGGTCACCTTCGAGACCGAGTTCGGCGGCCAGGCCGTGGATCCCTTCGGTCTGACCCGCGCCGGCTTCTCCGCCTCCACCGCCATCTCCCGCAAGGAGTTCGGTCTGACCTGGAACGCAGCGCTGGAGGCCGGCGGCGTCCTGGTGGGCGACAAGGTCTCCATCGACCTTGAGGTCGCCTACGTTCTCGACCAGGGCTGATCCCTCCCCGCCCCCTGCAGGACAGAGGCCCCGCGTCAGCGTCATGAGCTCGGTGCGGGGCCTCTGCGTGTCTGGGTGAGCTGCGCTGGCCCACCCTCGTTCTACGGACACCCTCGTTCTACCAAGCACTTCTCGGAGAACCCCTGCGGATCTGCAGGGGGAATGTGAATCTGCGTTGATCAAGCGAGGGTGGGCAGGTGAGGTGCGGCGTCGGGATGGTGAGCCGCTGTACCGTGGATTCCTGTGGAGTCCCTCGGAACAATGGTGATCATCGGCGTCGCGGTCCTGGTGGGCACCGTTCTGCAGCGTGTCTCCGGCAGCGGGGTCGGCCTGGTGGTCGCCCCCGTCCTGTCCCTGGTGATCGGTCCGGCGTTCGGCGTGCTGGTGACCAATATGACCACCACCGTCTCCGGCTTCCTGATCATGCTGGCCGTGTGGTCGCGCATCGAATGGCGACGCTACTGGCTGGTGGGGCCGCTGGCCGTGGTCGGCGCGATCCCTGGAGCATGGCTGGTCTCTCAGCTCTCGGCCGCATGGCTGTCCATCATCCTGGGCTCCATCGTGGTGTTCGCTCTGCTGCTGACCGTCTCACTGCCGCGGCTGCCGCACTGGGAGGGCCGCGTGCCCGGGTGGGTGGCCGGGGTGATCGGCGGCTTCTTCAACACCACCTCCGGAGTGGCCGCTCCCGTCATGGTGATCTACTCCCGGGTCTCGAACTGGAACCAGCAGAGCTTCGCCGCCACGATGCAGCCGATCTTCATGACGATGGGTGCGGCGTCCGTGGTGACCAAGCTGGCGCTGGACTCTGTGGGGGAGCTCGACGGTGCCGGGCCGAACCTCGCCGGGCTCTTCGCCGGAATCGTGGCCGTGGTCCTGCTGGGGATCGTGCTGGGCGGACTGGCTGCCCGGGTGGTCTCCGCCGGGGCCGCGCGCACACTGGCGATGACGCTGGCCGGCCTCGGCGGAGCCGGCGCCATCATCCGCGGAATCCTCGACCTCACTCTCTGAACGGTCCCGACGTCGGGTTTGCCGCCTCTGACCTGGACTTTCAGTCGGGCGGACTCTGCTGTCACGGAGTCATGTCAGACCCCCTCCCTAGGCTGTCAGCACGCCGCCGCCGCAGCGGCGGAGAGTTGGGTGCAGGACGTGACAGAAGAGGTGCAGCGTGAACGGCGGAGCAGGACATCACGGACAGTCGGGTCAGGACAGGCAGCCAGGTCAAGGCCGGGAGACAGGCCGCGACCAGCAGGCAGGTCAGCGTCGGGAGACCGACCGGGGCAGAACAGGGACTGCGGAGCCCGCAGTGGTCTTCATGGATCAGTGGCGAGGCGCTGATGGGCCGGGGGACTCGGTGCCGGGGGACTCGGGCGACCGACCGGGCCGGGTGTCCCCGCGCCGGGCCACGATCGAGATGCAGCACGCGGAATCGTTGGATTGGGAGTACGAGGTCATCCACGACGGCGACCAGATCTGGCCCCTGCGCCCGGACGGACTGCCCTCATGGTTCCCTTCAGAGGCCCCGATCCTGCGGAACTCTGCGGTGTTGGTGCAGTTCCCCGACGGGACGCTGCATCTGCGTGCGATGAGCAACGCCGGCACTCGGGCCGTGCAGCTGTTGGCCCAGTGGGGCTACAGCCTGGTGGTGGACTCCTATGCCGATGTCACAGCGGACACCGGTGTGCCCATCACCCGATACCGGGAGATCCGCTGTGCTGAGTACGTCAGCCCGGAGGAGGTCGCCGTGCTGGGCCGCAGACTGCGGCTCGGGGGAGTGGTGGTCCATTCCTATCTGGGAAGCTTCGATCAGGAAGGACTGCGCTTCCGCCGCACCGGCGGGCTGAGCGCCTTCCCAGAGCTCAGGGTGCTGCACCGGACAGCCTTCGACGCCGGCTGCGGCCGTCACTACTTCGGACACCCTCGGCAGCTGCGTGCCTTCGCGCGGCTGTTGGGGGACACAGACTGCTGGCATGCCGCCTCCGACGGACAGAGTGATCCGGGCGCCCTGGCGGTGACCTGCCCTGAGATCGCGCAGGAGGCCGAGGCTACCTACCAGGAGGAGCTCGGGGGCCTGGTGGTGGCTGACTCCTACACCTTCGGCCAGGGCCCGGACGCCGCGGATGAGCACCCCGGCGCCGCGGAGGGGAGGGCCGCTCAGCGGGCGGCCTGAGCCACTCGGTGCTGCAGGCGGGACCACTGTCGCGCCGGGTCCAGGGCGGCGGAGAGAGTATGCAGCTCAACGGTGTCGCCGCGGTGCGCCTCGCGGGTCGGCTCCCCGTGCGGGTCCTCGCCCGGAATGCTGCGTTGGATCATGGAGCCGGGCAGCAGGTTCATCAGTACCATGGCCAGCTGCCTGGCATGCCCTTCGGGCAGGTGGACGGGGGCGGGGATCACAGTGGGATCGATGTCCGGCCGGCGTCGCAGGGCGCGCCGTGCCACATCCACCCCGCCCACCACAGACTGGCCGAGGAACCAGAGGCTGAGCACCAGGCTGAACCACAGGCGGCGCGGCCACCGGGAGGGGCGAGGCGAACCCTGGGGAGGGAGCAGGGCCAGGCTCAGCGCCACGGAACAGGAGACGGAGACCGCGCCGTAGAGCACATATTGGGGGTCAGCCCCGGAGAAGGCAGCCCAGAGCAGCCCCAGCAGCAGGCCTCGCAGGATCACAGCAAGGATCCACTTCACTGCAACCACCTCATCGCTTGTCGTCTCATCTCAGTCGCCTCAGCTCCACCACCAGAGCAGCACAGTCGCGGCCAGCACCAGCAGCAGCACCATCCCAGAGGTCTCCCAGGCGGCGAGCTTGGTCTCAGCACCTGCCATCCAGGATCTGGCCCGACCCCCGGCGCGCAACAGGGCTGAGGAGACGCGCCCCGCCGCGTCCTCGAGGCCGCGGTGAGCCGATTCCACGCTACGGGCAGTTCCGGAGGCGGCACGCATCGCCAGAGACTCTTCCGCCACGATCAGATCCCCCGGAGCCACCAGCGTGCCGTCGGCTCGGGAGACCCGCTCCGGCAGGAACCCGCGTCTCCTCAGCGCCCACACCGCAGCGCCGATGACCAGCCCGGCCAGGATCGGCCAGGTCGCATCCCACAGGACTGCCGGCTCCCAGCTGGGCGCCTCGGCGGGCAGCTCCTCCTCCGGCATCCAGTGCGTCCCGATCAGCCAGGGGACGGTGATGCCTGCCGCGCAGACCGCCAGCCAGGCGAACAGCTCACCGTCGGCCCGGCGCTGCGGAGCCCGGTCGGCATGCCAGATCACCCAGCCGAAGCGCAGCAGCAGCAGTGTGGAGCCCGCCGCCACCCAGGGCAGGATGCTTTCCAGCCCGACGCCGAGCACGGTGACGCCCTCCACGGCCTCCTTGGACGTGTATTTGCCGAAGGCCCCTGAGGTGAACGGAGCTCCGGCCACTGCCGCGCCGGCGCCCAGCATGCCCAGCAGCACCAGCAGACCCGTCGGCCCGTGTCCGTAGTGTTTGACCACCGGGACCCCCAGGAACAGCGCTCCCTTGGCCAGTCCATGATGGACCGCATAGGCCACAGCCGCCCCGGAGGTCAGCGGCGCCAGCTCCGTCTCCAACAGCCCCACACCCACCAGAACGGCGATGAATCCCATCTGCGAGATCGTCGAATACGCGAGCACCACTTTTGGGTCCTGCTGCAGCACACCGACCAGCACCGCCAGGAAGGCGCCGGCCAAGGCCGCGGCCACCAGCGCCCAGGCGGCGATCTCCACGGCCGCCCGGGATGCGGCGTCGCCGTCCTCGCCCAGGGGCAGGAACCGCAGCCAGCCGACCAGACCCACTTTGACCATCACACCGGAGAGCACCGCGGAAGCGGCCGGCGGCGCGGCGGGGTGTGCCAGGGGAAGCCAGACGTGCAGCGGCACTGTCCCGACCTTCACCCCGAAGCCCAGCAGAAGGAGCCCCAGGATGAGCCCGGTGTGTGGGGAGTCCATCACCGCACCGGGCACATGCTCCAGCAGCAGGGCCTCCTGAGTGTCCGGGGCGGCGTCGTCCTGGAACTCCGGGTCCACCGACTCGGAAGATCCCACCAGTGCCGAACCGAGCAGCACCACCGCCGCCAGGATCAGCGTCTCAGAGAGCACCGAGAGGACCAGGTAGATCCGCGAGGCCCTCCGGGCGGCCTCATCCCGGTGATGGATGATCAGCCCCACCGCGGAGAAGCTCATCACCGCAAAGGCCAGATAGAAGGTCACCAGATCGGCGGCCAGATAGGTGCCGATGGTGCCGCAGAAGCAGATCAGCAGCCAGGCCGGCAGCGCCGCGGAGCCGCGCTCGGCGTCCCGCAGCTTCAGCCAGGTGATCGAGGACAGAGCCGCCCCATAGAGAAGCACCGCGATCAGCAGCAGGCCCCGCCCGACAGCGTCCACCGCCACAGTGGAGCCCAGCATCAGCCACGGCACCTCCAGCTCAGACTCGCCCGTCAGGGCCGACAGACCGGCCGGCAGCACGGCCAGAGGCGCGAACAGACCGGCGCGGCGCCGCACCCGGTGCGCGACACCGGGCGGGAGCACCCCCGCGCCAGCGATCAGCGCCACGAAGCCCACCGGAAGCAGAAAGGACAGAACGAACAGGACTGCGCTCATCGGAACACCGCCTCGGCGATGGCTTCAGCGACCTGCAGCGGCGCGAAGGAGAGTGAGGCGCCCAGCCCCACGGCCAGCGTCGCGGCGGCAGTGATCACTGCCGGCACCAGCAGTGCCCCCGGCTCCTTCACGGTCTGGGGCGTCTCCGCGGAGGACGACTCCTCACCCTCCGGTCGAATCTCAGGCGCGCCCTCCGGCCCGCCCTCCGGCTCGGAGAACCACAGAGTCCAGATCACCGGCAGGAAGTAGGCGGCGTTGAGCACCGAGGACCCCAGCAGCACGGCCAGAACCCACCCCTGCCCCGCTTCCAGGGCGCCCAGGCCCAACTGCCACTTGGTGATGAAGCCCGCAGTGGGCGGCAGCCCGATCATCCCCAGGGCGCCGACGGTGAAGGCCGCCGAGGTCCAGGGCATGGACCGGCCGGCTCCGCGCAGCTCGCCGATCGTGTGGACTTTGAGCACCTCGGCGAAGAGCCCGGCGCAGAAGAACAGGGTGATCTTCATGATCCCCTGATGGACCAGGTGCACCACTCCGCCGGCTGTGGCCAGGACGCTGACCATCGAGACCCCGAGCACCACGTAGCTGACCTGGGAGACCGTGGAGAAGGCCAGCCGCTTCTTCAGATCCGTCTGGCGCAGCGCCTGGTAGGAGCCGTAGAGCACCGTCACGCAGGCCACCGCCAGCAGGGGCCCCAGCACGCCGAGCTCCTCGGCCACTTCGATGCCGAAGACGTCATCGATCACCCGCACGATCCCGAAGACACCGGCCTTGACCACTGCCACCGCATGCAGCAGCGCTGAGACCGGTGCTGGAGCCACCATCGCCGCAGGCAGCCAGCTGTGCAGCGGGACCAGCGCCGCCTTGACCCCCATGCCGCCCACCAGCAGCGCGAAGATCGCCACGGCGACCCCGGGGGAGTCGGCGGCCAATTCGGCCACACCCTGGGCCCCGCCCTCCTCGGCGAAGTCCACCGGCCCGGCGTACATGGTCAGCCAGATGACTCCGATCAGCACGGCCACCCCGCCGCTGAGCGCGTAGCCCAGGTACTTGCGCGCCGCCCGCAGAGATGCGGCATCGCCCCAGTGAGCCACCAGGGGGTAGGTCACCAGCGTGAGGATCTCGTAGAAGACCAGGAAGGTGATCAGGTTCCCGGAGAAGGAGATGCCCACCGTGGCGGTCACACACAGGCTGAAGAACCCGAAGAACCGGCTGCGGTCCGACCCGCGCTCCAGATAGCCGATGGCATAGATGGTGGTCAGCAGCCACAGCAGCGCGGAGAGCCCGGCGAAGAACAGCGCCAGCGGATCCACCCGCAGCACCAGATCGATGCTCTCCCCCTCACCCAGCGGCAGGAAGGGCACGGAGAACTCCGGCCGAGTGCCTTCGGCGACCACCGCGGGGACCAGCAGCACCACCAGCAGCACCTTCGCGACGGCGGCGGTCAGGTTCACCCAGGAGCGCAGGCGCACCCGGTCCTCACCCAGGGGGAAGATCGTGACGGCCGCCGCCAGGGAGAGCACCACCATCACCAGCGGGATCCAGGCGAGCACAGTCGCGGGGAGCAGGTTGGTCACCATGGGGCGCCCACCCCGATCAGGGCGTCCAGGCCCACGCCCAGGAACCCGGTGAGCACGGTCAGCAGGCCCAGGAGGAAGGGCGGCACCTCAGCGAGCCGGTGCCGTCGCGGGGATTCAGCCGCAGCGGCGGCCTCGTGAGGTTGCGGGCCGGCGTCGTGCTCCACCTGAGGATCCTCCGCATCCTGCAGCAGCAGCGGGGCGATGGCCCGCAGCAGATAGCCGGCGCTGAGCAGAGTGCCCAGCACCAGCACGGCGACGATCCACCAGTGTTCGGCGGCCACTGCCGAGGTGGCCAGATGCCACTTGCCGGTGAAGCCCAGGGAGACCGGCAGACCGATCAGTCCCACCGCGCACAGGCCCATCGCCATGATCAGCAGCGGGTGCTTCCGTCCCGCTCCGCGCAGGCTGTCGATCTCATCGGTGCCCCACAGCTCCTTCAGCAGACCGGCCGCCAGGAACAGTCCGGCCTTGGCCACTCCGTGTCCCAGCGCGAGGGCCACAGATCCGCTCAAGGCCCCGGAGAGCACGGAGTCCTCGGCCAGCGTGGTCCCGGGCTGGCCCTCCAGAGCGTCGGCCTCCGGGTCCAGCAGCAGCGGCAGGAACAGGAACCAGTAGCCCACCTGGGCCACTGTGGAATAGGCGACCAGCGGTTTGAGGCGGTCCTGGCGCAGCGCCATCACTGAGCCCAGGATCACTGCCAGCGCGCCCATCCCGCCCAGCATCCAGGCCAGCGCGGTCACGGCCGGGCTCGGGTCGACGCCCCACGGCATCACCCACAGCCACAGGCGCAGGATCACGAAGAGCGCCGCCTTGATCACCAGCGCAGAGAGCAGCGGCGACACCGCCCCCGGAGCTCCGGCATGGGCGGGGATCAGCCAGCGGTGCATCGGCATCAGCGCGACCTTCAGCCCCAGGCCCACACTCATCAGACACAGTGCGAAGACCGCCGCAGCATGGGACTCCGGGGTCTCAGCCAGCTGTTGGGCGGCCTGCTCCATATCCAGGGTCCCGGTGGCTGCGAGGATCAGCCCGACGCCGACCAGGAACAGCAGCGAGCCCAACACCGCCACGAAGAGATAGCGCAGCGCCGGCATCCAGGAGTCGCGGCCGCCCAGGGCCACCAGCGCCACAGCGGTCAGGCCCACCAGCTCCAGGCCGACGTAGGTGTTGAAGAGATCCCCGGAGACGAAGACGGCGTTCAGCCCGGACCAGCAGCCCAGCCACAGCGGCCAGAACCCGGGATGGGAGGACTGCCAGACGGCAGGGGAGTCTGCCCGGCCCGCATCGGCCTGTTCGGCGTGGGCCTTTCCGGCGGAGCTGACCAGGCGCTGGCCGGTGCTCGCCGGCATGATCGCCGCATGCAGGGAGACCACAGTCCCCACCGCGGCCGCCAAGCAGAGGAACAGCACGGAGAGGCCGTCGGCACGCAGCCGGATCCCCAGCGGGGCCTCGTAGCCGCCCAGGGGAAGCACCGTGACGGAGCCGGCGACCGCCTGGGCCAGCACCGGCGCGCAGAGCCCACAGATCAGCAGGGCGGTCAGGAGTCCGACGACGCCCCGGGCTCGGCCGCCCAGCAGCACAGCCGCTGCAGAGGCCAGCAGGGGCAGCAGCACGAGCCCGCCCAGTGAGAATTCGGCAGCGCTCATCCGTCCGGGCCCCCGTCCGATCTGCTGTCGGCCACGCCGCTGTCCGCCGTACTGCTGTCGGCCGCGCCGCTGTCAGTTGGTCGTTCGGCGTCGCGCATTCCCTCGATCCGCCGGATCAGAACGGCTCCCAGGCCCGTGAACGCCACGGTGATCACCAACCCGGTGATGACCAGTGCCGAGAGCACCGGATCCGGGGCTGGGTCCTCCGAGCGGGCACCCAGAGAGAGCAGGACCAGTAGGGATCCGACTCCCACCACGTTCATCGCCACCAGCCGAGCCATCAGATCCCGGCTGAGCAGCAGGCGCACCGTTGCGGCCACGGCCATGAGGCTGCCCAGCAGCAGGTACCAGAGCGCTGCGTCCTCGCCGGTCAGGGACTCCATCACTGCACCCCCTCCGGGTTCTCAAGGGTCAGGTACATCAGGAAGAGCCCGACGGCGATCCCCGCCGTCAGGAGGATCTCGACAGTCAGCACGGCAGCGGTGGCCCACTGCGGATCCCAGCTCAGCCAGGCTTCGGAGAGGAGCGGGTCGGCCAGCAGCGGCCCCACCAGGCCCGCCAGGATGAACACCACGACGCCGCCGATCAGCACCGGACGGATCCACGGCTCGGTGCGCTCCCGGGAAGGCAGGGCATCGACGATGCGCAGCAGGATCAGCAGGGCGCAGAGCACGGCCCCGGATTGGAACGCTCCGCCGGAGTCGGAGCTGCCGGCGAAGAGCAGCCACAGTCCGGCCAGCAGCAGCACCGGGGCGCAGAGCCTCACCAGCCACCGCAGGGGCGAGGTCACCTCAGGCTGAGGCAGGCTCAGCTGGTGGAGGCCGGCGTCGCGCCCCAACGTCATGACCGCCACCGCGGCCAGCATCAGCACGGCGGACTCCAGCAGCGTGTCATAGGCGCGGAAGGCCAGCAGCACTCCGGTGATCTCGTGGGTGACTCCGGTGCCCTCCATCTGTTCCTGAAGGGGTCCGGACCAGGCTGGCAGCGCCGGCAGCACCTGGAGCCAGGCGAGGCACAGCCCGACGCTGATCGCCGCCCCTGCGGCACAGCCCAGCAGGATGCGGGCCGGTGCTGTGACGCGGGCCCGTGCTGTGATGCGGGCCAGGCGTGAGCGCGAGGAGCCCGAACCTGCGGAACCGCCGTCGTGCTGCGCGGCGTCGGCGGAGGGCGCGTGCGCTGAGGGTGCCTCAGCTGAGTCAGGGGCGGGGGAGTCAGGGCTTCGGATGGCCAGCCACACCAGCAGTGCGCCCAGGATGCCGCCGCCCAGACCGGCCTCGGCCAGGCCGACGTCCACACTGCCCAGCCGCAGCCAGACCAGGGAGGTCAGCGCGCCCAGTCCCAGGAACCCGGCGGCCAGCGCCAGACGAGACCGCGGGATCAGGGCGCATCCCGCTGCGACCATCAGGGCCAGCCCCAGAGCGATGTCGGGCACGGCCTGGGAGAGGTCTTCGGGCAGCAGGCCGCTCATGACTGCCCGCTCTCGGCCGCGGTGGGGGCGTCGAGATCATCGGTGTGCTCCTCCGACTGGTGCACCTCCACCTCAGCCAGAACGCGAGCCGAGACCGACGCTGCGCCCAGAGCCAGCAGCCAGGCGAGCAGCAGCACGACGGCGGCAGTCCAGGAGCCCAGCAGAAGCCCGGAGCCGGCCATGATCAGGCCCAGACCCAGGTTGTCGGCCTTGGTCAGGGCGTGCAGACGGTTGCGCAGGCCCGGGAAGCGGACCAGCGCGAGCGTGCCGGCGGCGAAGAACAGCGCTCCGGCGATGACCAGCAGCAGGCCCAGCGTCTCCAGCAGCATTGCGATCATGGGCCCTCACCTGCCCGGTGCTCTCTGGCCTGGGGCTGTTCTGCTGCCCGGGGCGCGGAGGTGTCTGCGGGCTGAGCGGGGAGGCGCCGGCGTCGGGCTCCTGCACGCACTGCCGCGGTCACGGCGGCCGTGCCGGTCAGGACCAGGGCGACGTCCACGTAGCGCTCGCCGTCCTCAGCGAGCACCCCGAGGATCCCGGCCAGGGCGGCGCCGCTGGTGCCGGCCAGCAGGATCACCAGCAGCCAGTGCCGGGCCAGACCGCGGCGGGCGAAGACGATGAGCGCCACGACCAGGTTCAGCAGCAGGAGGATGACCACCACTGACAGCACCGCGGTGATGATGTGCGACGGCACAGTGACACCCCCTGACTCTTCGCGTTCTGCACTCCTAGATCTGGTCTATTTCTATCAGGAGAGTTCGCTACTAGAGTCGGTGCCATGGCTGAGAAGACTCCGCATCAGAACATCACCTTCCCGCTTCCGAACTCCGATGTGACCGAGACCGGCCACGGCTACCTGGCGCTGCCGGCGTCGGGATCCGGCCCCGGAGTCATCGTGATCCAGGAGTGGTGGGGTCTGACCGACCACATCAAGGACGTCGCCGACCGGTTGGCTGATCAGGGCTTCGTGGCTCTGGCCCCGGACCTCTACGGCGGATGGATCACCCACGACGGTGACGAGGCCGGGGAGATGATGTCCAAGCTGCCGGCCGAAGAGGGGGCCCGCCAGCTGGCTGGCGCCACCGACTTCCTGCTCGAGCACGAGAAGGTCACCTCCTCCACAGTGGGTGCCATCGGCTTCTGCATGGGAGGCGGCTTCGTGCTCGCTCTGGCTGCTCAGCAGGGCGAGAAGGTCTCGGCCGCCGTGCCCTTCTACGGCGTGGGCCAGGCCGTCCCGGAGGTCTACACCGGAGTCCAGGCCGCAGTGCAGGGCCACTACGCCAATCAGGACCAGATGTACCCGCCGGAGAAGGCTCATCAGCAAGAGCAGCAGATTCGCGAGGAGTCCGGCGCGCAGGTGGAGTTCTTCTACTACGACGCCGGCCACGCCTTCCACAACGATGAGAACCTCATGGGCACCTATGACTCCGAGCGTGCCGAGCTGGCGTGGAACCGTGCCGTCACCTTCCTCAAGGAGAAGGTGGCCTGAGGCCCCTGGGCGGACTGGGCTCGGCTCCGATGTGCTGAATTCTTGGGAACCAGGCCTCTGAGGAGAGCAGTTCCCGAGAATTCGACACATCCGCGGGCCCTCCGCGAAACCGCCCACGAGGTCTTCTACGAGGGCCCGGGTGACGACGTCGAGGATGAGGATGACGACTGATCCTCGGCTCTGCTCCTCATAGACTGAGGGGATGGAGGATCAGGACCAGCAGGACGGCGGCGAGAACCCGCAGCACGCCGCGCAGAGCCCGCAGCACGCTGCGCAGAGCGCGCTGACGCTGGGCGCGATCCCCGGCGCCACGCCGGACAAATGGGTCTCCCGGTGGCGGGAGCGCTATCCGGACTTTCGTCTCAGCGTGGACTACTACGACGACGCCGGACAGCTGGCCCGGCTGCAGCACGGCACCGCCGACGTCGGCTACGTCCGGCTGCGTGAGGGCGAGCCCGATCTGGACAAGGACCAGTTCTCCCGGGTGCTGCTCTACCGCGAGGAACCGGTGGTCTGCGCGGCCCAGGATCACTGGATCGCCGCCGCCGAGGAGTCGGTGACCTGGGAGGAGATCGCCGAGGAGCCCTTCCTGGAACCGGCGGCGATGACCCCCGGCCAGGAGCCTGACCCGCACGAGCCGCTCGCCGGAGGTGAGCTCGCCCGTGCCGAGCGCATCGCCCTGGAAGTCGTCGCCTCCGGAGCGGGCCTGCTGATCCTGCCGAATTCCGTGGCCCGGATGCTCTCGCGCAAGGACATCGTCATCCGCCGGGTCGAGGACATCCCCGGTTACGAGGTGGGCCTGGGTTGGCTCAAGGAGAAGGACAGCGACCTCATCCAGGAGTTCATCGGGGTGGCCCGCGGCCGCAAGCCCGGCAGCGGACGCAGCGCCATCACCCCCGCGGCCACGGGCGCCCCCAAGGGTTCCGGCAAGGGCTCGGCCAAGAACACAGGCGCCAAGAGCGGCACCACAAGCAGAACGTCCCAGCAGAAGCCCCGCGGGAAGTCGTCCGGTCCCGCGCGTTCCGGCCGCCGCCCCTCCTCCCCGAAAGCACGGAGGCGGCGCTGAGCCGATGGTCAGCAACAGGTCAGGAAGCCTCGGTAAAATCCGTCGTCGATGTCTGCTCACCCGTACGCGCGCCTGACCCCCTCCCGTCTCGCCGGCGCCACGGCGGCAGCTGCCCTGGCCGCCCTGGCCCTGACCTCCTGCGCCGGAGACTCGGATTCCGGGACCACTGAGCACCAGCAGACCTACGCCCAGCACCCGGTGGACGAAGAGGTGGAGCTGGATCTGGCCGGCGTCGGGCTCACCGAGGTGGCGCAGGCTCTGCAGGACGGCGAGGTCAGCTCCGAGGAGCTGGTCGAGGCCTATACGGAGCGGATCGAGGCTCTGGATCAGAGCGGGCCGGCGCTGAACGCTGTGCGCATGCTCAACCCCGACGCCGTCGAGGAGGCAGAGGCTCTCGACGCCGAGCGCGAGGACGGCGAGCTGCGCGGTCCTCTGCACGGAGTTCCGGTGCTGATCAAGGACAACATCGACGTCGGCGGCCTTCCCACCACGGCCGGTTCCGCGGCCCTGGCCGACTCCGTCCCCGAGGAGGACGCGGCCCTGGTGGAGGCCCTGCGGGAGGCCGGGGCGATCGTGCTGGGCAAGACCAATCTCAGCGAATTCGCCTACTTCATGAGCTCGGATGCTCCTGCGGGGTACAGCTCGCTGGGCGGGCAGACGCTCAACCCCTATGACGTGACCGAATCCCCCAGCGGCTCCAGCTCCGGCTCCGGAGTGGCCGCCGCCGTGGGCCTGGCCGCCGCCGCGGTGGGGACGGAGACCTCCGGCTCCATCCTGCTGCCGGCAGAGTCGAACTCCGTGGTGGGGCATAAGCCCACGGTGGGCCTGGTCAGCCAGGAGGGCATGCTGCCGGTCTCCTCCACCCAGGACACTGCCGGCCCCATGACCCGCACGGTGGAGGACGCGGCCCTGTTGGCCTCCGCCATGACTGATCCGGACGCTGAGCTGGATCCGGAGGAGCTGACCGAGGCCGTGGACGGTGCCTCCCTGGAGGGCGTCCGGTTGGGCTACCTGCCTTCCCAGCATGAGCCTGATGAGGACGGGCAGAACGGCGACCCGGCCGGCGTTGCGGTCTATGAGGATGCTCTGCAGGTGCTCGAGGACCACGGTGCTGAGCTGGTGGAGATCGACCCGCTGGGCTCCACGGAGGCTGATGACATCCTGCTGGCGGAGTTCGGCCGAGACCTCGATGAGTACCTCGCGCAGCTGCCCGGCGACGCGCCGATGGGCTCGCTGGAGGAGATCATCGCCTACAACGAGGAGAACTCCGAGGCTGCTCTGAAGTTCGGCCAGGGGCTGCTGGAGGAGGCTGCCGGGATCGACCTGGACGACCCGGCGGAGAACGCCGCTTATGAGGCCGACCGGGACCAGGGCCTGGAGCAGAGTCGGTCCTCCATCGACGGCACGCTGGAGGAGGAGAACCTGGACGCCATCGTCTCGGACGGCTCCACTGTGGGACTTGGGGCGCGGGCCGCCTATCCCACGGTCAGTGTGCCCAGCGGCTACCTGGATCCCGGGACGCAGCCGGCCGCTCTGATGTTCCTGGGCACCGAATGGTCCGACGCCGACCTGCTGGGCTACGCCCACGCCTTCGAGCAGGCCGTCGACGTCTGGCAGCCCCCGGCCGAGGCCAACCCGAGCCTGTTCCGCTGCACGATGGATGCGGTGGACAGCCTGCCGGGCGACTGTCCCTGAAGCTGAACTGAGGGCCTGATTGGCTGGCCGGCCGTCGGCACCACGTCTAGGGTGTGATGATGGCGCGACCGCGCAGTTCGCCGTCGTGCAGGCGGCGGTACGCCTCCGGGGCGTCATCGAGGCTGAAGCGCTCAGTCTCCACAGTCAGCTGGCCGGTGCGGGCGAGGTCAATGACCTCCATCAGTTCCGGGCGTGCGCCCCAGTACGGTGCGCGCACGCGGGAACCGTAGGGCTGACCCAGCAGGCCGACCGGTCGGGACACGGCGCCGGCTCCGACCAGCACTATGTCGGTGCGGGGGCCGCTGAGCGCGTCGACGGTCTTCATCACCGCGTCGTTGGTCACGAAGTCGAACACTGCGGCCACCGGTTCAGAACTCACTTCCCGGCGCACCGCATCAGCGGCCTCTTCATCGGAATGGAAGGCGTAGTGCGCCCCCACCTCGCGGGCGAACTCCAGTTTGCTCTCGGTGACATCCAGCGCCACCACAGTGGCTGAGGTCAGTCGACGCAGCAGCTGCACCGCGATGTGTCCCAACCGCCCACGCCGATCACCACGGCGACGCTTCCTGGGACCAGCAGCCTCGTGTCAGAGACGATCATGTATTCCGCCATCGCGCCGTCGGTGCCCAGTCCCGGGGGCACGATGCCCAGCTGTGCAGCATGAGGGCAGTAGTTCTCGAAGCCCTGCGCGCAGGAGTGGCACCGCCCGCAGCCCCGCGGGCCATACACCGCCACAGCCGCACCGGTATCGATGCCGGTGGTGCCGTCGCCCAGGGCGTCGACGATGCCGACTCCTTCGTGTCCCAAAGTCATCGGCAGCGGGTAGCCGTAGGCGGCGTACTGCTCCTCTGAGAGTCCCATGACAAAGCTGTCCGAGTGGCATGCCCCGGCAGCGGTGACTTTCAGCCGCACTTCCCCGGGTCCAGGTTCTGGAAGCGGGACCTCGTGGATCTCGGGGGCCTGGCCGACGGTGACGTACTGAAGTGCCTTCATGGGTACTCCTCCTCAGGTGCGGTTGAGGTCGGTGGGTCGGGCCCTGACAGAGGGCCCTATGCAGGAGCTGTGCACTGAACTCCATGCTCTCTCACGCGGTGCCACCAGCTCTGTTCGGATGTCGACAGCTCCCGCCACGGCGAAGTTCTACCTGGTTCGCGACATCTCAGCCGGCGTACCCGGGGTGAGATGTCGTCTGAGGGGTAGAACTTTCCGCTGGGGCTGGCCCAGAGCTCACCCACACGCTCAGCGGATCCGGCGTGACTCCCGGGAGTTGACCACCACGGTCGACGCCGCCCGGTCATGCCAGCCCTGCCGCTGCGGCTGCTGGACGAGGTTGACCACCAGCGCGGCCACCACCGGCAGGCCCAGCAGGTGCCAGGGGTCGGGCAGCGCCCACAGCGGCAGACCGAAGAGCACCAGCAGCACCGAGCGCAGCACGGCCGGGTTCATCCGGGGCACCTGGCCGGTGTCCAGGCGCAGCACCTTCAGCCCCACGATCATCTTGCCGACGGTCGCTCCCCGCCAGCGCAGCATCAGCGGGTCATAGAGCAGCACCGGCAGCAGGAGCAGCCAGATGGGCAGATTCAGCGACGCCGACTCCGGATCCTGGGCGCTGACCTGCGCGGCGATCACCACCGGCATCAGCAGGGCGAAGAGCAGCACGCCGTCCAGCAGGCGCGCGAAGACGCGCTCGCCGGCGCCGGCCAGCAGCTGGTGGCCGGCATCGGGCAGTGTGATGGCAGGGCGGCTGGGCGGACCCTGAGGGTCGGATTCTGCGGAGGGCTTCGGCATCGTGGTGCTCCTTCTTCTCTTCTCCCTGCTTACCATGCGCTGATCCTGGAAGAAGATGCGCAGCTGATGTGTTGGCCACAGGTGGAAGGTCACACTTCGATCCAGAAGGAGCACATCATGGCTGATCAGACCATCGCAGGAAAGACCATCGCACTCTTGGTGACCGACGGCGTGGAGCAGCCTGAGCTGACCGAGCCGCTGGCCGCCATCCAGGACGCCGGCGGCGCCGCGAAGGTGGTCTCGCCCAACGAGTCCTCGCTGCAGGCGATGACCGGAGATTGGGACCACGCCGACCACTTCGACGTCGACCACCAGCTGGGCAGCGTGAGCTCCGAGGACTTCGATGCTCTGGTGCTCCCCGGCGGCACTATCAATGCCGACACACTGCGCGTGGATGAGAAGGCCCGCGAGTTCGTGAAGGGCTTCGTGGACGCCGGCAAGCCCATCGCCGCGATCTGCCACGGCCCCTGGATCCTCACCGAAGTCGGCGGCGTCGAGGGCCAGCGGGTCACCAGCTACCCGTCCCTGAAGACCGACCTGGTCAACGCAGGCGCCGAGTGGGTGGACGAGTCCGCCGTGGTCAGCAACGGCCTGATCACCTCTCGCACCCCGGATGACCTGGAGGACTTCAACCGCTCCTTCCTCCAGGTGGTCGCCCAGGCCTGATCAGCGGGGACAGCCGCCGATACCCTCAGATGACACGTGTGCCCGCTCCGGATGCTCTCCGGAGCGGGCACACGTCTGCGTGCGGCCTTCCCGCCGGTTCGGCTCAGCTTGGATGGATCGGCTCAGCCTGCCAGACCCTGAGCGGGCGGAGTCCGGGCGAAGCTGCGCGCCGGCAGCCAGGCCGCCAGCAGCGCAGCGCCTGCGGCCGCACACCAGATCAGAGCCAGCCTGCCCCACGGCACCGCGACGCCGATGCTCACCTCGTCGGACGCTTCAGGACCAGAGCGAAGTCCGGCAGGGTCAGGGTCAGGCCCATGCCGAACATGATGATCATCAGCGCGTAGGTCACCCCGGCGTTCAGCGGGGCGAAGGTCCCCGGCATGAGCAGGGCCAGCAGGGCGCCGCCGATGATCAGCAGAGGGAAGACGGTGACGGCGAGCTTGGCGCTGCGCGGGCTCTGATCCGCAGGCGCGGCCGTGGGCGCCGATCCAGGTGCAGGTGACGAGTCGGACACGGTTCACATCGTCGGACCCGGAGGCGGCGCCGTCAACGGCCGGCCCTCCGCATCCCATAGATTGGACCCCTGGCGGGTTGGCGTCCCGGGAGTAGGCTGGAGGCATGACGGATACGACGGCCAGCACCCCGGATCCCAGCCACCTCGGAGAGCTCCGCCGCGAGCGGCTGCTCGCCTCCCGGCTCTACGTCTGCACCGATGTGCAGCGGTTCATCTCCCGCCCTGAGGCCGGGCCTGTGGAGGAGCTGGACTTCGAGGCCCTGCGGATCTTCCTCTCCGAGGCCTATGCCGGGAGAGTCGACATCATCCAGATCCGTGACAAGCAGGTATCCGCCCAGACCGAGCTCGCCGCGCTCTCCCTGCTCAAGCAGGTGGCAGACGAGCAGGGTGGTCTCTCGGCGGCCAACGACCGCGCCGATCTGGCGCTGCTGGCCGACGTGGATGTCTTCCACGTGGGTCAGGATGATCTCTCTACGGAGCAGGCTCGGTTCATCCTGGGTGACGATGTGGTCATCGGACGCTCCTGCCGCACTCTCGACCAGGTCCGGGAGGCCGACGGGGACATCGGGCTGGACTACTTCTGCACAGGCCCGGTGTGGGAGACCCCGACCAAACCTGGGCGTGCCGCCGTCGGGCTGGCACTGCCCCAGCAGGCCGCAGAGCTGGAGTCCTCCAAACCCTTCTTCGCCATCGGCGGCATCGATGCCCAGACCATCGGCGAGGTGACCGCAGCCGGGGCCGACCGGGTCGTCGTCGTGCGCGCCGTCACTCAGGCGGAGGATGCCCGCACCGCCGCAGCGGCGCTGCGGGAGCAGCTCCCCGCCTGAGCGCTGCGCGTCAGGGTTCTGGGGTTCCGAGGGCTCAGAACCTGGGGGCTCAGAAGCTCAGAGGGTCTGGCTGACCTGCTCGAACTCGAACCGTGCCCCGCGCGGGTGCTGGGCATTGTCCACGGAGCTGTCCGCGCCGTGCCCCACGTTCACCACGGCAAGGGTCTTCCATCCGGTCTCTGTGTGGATCACCGAGTCGATGCCTTCTGCGTCCAGCCCGGTCATCGGTCCGACCTCCAGTCCGTGGGCGCGCAGGGAGAGCAGCAGGTAGCCCAGCTGCAGGAACGCATTGTCCCGGCCCATCGCGAGGCGGTTCTCCGGCTGGTCGGCGAAGTTCTCCCGCAGGCCCGGGACCGCCGGGAACAGGGTGTTCATGTGCTCATGCCAGTTCGGGTCCAGGGCGGCCACCACGGTCAGCGGAGCGGCGGCAGTCTTGGCCTGGTTGCCCTTCATCATGTGTTCGACGACGGAGTCGCGGACTGAGCCCTTCTGCAGCACGGTGATGCGCAGCGGCTGGATGTTCATGGAGGTCGGTGCCCAGCGGGCGTCCTCGTAGGACTCACGCACCAGCGCCGGGTCCACCGGGGCCTCGGCGAAGAAGTTGGTGGTGTGGCGCCCGGAGAACAGGGCGTCCAGAGACTTGTTGTCGAGGGCGGGGACGGTGGTGACGCTCATGGGCGGCAGACTCCTTCGATAGACGGCATCTGACCATGGCGAACGCCGACGGCCCCTCGGATCTTCCGGCGGGTGACGCACCCCACACCCTCGTTTTACCAAGCGGAATCCGGATTACCTGCCCGTATACGGGAGGGTAATCCGAGAAGTGCTTGGTAAAACGAGGGTGGCAGGTGTCTGGGGCAGGGCTGCGTGCCTAAGGTGGGGGCATGAGTTCCTTCAGCGATGAGCCTGGCCGCCCTGAAGTTCCCGACGCCGCCCCCTCCAGTGCCGAGACGAGGGCCGGTCGGCGGGCCGCGCGTGAGGCCGCTGAGAACCCCCGGTGGTGGGGCCCCGTCTCCCAGGCGGCTGTGGTCGGTGCCCTCAGCCTCCTTCCCGCCCGGAGGTACCCCGGATGGCTCAAGCAGGGGATGACCTGGGGCAGCACCGGATTGGTCGCGGCTGTGGCGCTGACCCCGGGAGCGATGTCCGGGCTGCTCAAGGCGCTGGGCAGCAAGTGCGGAGACACTGATCCGGAGGAATCGGCGTCGTCGGACTCCTCCGCAGAGGCACGTGAGTCAGAGGCACGCGAGTCAGAGGCACGCGAGTCAGGGGCACGCGAAGAAGCGGGCCGCCCGCAGGTCAGCTGGGTCACCCGCTCGTCGGCGGCGCTGGTGGCCGGTGGATTCACCTACGGGACATGGCGCTTCGCCTGGTGGGCTGATGATGCGGCTGAGCGTGCGCTGCGGCGTATGCGTGTCCCTGCGCCGCGGCTGGTCATGGCCGCGGGTGCGGCGGCACTGGCTTATCGTGAGGCGCACCGGGATCAGCAGGCTCAGGGTCAGGCGGCCCAGGCCGAGCAGAGCCAGCGCCAGACTCAGGGTTGAATTCCAGGTTGAAGGGTGGACGTCCAGCCGATCTGCTGAAAGGCTAGGATGGTCAACACGTCGTCCTGAGGCGGGATCACTCGCACACGGACGGCGGCCAAGCGGGCGTAGCTTAATGGTAAAGCTTCTGCTTCCCAAGCAGACGACGCGGGTTCGATTCCCGTCGCCCGCTCCGCAGCATGAAGGCCGGGCACCTCGATCAGGTGTCCGGCCTTCGTTGTCCCCGGCCCACTACCTGGCTCACTGCCCGGAGCGGCACCTCGCGCAGGAAGCGCGCACCATCGGGCTGCCTTCACAGAGACGCTCCCAGAAGCTCCTCCCTCTGCATGGGTATCCTGCAGGGGTGGACCCTGCCGCCGAAGACGCCCCCGCCGTGAACCCAGTCCCCGAGACCCCCGCTGACCTGCTCGCCCTGGCTACGCGTCACGGGCTGAACCTCACTGAGGAGTCAGTGGAGTTCGTGGACTTCGGGCTGGACTATCAGGTCGCCCTTGCCGCAGACGGCGCCGGCCAGCGTTGGGTGCTGCGGGTCCCTCGCCGGGCCTCCGTGGTGGAGACGATGGCCGCAGAAGCCGCCGTCCTGAACCTGGTCGGCGCCCATCTGCAGGTTGCCGTGCCGGATTGGCGCATCCGCAGCGGAGAGCTCATCGCCTACCCCGCCGTGCCCGGGATCGCCGGAATGACGCTGCAGGACGGTGAGCCGCACTGGACCGTGGACCCCACCTCCGCCGACTACGCGCGGCGCTTCGGCGCGCTGCTCGCGCAGCTGCACAGCATCGACGCCGAGCGGGCCCGGACCGCCGGCGTCGAGGTCCGCACGCCCCAGCAGGTCCGTCAGCAGTGGCGTGAGGACATCGAGAAGGTCACCACCCATTTTCAGGTCAACCCCAAGCGCACCGACCAGTGGCGGCACTGGCTGTCCGAGGACGCCTACTGGCCCCAGCGCACGGTGATGACCCACGGAGAGATCTACCCGGGTCACGTGCTGGTGGATGAGTCCGGCGCCATCACCGGAGTCATCGATTGGACCACTGCTCGGGTGGACGACCCCGCCCGCGACCTCGTCTTCTCCTATGCCCTCGGCGGCGAGGAGGTCTTCGCCGCGGCGGTGGAGGCCTATGCCGACTCCGGCGGTCAGCCGACCGAGCACCTGCTGGAGCACTGCCGGCTGCTCTGGTCCGCCGGCGCGGTGGGCTACGGCCTCTATGCGCTGGAGACCGGCGAGCAGGCCCACCACGAGGCCGCCGCGGCCCAGCTGGCCGCCGACCCCGACGGGGGTGATCCGGCATGACGGCCTCAACGGACCACCGTCCCCACACTGCGGTGATCGGCGCCGGCGTCGTCGGGCTGCTCTCGGCCTGGCAGCTGCGGCTTGCTGGGCACGCGGTCACCGTCATCGCGCCCGACGCCGGCCGGGACGCCTCCTATGCGGCGGCCGGCATGCTCGCCCCCGTCAGCGAGGTCCAGTACGGCCAGGACGAGCTGTGGCCGCTGATGGCCGCCTCCCGGGCTGAGTATCCGGGTTTCCTGGCTACGCTGGCGCGGGCCGTGGAGACCCCCACCGGCTACCGGGAGAACGGCACCATCCTGCTGGCCGCGGACCGTTCCGACCGCGACGCCGTCGCCGACCTGGTCGACGTCCAGCAGGCCCACGGCATGGAGGTGGCCCCGCTGAGCTCCCGCGAGCTGCGCAGCCGCGAGCCCTCCCTGGCACCCGGCCTGGCCAAAGCCTGGGATGTGCCGTCGGACCACCAGGTGGATCCTCGGCAGCTGCTGCGCTGCACCATGGCCGCGCTCAACGCTGACCTGGGCACCTCAGGGCGCGGCTCGGCGCTCGCCGCAGACTTTCCCGACGTCGGCCCGCCGGTCACCTGGGTGCAGGCCCGCGCCGTGCGGGTGGACGCAGCGCCCGAGAGCGCTGACGCGGACACCTCCGCCTCCGGTGTGGGCACCCCGGCCTCCGCCTACACGGTCACTCTCGAGGACGGGCAGACCGTCACCGCGGAGAAGGTGCTGATCGCCCCGGGCCTGGGCTATCCGGAGATCGCCGGCCTGCCCGAGGCTGCCCCGCTGCGGCTGCGGCCGGTCTACGGCGATGTCCTGCGTCTGCGCGGAGAACCGGGCACTGTCCAGACCACCGTCCGTGCGAAGGTCCGCGGCCGCTCGGTCTATCTGGTCCCCCGCGGACCGGAGAGCACCGACGGCGACGGCGGCGTGGTGGTCGGGGCCTCCTCCCGCGAGGACGGGCTGGCCGGGACGCATGCCGGTTCGGTCCAGGAGCTGCTGGATGACGCGGTGGCCGTACTGCCGGGGCTCAAGGACATGGAGCTGGTTGAGATCACCACCCGTGCGCGCCCCGGGACCCCTGACGACCGGCCGTATCTGGGCGCACTGGCGGGGCACTCCGGCGTCGTGGTCTCCACCGGATTCTCGCGCCACGGCATCCTGCTGGCCCCGCTGGCGGCCAGGCTCTCGGCTGCTCTGCTCAACAGTGAGAAACTGGGGGAGCGGGACGCCGCCATGCTGGAGTCGATGGCGCTGGACCGCGTGGAACATTCTCATCTCAGCAGACGTTCCCCCTGAAGCCCCTTTGAGACCCGAGCGGAGAAGAATGCTCACTGTCAGCATCAATGAAGAAGACGTGAAGCTGCCCGAAGACGCCACGCTCGTCGACGCCGTCGCTCAGGTGACCGGGCGCGAGCTCAACGCCGACGGCACCCCCGCCGACGGCGGTCGGCTCGGCGTCGCCGTCGCAGTCGGCTCTGCCGTGGTCCCCCGCAGCCGCTGGGCCGCCACGCAGCTGAGCGGCGGCGAGGAGCTGGAGATCGTCACAGCAGTCCAGGGAGGCTGACATATGACCACTGAGACCCTCACCCAGGACGTCCCTGACGTCCATGTGCCCGCCCTGCAGGTGGGCGGATACACCCTGCAGAACCGCCTGATCATGGGCACCGGCGGCATCACCGACCTGGAGGCCCTGGAGAAGGCGCTCATCGCCTCCGGGACCACGCTGACCACAGTGGCCATGCGCCGCTACAGCCCGGACACCAAGACCAGTGTGTTCTCCATGCTGGAGCGCCTGGGCATCGACATCCTGCCCAACACCGCCGGCTGCTACACGGTCAAGGACACCGTCCTGACCGCTGAGCTGGCCCGCGAAGCCCTGGAGACCGACCTGATCAAGGTGGAGGTCATCGCCGACGAGCACACGCTGCTGCCGGATGTGATCGAGACCCTGGAAGCCACCGAGCAGCTGGCCGACCGCGGCTTCATCCCCATGGTCTACACGATCGATGACCCGGCCACCGCGCTGCGCCTGGAGAACGCCGGCGCCGCCGCGGTGATGCCGCTGGGCGCCCCCATCGGGACCGGCCTGGGCATCCTGAACCCGCACAACATCGAGCTCATCGCCTCCCGGGCAGACGTTCCGGTGGTGCTCGACGCCGGCATCGGCGCGGCCTCCGAGGCCGCCCAGGCCATGGAGCTGGGCTGCGACGCCGTACTGGTCGCCTCCGCGGTCACCCGCGCCCAGAAGCCCACCGCCATGGCCCAGGCCACCCGCCGCGCCGTGGAGGCCGGCTACCTCTCCCGCAGCGCCGGACGGATCCCGCGCCGCGAACACGCCCAGGCCTCCTCCACGTTCGAAGGCCTGATCAACCCCGTCGAAGAGCTCACCTGATGACCGACCTCTCCCAGTACTCCCAGAGTCAGCTGGAACGCTTCCAGCGGCACCTCTCGCTCGTCGGCTTCGGCCCCCAGGCCCAGACCGCCCTGCTGAACGCCCGGGTCCTGGTGGTCGGTGCCGGAGGCCTCGGCTCGCCCATCCTGACCTACCTGGCCGCAGCCGGAGTGGGCAGCATCGACGTGATCGACCATGACGTGGTCGACCGCTCCAACCTCCACCGTCAGGTCATCCACTCGGAGGAATCCATCGGTCGGCCCAAGACCGAGTCTGCGGCTGAGGTCATGCGCGGGCTGCACCCCGAGGTCCGGATCCGTGAGATCCGCGAGCCCATCACCCCGCAGAACGCCCTTCAGCTGGTGGAGCCGGCCGACATCGTGGTGGACGGCAGCGATAACTTCGCCACCCGCTACGTGGTCTCTGATGCCTGCGAGATCGCTGGGAAGCCCCTGGTCAGCGGGTCGATCCTGCGATTCGACGGGCAGGTCAGCCTGTTCTGGTCCGCTCCGAGCGCCGAACATTGGCCCGACGGCGGCCGCGGCCCCACCTACAGGGACCTCTATCCGGAGCCACCCGACGCCGGCGAGGTCCCCACCTGCGCCGAGGCCGGTGTCCTCGGAGTGCTGCCCGGAGTGATCGGCACGCTCATGGCCACCGAGACCATCAAGTTCCTGGCCGGCGTCGGCAAGCCCTTGCTGGGCCGGGTGCTCTCCTACGACGCCTTGGCGGCGAGTTTCCGCGAGATCACGCTGAAGCCGGATCCGGAGCGTGAACCGGTGACCGAGATCGGCGCCGATGTGACCGGGCTCGGCGGGTTCGACCCCGAGCCGGCACACACGCAGCAGAGCGAGGACGAGATGGCCGACCAGCCTGACATCCCGGTGATCCCGGGAGAGATCGACCCCTTCGTGGGAGTTCCCTACGACCAGCACGACATCAGCCCCGGTGAGCTGAACCGCCGGATCCGGGAGGGGCGCGCCGTCGTCGTCGACGTCCGCGAACCCTGGGAGTACGCCATGGGGCATGCCGAGGGCGCAGTCAACGTCCCGCTGCATCAGCTGGCCGACCCCGATGTGGAGGTCCCGGGCGCCGAGGACGCCACCGAGGAGCGCCCGCTGGTGCTGTACTGCAAGATCGGTGCGCGCTCGCGGCAGGGGCTGGACCTGCTGCGCAGCCGCCGCCCGGAGCTGCCGCTGCGCAACGCGGTCGGCGGCTTCACCGAGTTCCAGCACTTCGGCCCGGTCAGCCGCTGAATGTGAGGTAGTTTAGAGGCGTGAGTTCATACCTAGCAGTCATCGGCGAATGCTTGGTGGATGTCGTCCATTCGGAGACGTCTGCCCCCAAGGCGCACGTCGGCGGCAGTCCGTTCAACGTGGCGGTGGGGCTCTCCCGCCTCGACCACGAGGTGGTCTTCGCCGGTCGTCGCGGGGACGACGAGTACGGACGGATGATCGCTCGCAGCCTGCGGTCCCAGGGCATCACGCCGCTGCTGGAGGCCGACGACGCCCCCACCTCCGTCGCCGAGGCCACGCTGGACCCCACCGGCCAGGCCACCTATGAGTTCAGCATCGACTGGACGCTGCCCTCCGCCGAGGAGCTCGAGGAGAAGTACTGCGAGCTGCTCCGCGACCGCGGCACCTCCGCTGACGCGCTGGAGCTGCTCCACACCGGCTCGATCGGTGCGATGATGCAGCCCGGCGCGGAGACCGTCAAAGGCGTGCTCCACCGCGCCCGGGAGACCGCCACGATCTCCTATGACCCCAACTACCGGCCCTCCATCATCCCGAACCGCGAGGAGGCCCGCTCCCAGGTGGAGGAGATGCTGGCTCTGACCGATGTGGTCCAGGCCTCCACCGATGACATCGACCTGCTCTACCCCGAGCGCAGCCATGAGGAGACCATGCGCGCGTGGCTGGATCTGGGTCCGGCGCTGATCACCGTCACCCGCGGCGCCTCCGGGGCGATGGCCCTGGCCCGCTCCGGGTTCGCCGAGCAGCCGGCCTTCCCCATCGAAGTCGCTGACACAGTGGGTGCGGGAGACTCCTTCATGGCCGCCACACTCTCCACGCTGCGTGAGATGGTGCTGCTGGGGGCGGACCAGCGCCAGGCCCTGCATGACCTGAGCCTGGACCAGGTCAGAACGGTGCTGCGCACAGCCGCCCGTGCCGCGGCGATCACCTCCTCGCGCTTCGGCGCACAGCCCCCGACGGCGACCGAGCTGGTCGCAGCGGTGGAGGCGGACCGCGCAGCCGGCACCGCCCCGCAGAGCTGATCATGGCTGGGATCGACGCGCGGACCCTGCGGCTCATCGCCAGCGACATCGACGGCACCATCCTGAGCTATCGCTCGGCGGTCTCCGGGACGGTGAGCAGCCGCACCGTGGCCGCCTTCCACGCCGCCCGTGAGGCAGGAGTGCAGATCGTGCTGGTCACCGGGCGTCCGGTGCGGTGGCTCAAGCCGGTCAGCGACGCCCTGGGTGCCATCGGGCCGGTGATCTGCTCCAACGGCGCGGTGGTCTATGACCTGGCCGAAGATCGGCTGCTGCGGGAGGACCCGTTGGAGGCAGAGGCGCTCTTCGAGGCCAAGGACCTGATCCTGGACATCGACCGGCAGGCTTCCTTCGCCGCTGAGACTCTGGAGCATCTGCACTCGGAGCCTGAGTTCCTGAAGGATTCGCTCTTCTTCGAAGAGGATCGCCGCCGTGCCGCGGGGGTCACCGAGGACACGCTGCGGCTGGGCCCTCTGGACGAGACGCTGGAACGTGACGCCCTGGGCGCCGCCCGCACGCCGGGCGGGGAGGTCGGCGTCGGGCATGCGGCGGACCGTGTGGTGAAGCTGCTGGTGAAGACCACGGCCATGGATGCGGACCTGTTTCTGGAGAAGGTGCGTGAGCGGGTGGGGCACCTGCTCAGCGTGACCCATTCGGCCCCGGGGGTGAGCCTGCTGGAGCTCTCGGCGAAGGGGGTCAACAAGGCCTCGGCGCTCCAGCGGGTCAGTGCTGAGTTCGGTGTGGGGGCGGAGGGCGTGGTCGCCTTCGGCGATATGCCCAACGACATCGAGATGCTGCAGTGGGCCGGGACGTCATGGGTCGTCGGCTCGGCGCACCCGATGGCGCAGTCGGCCGCCCATCACGTCACCGCAGACTGCGACGACGACGGCGTCGCCCAGGTCATCGAACAGCTGCTGGAGGGCGCGCGTGCCCTACCGTGAGCACCCCTATAGGGCAGTCCCCTATCTGCTGAACTCGCGGCCCGGCGCTGCGGGGTCGGTGGACCTCCATCACTCGCCGCTGGCCTTCGTCCACCGCGGTGGGGACCCGGCCCGGGAGAATACGATGGCCGCCTTCGAGGCCGCCGTGGCGATGGGCTACCGCTATCTGGAGATCGACGTGCGCACCTCCTCGGACGGGGTGCTGGTGGTCTTCCACGATGAGACGCTGGAGCGGATCACCGACGGCACCGGCCCGCTGAGCGAGAAGACCTGGCAGCAGCTGGCGGGCCTGCGGCTGCGCGCCAGCGGTGAGCCGCTGTTGAGGTTCGAGGAGCTGCTGACCCGGTGGGAGGACGTCCACCTGAACGTGGACCTCAAAGACGGCGCCTCGGTCGACGAGTTCGCCCGGCTGGTGGAGGCTCACGGGGCTCACGACCGCGTGCTGGCCGCCAGCTTCAACGACGCGCGCCGGCACCGGGTGCGCAGGGCGCTGAGCCGGCGGGTTGCCACGTCGGGCGGGTGGGTGGTCACCGCGCTGATCGTGCTGCTGGGGCCGTTGGGCCTGATGCAGCGGCTGGGTCGGCGCTCCACCGAGATCGACTGCGTGCAGGTCCCCATCAGCCAGGGTCGGATCCGCGTGGTGACGCCCGGGTTCGTCCGCCGCTGTCACCGGGCCGGTCTGCAGGTCCATGTCTGGGTGGTGGATGAGCCGGAGGAGATGCGCCGACTGCTGGACATGGGTGTGGACGGTCTGATGACCGATGACGCCGCGGCGCTGGCCCAGTTCATGGCTGAGCGCGACGGAGCCGTCTGGCCGCAGCGCTGAGCGGCGATTTCGCGCTGGGAGCGGCATCTGCGCGACGACCAGACCTTTCGAGGAGACGACGCCGGCTCCTACCCTGAGTCTATGGAGATGTTGTGGGGTGCCTTCGAGTCGGGGTCGGTCCAGCTGAGCGTCCTCGGCCTGGAGCCCGGTGAGCCGATCCCGTGGTGGCTGCGGGTGGGCGGCATCGCGGCCGCCGCCCTGATCGTGGCTGCGTTCATGGTGATCGTCCAGACCTCCCACTCAAGCGGGCAGAAGATGGCCTGGGCCGCCGTCGTGCTGTTCCTGCCGATCGTCGGCCCGCTGATCTATCTGATCAGTGAGACCATCCGGCACCGCCGCACGCATCCGCGCCCCACCAAAGGCCGTGCCGAGACTATGCCTCCTGAGGACTTCCAGTAACCCCCTCACTGCGATTCGAGCGGGGTTTTAGCCCTTATGAAGGCGAAAATCGGTCCATAAGGGCTAAAACCCCGCTCGAATCGCCTGGTCACGAGCCGTCGGCCACTCATGTGAGAAGTGACGCCGATCATATATGCTCGTATGAGCGTGACGACGGGAAGCTGCGCCGCTTCCCTGAAGGGGGACGAATGTCGGAGGAAGCTGACCTGTCGCTCATGGCCAGGATGGCCGATGAGCACTACCTGCAGGGTCTCTCCAAAGTGGAGATCGCCAAACGGCACGGGCTCTCCCGTTTCCAGGTGGCCCGCCTGCTGGATCAGGCTCGGGACGAGGGGGTCGTGCGGATCACCATCGTGGACCCCACTGAGGCAGGCAGCGGCCGCGGCGACCTCGCTGCTCGGCTCGGGATCAACTCAGTCACCGTGGTCCCGCAGCGCTCAGATGAGACCACGCGCTCGGCACTGGCCCGGCAGGTCGCTCAGATCCTTCCGCAGCGGGTGCACGACGGCGGCCGGCTCGGCGTCGCCTGGTCGCGCACTCTGATGCACCTTCCCGAGCACCTCGACGCCCTCCCGCGGGTGGACATCGTCCAATTGGTCGGGCCCCTGAGTGCTCCGGGATCCTCGACGGCGGCCTCCTCCACCCTGATCCACACCCTCGGCTCCTACTCCGGCGGCCAGGTCTGGCCATTGCCGACTCCGCTGATCGTCGACTCTCCAGAGGTGGCCGCCGCGCTGCGCCCCCTGGAGGAGGTCAGCGCCGCCCTGGAGGCTGCGACGTCCCTGGATGTCGCTGTGGTGGCCATCGGCGGCTGGGGCCCCGGGGCCTCCACTCTGTGGGGTCGGATGAGTGAGCAGGAGCAGGAGCGGGCGCGTGCCGCAGGAGTCGTCTCGGAGTGTTCGGGAATCCTGATGGACATCGAGGGCAACGTGGCGGAATCCGGTATGGAGGATCGAGTGATCGGGGTGCGCCCTGAGCAGCTCAAGCGTGCTCACGTGATCGCCGTGGCCGCCGCCGTGGAATACCCGGAGGCCGTGCTGGCCGCTGTCCGGGCCGGCGTCGTGGATGATCTGGTGCTCTCGGCTGAGCTGGCCGACCGCCTGGCGGAGTCGGAGGGCTGACTTCAAAGCCTGCGCTCTGGCGCCCTGGCCCCTGATTCAGACGCGGTTCGTCACGTGAAACGAGACCACATCCACAGGGGCATCGGCATGGAGGCTCGGATAGTGCCTGTCCAGGGCGGCCTGGAGCTCGGCCAAAGAGTCGAATCCATCCTTCTGGGCGTGCTCCTCGGTGAGTTCTGTGCGGCGCAGGTGCACGACGCCCGTCACGTCCGCAGGAAGTGAGACAGCGGCCCCGTTCTCCTTCTCGAAGACCAGCAGTGCGGGGCCTTGGCGGAACGGATCATCTACGCGGACGGTCTGTCGTTTGGAACCGCCACGGATGCTCTGCTCGTACCCCTCCCACATGTAGATGCGCTGCTCCTGGTCGATGGACCGCTGGTCGAACGCATGCGGCAGCAGATCCCGCACCGGCATCGCTTCGAGCCCTCTCTGGCTCCGCACGACAGAGAGGATCTCGGGGTCCTTGTCGAAGAGAACCTGTCTGCATCTCCCGCAGGGGGCGATGACCTCGCCGGTGGGCCCGTGGACTGCGACGACAGCGTCGATCGGGTCATCGGGGGCCTGTGCGGCATGGTTCGCCAGTGCCGCGATCTCGCCGCAGGGGCCGCCGAGGAAGTGATAGGCGTTCAGGCCGAAGATCACGGCCCCGGACTTCGTCAGCACGGCGGCGGCGACGGTGTGCCCCTCGCCGTGGTGATGTGCTCGGGCGTAGTCGACCGCCTGGTCTGTCAGATCTCGGAGGTGGGAGGGGAGCATAGTGTGAACGCTACACGCGGACTCGGCGTGGCGGCAGACTGTTGAGCACGCCTCCCCTCCCGTCCGATCATATGATCGAAGCCACGCGCTCGTTTGATAGTGTGATCTGCATGACTCTGCTCTCAGCTTCCACTCTGCCGGAGATCGCAGCGGCCAACGGTGACGCCCTCTCGGTGCCCGACTACCGTCTCGAGGGCCGGAAGGTCGGCATCGTGCACTTCGGTGTGGGCGGCTTCCACCGCGCCCACCAGGCCTATTATCTGAACCGGCTGTTCAACGCCGGCCACTCCGCTGAGTGGGCAGTCTGCGGAGTCGGGCTCATGCCGGCAGACGCTGCCATGCGGGACGCCCTGACCGCGCAGGACGGGCTCTACACCTTCGCCGCGAAGTTCCCCGACGGTCTCCGGGAGGCCAGCGTCATCGGCTCCATCGCGGAGTACCTCTTCGCCCCCGATGACCCGGAGCAGGTCCTGTCGCGGATGACGGACCCGGCGGTGCGGATCGTCTCGCTGACCGTGACCGAGGGCGGCTACAACTACAACCCCTCCACCGGAGAGTTCCAGTACGAGACCCCTGCGGTGGCCGCAGATCTCGACGCCGACTTCGGCCAGGACGGCTCAGCGCCGCAGGCCGGTCAGGCTGTGCACCCGCAGACCATGTTCGGCTACGTGGTGGAGGCCCTGCGCCGCCGTCGGGAAGCCGGCGTCGCACCCTTCACCGTGCTCTCCTGCGACAACGTCCGCGGCAACGGTCACCTGGCCAAGGAGATGGTGCTGGCCTTCGCCCGCCGCAAGGATGAGCAGACCCACGCCGAGCCGCTGGCGGGCTGGATCGAGCAGAACGTGGCCTTCCCCAGCTGCATGGTGGACCGGATCACCCCGGTCACCTCAGATGAGGACCGCGCGATGATCGCCGAGGACTATGGCATCGAGGACGCCTGGCCCGTGGTCTCCGAGGACTTCATCCAGTGGGTGCTGGAGGATGACTTCCCCGCCGGCCGCCCGGCCTTCGAGGAGGTCGGCGTGCAGATGGTCCAGGACGTGGAGCCCTACGAGCTGATGAAGCTGCGCCTGCTCAACTGCAGCCACCAGGCCATCGCCTACTTCGGCCTGCTGCTGGGTCACACCTACGCTCACGAGGCCTGCACGGACCCGGACCTGACCCCGTTCACCCGCTTCCTCTACATGGACGACGAGGGCACTCCCACCGTGCCCGAGGTCCCGGGCATCGATCTGGACGCCTATAAGGATCAGCTGATCGCCCGGTTCGCCAACGAGCATGTGAAGGACACGCTGGCCCGCCTGGCCGCCGAGTCCTCCGACCGCATCCCCACCTGGATGATGCCGGTGATCCGCGAGAACCTCGACGCCGGCCGCGACGTCACCGTCTGCGCGGCCATCGTCGCCTCCTGGGCCCGGTACGCCGAGGGCACCGGCGAGAACGGCGAGCAGTGGCCCGTGGTGGACCGGCTGCGCGACCGCGTCATGGCGGCCGCCGCACAGCACGATCAGGACCCGCTGGCCTTCCTCCGCGATGAGGAGCTCTTCGGCGACCTGGTCCAGCACGAGGCCTTCACCCGCCCCTACCTGGACGCGTTGGAGACCCTGCGCACCGACGGCGCCCGCGCCCTGCTGCAGAAGCTCACCGCCCAGCGGCTCAACGGCCGGGGCTGAGCCTTCAGGCGTGACTGAGGATCAGCCGCAGGCACGTCAGCGCTCAGTAGAACAGGTGTGCCAGCCCGATGATGATCGGCAGGCTGATCAGGGTCCGCAGCAGGAAGATCGCCACGAGGTGGTGGAACTTCACGGGGATCCGGGAGGCCAGCAGCATACCGCCGGTCTCAGACATGAAGATCAGCTGGGTCACTGAGAGCGCGCCGATGATGAACCGGGTCATCTCGGATTCGATCCCGCTGCCGATGATCGCCGGCAGCAGCATGTCGGCGAACCCGATCAGCAGCGTCTCGGAGGCTTCTGCGGCCTCGGGGACCTGCAGCACCTCCAGCACCGGGACGAAGGGGTAGCCCAGCCAGGTGAAGAGCTCGGTGTTCTCCGCGATGATCACCGCGATGGTGCCCACCGCCAGGATGATCGGGATGACCGCCAGCCACATCTCCAAGGCGTTGGAGACTCCGCTGCGGGCCACAGCGCCCAGCCGCACCGAGGCGCCGCGGCGTCGGGCGCTCTCCCATGCCCGGGCCAGCAGCGACGTCTCGCCCTGCTGCGGATCCACCACTGCGTGGGAGGCGGTGCGCGGGTCCTCGGTGATGCCCTCGGCGAACTCATCGGGGAATCGGGACAGCGGAGGGATCCGCGGCATGATGATCGCCGCGGCCAGTCCGGCCAGGATGATCGTCAGATAGAACGGCCCGAACATGTGCTCCAGGTTCAGCTGTCCCAGGATCACCACGATGAACGTCACCGAGACGATGTTGAAGGTGGTGCCCAGCACGGCGGCCTCACGCTTGGTGTAGTGCCCCTGGGTGTACTGCTGGTTGGTCATCAGCACGCCGATGGTGCCATCGCCCAACCACGAGGTCAGCCCGACCACGGAGGACCGTCCGGGCACCTTGAACAGCGGACGCATCACCGTGGTCATCAGCGCTCCGGCGAAGTCCAGCAGCCCGAAGTTCAGCAGCAGGGGCAGCAGCAGACCGGCGAGGGCGAAGACCACGATCAGCAGCGTGGCCAGATCCACGATCAGCCCGCCGGTGTCCTCACCCCAGATCCACTCCGGACCCAGCTCGAAGAGGATCGCGACGCCGAACGCCAGCCCCACCACGCGGGTCGCCGCCCACGGCGGGGTCGTCTTGAACAGGGTCCGCCCCAGCTGGTTCTGAAGGAACGCCGGCTTGGCCAGGCTGTAGAGCAGGGTGCCCACCGTGGAGATCGTCACCAGCGTCAGCAGGATCCACGGGATGGCATCGCCGATCAGCTCACCCAGGCTGTTGGCCATCCACGCGATGGGGATGGTGACCGATCCCTCGCCGTCGGGCACCGGCACCATGAAGATGAAGATGCCCAGCAGAGAGGGCAGGAGGAACTTCAGCGTGCTGCCGCCGCGCTGCTGGGGCTGTGCCGTGGTCATGTCATCGGTCCTTCGGTGCGTCGAGATTCACAGGTGCCAGATCATGCCACAGGTCGCCGGGTCCGCGGTTGGCGGCGTCGGTGGCTCCGCCCAGATGGTCCACCACGCCCCACACGGCGTTCAGCGCGGTGGTGACCGCACCCTCGGCCCAGCCGGCGGTGAACGAGATGTCATCACCGGCCAGGAAGATGCCGCGCTGGTGCTCGGGCTGGTCCTTCTGGATGAAGTGGCCGAAGAGCCGCTCCTGATACCGATAGTGACCCGGCAGGTTGTTCTTGAAGGCACCCATGAAGTTCGGGTCGGCCTCCCAAGAGACAGTGATCGGCTCACCTACGATATGCGATCCGATGTCCAGACCCGGGTAGATCTTGTGCAGCGAGTGCAGCATCAGCCTCGTCCGCTCGGAGGCGTCCAGCGCCAGCCACTTCAGGGCGTCGTCGTTCCAGGTGTAGCTCAGCAGGATGGAGGCAGGCCTGTCCGGGCCCTCATCCAACAGGTAGGTGGCCCGGGGCAGGCGGTCGGTCAGCGTCATCGACATCACCGGTCTGCCCGTCTGCGGGTCGATGTCGCGCCAGAACGGCCGGTCCACCATCACAAAGGTCTTCGAGGAGAGCATGTAGTGGCTCTTCTCGATGGCGGTCCACATGTTCGGGGTGAACAGCTCCTCCTGGGTGTCGATCCGGGAGGAGAGCAGCCACGACTGGCAGGTCACCACGGCGGCGCCGAAGTCCTGGGTGCGCCCCCACTTCTCCGTGACGGCGATGCCGCCGGCGGGCAGGTCCGGGTTGGTGCCCCGGCGGATGGCGGAGACCGCGCCCCGGGGTGCTCCGCCGTGCAGGGTCTCCAGGCTGGTGCCCGCGGGCCAGTGCAGGATCTCATCCGGGGCGTGGCGCCAGAGCTCCACCGGAAGCCGCTGCGCGCCGCCGACGATGTTGCGGTGCTGGTCATCGGCGTCGGTGAACACCACCCGCAGCACCTCCAGGATGGAGTTGGTGAAGTCGGTGTCCCAACCGCCGGAGCCGAAGCCGACCTGTCCGAAGGTCTCCAGGTGCTCATAGCTGAGCTCGGAGAAGGCTCGTGAGGAGCTCAGGAAGCCGTAGAAGGACTCATCGTCGTAGCGCTCCACCAGCTCGTTCCACAGCCGCTTCAGGGTGGTTACGTCGCGCTCGCGGATGGCCTGCTGGATGGCCGTCAGCTCGGCCTCCTCCTCCAGGGCCTGCCTCCAGGCCTCGGCGACCTCGCGGTAGAGCTCGGGCAGATCCTCGGCGGTGTCGGCCTGGATGCGCTGATCCTTCAGCTCGATCACCGTGGACGGAGTGGCCGGGGCCAGCGGGTTGGGGAACTCGCGGGTCTCCAGGGCAAGCAGATCGACGTAGTGGTAGAAGGCCCGCCCGGAGGTGGGGAATCGCATGCCGCCCAGATCGGCCACCACATCCGGGGCCGGGTCGAAGGACTGAGTCTTCAAGCGGCCCCCGATGGCTCCTGCCTCGTAGATGACAGGCTTCAGCCCCATCTTCATCAGCTCATAGGCGGCGACGACGCCGGCCAGCCCGGCCCCGATGACGGCCACCTCAGTACCCCGCGCGGCCTCCGGGACGGAGCCCAGCCCGGCCGGATGCTGCAGGTAGTGGTCGTAGCTGAAGGGGAAGTCTGGGCTGAACATGGTCAGCGGCGGCTCGGCGGGCGAGCCTGCGGCGTCGTGGTCAGGGTGCTGCTGGTGCGAGGAGGCGAGCGTCATCGGTGCCTTTCTTCGGTCGTGATGTGAACCTACTGTCAGCAGATGCCCATGGCAATGGTGGCATGTTTCGCATACACGGCGCGCACTGCGGATCTGTTGCTGATCCGCAGTCCGTGAGCACCAGACTGTGTCTCTGGAGGCGGCGGACGGGACATACTGGTGGGATGAAGATCGCACTGATGCAGGAGACTGCTGTGCCGCTGGATATGGCCGGGAACCTGGCGCTGATCGAGGCCGCCGCGCACCGTGCACGGGAGCAGGGCGCCGAGCTGCTGCTGACTCCGGAGCTGTTCCCCGTCGGCTATGCCCCCGCGCAGATCCGCGCCGAGCTCAGCGCTGAGGATGTGGCGGCAGTTCGGGTGGAGGCGGCGGCGATCGCACGGCGCAGCGGGATCGCGCTGGTGGCGAGCCTGCCCGGGCAGCAGGCACCGGAGGAACGCGGCATCACTGCGGTGCTCTTCGGCCCGGAGGGGGAGCGGCTGGGGCAGTACCAGAAGGTGCAGCTCTTCGGCTCTGAGGAGAAGGAGTCCTTCTGTCCAGGGAGCATGGCGCCTGACGTGATCCGCCTGGGCGGGCTGAACCTTGGAGTGGTGATCTGCTACGACATCGAGTTCCCGGAGATGGCCCGCGCTGCCGCGGCGGCCGGGGCGGAGGTGCTTCTGGTCCCCACTGCGCTTGCCGAGGAGCCGCAGGTTCCCCGGCTGCTGGTGCCGGCCCGGGCCCTGGAGAACCGGATGACGGTGGCCTATGCCAACCACTGTGGGTCCGAAGGCGGGCTGAGCTTCGACGGGCTCAGCGTGGTGGCCGGTCCGCGGGGAGAGATCCTCGGTGAGCTGGGATCCGAGCCGGGTCTGTTGGTGGCCGAGGTGGGGCCGCGGCCGGCGTCGGGAGCTGAGGGACCGTGGTATCTGGAGGACCGGCGTACCGAGCTGCACCGTCAGTGGATCTGACCGCGCTGCTGCCCCACCCTCGTTTTACCAAGCGATTTTCAGAAAACCATCACGTATACGGGTGGGTAGACCGAAAATGGCTTGGTAAAACGCGGTTTCGGGAGGGGCGGACAGCGGAGAGCCGGGTCGGTCTGATGGGCTGATGCCCTCGGATCGACCCGGCTCTCCGGGGTCTGCCTGGTGGTGAGTGAGACTCAGAGCAGGATGATCAGGATGACGATCAGCAGGATCGTCGTGAGGCTGATCGGAATGACAACGCGTCCACCCATAGTTCTCTCACCTTCTCTTTCGTTGCGACCATCGTATGGTGGGTCCCCACCCTAAACGTGCGGACCTGGATGGTCACTGAACGGTGGCCGAGGGTGTGGTGAAGATCAGGTCGACGACGCCGGTCACTCCTCCTCTTCCTGCAGGGCCTCCACATCGGAGAGGCGGGCCTCCGGCGTGGAGTCCGGGATGTCGCCGTTGAGGCGCAGCCCCGTCTCCGAGTCGAAGAGGTGGACGTGGTCGATGCTCGGACGGATGCGCACCGTCTCGCCCTTCATGGGAGGCCGGCGGCCGTCCACGCGCACGATCACCGGCTGGAAGGTCTGAATGCCCTTCGGGGTGCCGAAGATGTAGGCGTCGGCTCCGAGCTCCTCGACCAGGTCCACGGTCATGTCCAGGCCGCTTCCGCCGTCGGAGACCAGCTCCATGTCCTCCGGGCGCACGCCCAGGGTGACCTCGTTGCCGTGGGCCTTGGCCAGGTGGCCGCCCGGGATGGGGAACGCCTCGGAGCCCAGCACGATGCTCTCACCCTCGAAGGGCACCTGGAAGAGGTTCATGGCCGGGGAGCCGATGAAGCCGGCCACGAAGACGTTGGCCGGAGCGTCGTAGAGGTTGCGCGGAGAGTCGACCTGCTGGAGGATGCCGTCCTTGAGCACGGCCACGCGGTCGCCCATGGTCATCGCCTCGACCTGGTCGTGGGTGACGTAGACGGTGGTGGTCTGCAGGTCGCGGGTCAGTGCGGCGATCTGAGTACGGGTCTGCACACGCAGCTTGGCGTCCAGGTTGGAGAGCGGCTCATCCATCAGGAAGACCTTGGGGGAGCGCACGATGGCGCGACCCATGGCCACACGCTGACGCTGACCGCCGGAGAGGGCCTTCGGCTTGCGGTCCAGGTACTGCTCCAGGTCCAGGATCTTGGCGGCCTCCTGGACGCGCTGGGCGCGCTCCTCCTTGGAGACGCCGGCGATCTTCAGAGCGAAGCCCATGTTCTCAGCGACGCTCATATGCGGGTACAGCGCGTAGTTCTGGAAGACCATCGCGATGTCGCGATCCTTGGGGGAGACGTTGGAGACGTCGTCGCCGCCGATGAGGATGCGGCCGTCGTTGACCTCTTCGAGGCCGGCCAGCATGCGCAGTGCGGTGGACTTGCCGCAGCCGGAGGGTCCCACGAGGACCAGGAATTCGCCGTCGGCGATCTCCAGGTGCAGGTTGTTGATGGCGGGGCGAGCGCCCGGGGTGTAGATCCGGCTGGCCGAATCATAGGTCACTGAGGCCATGATGAATATGTCCCTTTCACGGGCAGGTACGTGCCCGACGATCCGTAGTGAAAAGTGGTTATGGTGACCCGCGTCTCTGACGTGGATCATTGTGAACGTTATCACGTTTGGCCGCGTTGGGTAGATTGATCCCGCAGAACACCGGAGGGAGAAGCGAGTATGAGCGGCACAGGGCGCCCTGAGATGATCGCCGCGCGCCGGGCGCTGACCCCTCAGGGGCGGCTGGCTCCCTACTGGGTGGAGGTCGCCGAGGATTCCGTCGGGGGCGCGCGCATCAGCGCCGCGGGGGAGGGCCCGCCGCCGCGGGCCCCTGAGGTCGAGGTCCACGGCATCCTCTCGCCCGGGTTCATCGACGTCCACTGTCACGGCGGGGGCGGCTGCTCCTTCGCCGACGGACCGGAACAGGCCCGTGCTGCGGCGGCCGCGCACCGCGCTCAGGGCACGACGACGGTCATCGCCTCCTTGGTCACCGACCCGGTCCCGGCCCTGCAGGAGAGCCTCCAGATGCTCACGCCCCTGGTGGATTCGGGAGAGCTGGCAGGCATCCATCTGGAGGGCCCCTGGCTGAGCGCCCGGCATAAGGGGGCCCACAGCGAGGAGTTCCTGCAGGGTCCGCGCGCAGAGGACATCAACGATCTCCTCGAGGTCGGCACAGTGGCCATGGTGACGCTGGCACCGGAGCTGCCCGGAGGACTCGACGCCGTCCGCCAGGTGACCTCCCACGGTGCGGTGGCCGCCGTCGGGCATACCGATGCGACCTATGAGCAGGTCAGCCGCGCGCTCGGCGCCGGCGCCTCGGCCGGCACCCATCTGTTCAACGCCATGCGCGGGCTGCACCACCGGGAACCCGGCGCTGCCGGTGCCCTGCTGGAGCACCGCTCGGCGCATCTGGAGCTGATCGCCGACGGCGTCCACCTCCATCCGGCCATGCTGCGGCTGATCTTCGCTCAGCACCCCGAGCGTGCCGTGCTGATCTCCGACGCCATGGCCGCCGCCGCGGCCGAGGATGGTGACTACACGCTGGGCAGCCTGGATGTGCGGGTCATCGGCGGCGAGGCCCGGATCCTGGAGCCCGACGGCGCAGTGGGCGCCATCGCAGGGTCCACGCTCACCGTGGGGGCCGCCGTGCGGTACGCGGTCCAGCAGGCGGGGGCCCCTGCGGAGCAGGCACTGCTCGCGGCCACTGCCAATCCGGCGGCCATGCTGGGCCTGGAGCGGGTGGGTTCGCTGTCTGTGGGCAGCCGGGCGGACCTGGTGGTGCTGGACGAGGAGCTCGGCGTCGAGCGGGTCATGCAGGCCGGGGTGTGGGTGACGTGATCGGAAGCAGGGTGGACTGGACCCTGTGCGTACGCAGAAGGCCCGCCGGGAGCCTGTGAGCTCCGAGCGGGCCTTCGTGCGGTCGGTGAGCGGCTTCAGCCCCTCACCTGAGGACTGAGATCAGTCCTCTGCGTCTATCAGTCCTCTTCGATGATCAGCGGGTAGACGCCGTCGGTGTCGTGGACCTCGCGGCCGGTGACCGGAGGGTTGAAGACGCAGACCATGCGCATCTCCTCCTCCACGGACACGTGGTGCTTCTCGTGGCCGTCGAGCAGGTAGAGGAACCCGTCGGTGATCGGGTACTCCTTGCCGGTCTCCTTATCGGTCAGCGTGCCCTTGCCGCCGACGCAGTAGACCGCCTCCACGTGGTTGGCGTACCAGAAGTCGTTCTCGGTGCCGGCCCGCAGCGTGGTCTCGTGCAGGGAGAAGCCGACCTTCTCCTTGGCCAGGACCATGCGGCGGGAGCGCCAGTTGGGCTCGTCGATGTCGCGGTCGGTGCCGTTGAGGTCGTCGATGTGCAGGGTGTACATATCAGGCTCCTAAGAAGATTCTTCGATGAGGGGGCTGGGCCGCGGTCAGCGGCAGGGTCTCTCCGCTCAGTGCGGGGGACGCAGGCGGCTGGGCTCGCCCATCTGACCGGTGGCGGCCAGCACGGCCTCCTCCAGGATCTTCAGGCCCTTCTGCAGGTCTTCAGGCTCCACGGTCAGTGCCGGCATCAGCTTCACGACTTCGTCCTCGGGGCCGGAGGTCTCCACCAGCAGGTTGCGCTTATAGGCCTCGGCGGCCACCTTGCCGGCGGTGTCCGGGTCCGGGAAGGACATGCCGGTGAGGAAGCCGCGGCCCTTCACGTAGGCGCCGTTGACGTGCTCGACGATCTTCTCCATGCCCACGTGCAGCTCCTCGATCTTGCCGCCGAGCTCCTTCTGGAAGGAGTCGTCGGACCAGAAGATCTCCAGCGCCTTGGCCGCGGTGACGAAGGCGAGGTTGTTGCCGCGGAAGGTGCCATTGTGCTCGCCGGACTCCCAGACGTCCAGCTCAGGCTTGAACAGGGTCAGCGCCATGGCCAGGCCGTAGCCGGAGATGGACTTGGAGACGCAGACGATGTCCGGGTGGATGCCGGCCTCTTCGAAGGAGAAGAAGGAGCCGGTGCGGCCGCAGCCGGCCTGGACGTCGTCGACGATCAGCAGGATCTTGTGGCGGCGCAGCAGGTCGCTCAGCGCCTTCAGCCACTCCATGCGGGCGACGTTGAGGCCGCCCTCGCCCTGGACGGTCTCCACGATGACGGCCGCCGGCTTGTCCACACCGGAGCCGGAGTCCTCCAGGACCTTCTCCAGCCACAGGAAGTCCGGGATGTCGCCGTCGAAGTAGTCGTCGTAGGGGATCTTCGAGGAGTTGGTCAGCGGGATGCCTGCGCCGCGCCGCTTCATCGAGTTGCCGGTGACCGAGAGCGAGCCCAGGGTCATGCCGTGGAAGGCGTTGGTGAAGCTCAGGATGTGCTGACGGCCCGTGACCTTGCGCGCCAGCTTCAGCGCGGCCTCCACGGTGTTGGTGCCCGTCGGGCCGGGGAACATGACCTTGTAGTCCAGGTTGCGCGGTTCCAGGATGACCCGCTCGAAGGTCTCCAGGAAGCGGCGCTTGGCCGGGGTCTTCATGTCCATGGAGTGGGTGACGCCGTCGTTGGCCACGTAGTCCACCACGGCGTCTCGCAGCTCGGGGTGGTTGTGGCCGTAGTTCAGGGCACCTGCGCCGGAGAAGAAGTCCAGGTACTTGGAGCCGCTCTCGGTGTACTGGTAGGAGCCGGAGGCCTTCTCGAAGGTGGCCGGCCAGTTCATGCAGTAGCTGCGGACCTGCGATTCGCGAGTCTCAAAGATGTCAGTGGGCATATCTACTTCCTTCAGTGGCGTACGAAAAATGAAAAGTCTGTGTGCAGGACGCGTCAGCGCTTGAGCGGCTCCACCGTGTAGAGGTCCTCGGCGGCGTGGTGTTCACCGGACTCCTCCTGGGGAGGGAAGAGGTCCTCGGTGAAGAGGTCCTGCTTGGTGATCTCGGTGCCGTGGTCGCGGGCCAGGCCGGTGAACAGGGCGATGGAGGCCGCGTTGTCCGCGGTGATGGTGGTCTCCAGGCGCTCGGCTCCGGAGCGGGCGACGACGTCGGCGAGCATGCGCGAGGCCAGGCGGCGGCCCCGGAAGCGGGAGTCCACGGCCACCTGCCAGATGAACAGTGTGGTGGGATCAGTGGGCTTGAGGTATCCGGAGATGAACCCTGCGGCCTCCCCGTCCACTGTGGCGACCACGGAGGTCTCCGCGAAGTCGCGGGTCCACAGCAGGTAGGCGTAGGGGGTGTTCACATCCAGCACCCCCGTCCCCTTCGCGATGCGCCAGAGGTCCGCTCCGTCGGCCAGCGACGGGGTGCGGATCTCGATCGTTTCCGAATGATGGGCAGGACTATCTGCGGAGTTCGACATCGCTTCCACACTAGTAAGGCTCAGCATGGAATCAACTGGGGTCCCCGTGAAAACTGGGTGAAATCGACCGTTTCGAGCCTCTGCTGAGATTCTCCGCAGCAATACCGGTGGCGCGGAATCCCTTCTGCGCATAGGGCTGCGCTCACGGTCCCAGTTTTCCCCAGAAGAAACTGCAGAGCGTTATCAGGATGTGATCGACTATTTATGAGTCACGCCCCTGACAAGGAGGTCGGCAGAGCCCGACGCCGACCTCGGCAGAGCTCGACGCCGACCCCAGCACGCCCGGCGATCAGGGCGATAAGCTGAGCTTTCGTGACTACGCGCAGCAAGACCCTGATCCCCGGGCTCGGATGGAGCCTCCACGGCGACGGCCGGACGATCCGCCCCGGCGATGTCGTCGCCCCTGATGAGCGGCTCAGCTGGGGCCGGAGCATCGGCATCGGCATGCAGCATGTGGTGGCCATGTTCGGCGCCACGTTCCTGGTGCCGCTGATCACCGGCTTCCCGCCCTCGACCACACTGCTGTTCTCCGGCATCGGCACGCTGCTGTTCCTGATCATCACCGCTGGTCGCGTGCCCTCCTACCTGGGCTCCTCCTTCGCCTTCATCGCTCCGGTGACCGCCGCCATGGGCAGCTACGGCATGGGTGGTGCCCTCGGAGGGATCCTCGCTACCGGAGCTCTGCTGTTCCTGATCGGCGTCGTGGTGCACTTCGCCGGCGCCCGCTGGATCCAGCTGCTGATGCCCCCGGTGGTCACCGGGTCCATCGTGGCGCTGATCGGTCTGAACCTGGCGCCGGCCGCCTGGGACAACGTCGACGCCGCCCCGGTCACCGCCACGATCACCATCATCGTGATGCTTGTGTCCGGTGTGCTCTTCCGTGGCCTGCTGGGCCGGCTCTCCATCCTGCTCGGCGTCGTGGTGGGCTACGCGGTGGCGCTGCTGCGCGGCGAGGTGGACTTCTCCGCTGTGGACCCGGCGCTGCGTGCGGCCGCCGGCGGTGATCTGGGCTCGCTGCCGCAGGTGCAGTGGTTCGGCTGGCCGGAGTTCGCCTCACCCGAGTTCCACGTCGGCCTCCTCGGGCTCTTCCTGCCGGTGGTCCTGGTCCTGGTGGCGGAGAACGTGGGGCATGTGAAGTCGGTGGCCCTGATGACCGAGCGCGATCTGGACCCGGTCACCGGTCGGGCGCTGATGGCCGACGGCGTGGCCACCATGCTCGCCGGATCCAGCGGCGGCTCCGGCACCACCACCTACGCGGAGAACATCGGGGTGATGGCCTCCTCCAAGGCCTACTCCACCGCCGCCTACTGGGTGGCGGGCCTGGTCGCCATCGTCCTGGCGCTGATCTCCCCGGTGGGCCAGCTGATCGCCACGGTCCCCGCTGGTGTCCTCGGCGGCGCCGGTACGGTGCTCTACGGGATGATCGGCGTGCTCGGTGTGCGCATCTGGGTGCAGAACCGCGTGGACTTCTCCCACCCGATCAACCTGGCCGTGGCCGGTGTGCCGCTGATCATCGCCATCGCCAACTTCACCATGGTCTTCGGCGAGGTGGTCTTAGAGGGCATCGCACTGGGAAGCTTCGCAGCGCTGGCCATCCACCACGGAATGGGCGCAGTGGCGCGGTGGCGCGGCACCGACGGCGGGTCCGAGGTTCCCGAGGACAAGGAAGAGGCCGACGCCGCACTGGCCACTCCGGTGAACCGGGACGGCCTCGCTGAGTGACCCCGGAATCGACTGGCCACCGATCAGATGCGCACTGGATATCCGCTGTGAATTCACGCAGAACTGGTGACGGCGGCGGCTGTGCTGGGTATGTTGGTGGGACAGGGAAGAGGCGGACCACTCGGCTTCACCAGAAGTCGCCGTCCTCTTGCCGCTGGCAACCCCGTTGCACGAGTGAGAGGAGTTCAGTATGGGACTCGGAGATAAGCTCAACAACAAGGCAGAGGAAGCTACCGGCGCCGCCAAAGAGGGCTTCGGCAAAGTGACCGGAGACATTGAATCCCAGGCTGAAGGCACCAGCGAGAAGCTGCAGGCCAAGGCCAAGGATGCGGTCGACGACGCCAAGGACTCGGTGAAGGGCTTCACCGATGGTCTGAAGAAGGACAACTGATCGCCTGATCAGAGGTCTCGAGCAGGGGCGGAGTCTACGGGCTCCGCCCCTCTCGTGTGTCTGGGGGCTCCGGCGCAGGCACCCCCTGCGCAGCCGGCGTGTTCTACGATCGAGGCATGAGTCGAACCCAGGCCCATGATGCCCCGTGCGTACTGATCGTCGAGGACGAGGAGCCGCTGGTCCGGCTGATCGGGGACTACCTCCGCCGGGACGGATTCGCGGTCCAGGCGTCGGGGGACGGCGCGGAGGCGGTGGACCTCGCCGGTGCGCATGACCCTACGGTGGTGATCCTCGATCTGGGCCTTCCCGGGATGGACGGGGTGGAGGTCTGCCGTCGTCTGAGGACCTTCAGCGATTGTTACATCATCATGCTCACCGCCCGAGCCGACGAGGTCGACCGGCTGATCGGGCTCTCGGTGGGGGCTGATGACTATGTGCCCAAGCCGTTCAGTCCCAGGGAGCTGGTGCTGCGCGTCAAGGCGATGCTGCGCCGTCCGCGGCTTCCGTTGGACCAGGCCCGCAGGCAGCACGCGGTGGGGGAGCTGACCCTGGACCGGACCGCACGAGAGGTGCGGCTGGCCGATGAGCCGGTGGAGCTGACCCGCACGGAGTTCGACCTGCTCGCCGCCATGATGACTGATCCCGGGGCGGCCCTGTCCCGCCGCGAGCTGATCGACCGGGTCTGGGGCGAAGACTGGGTGGGCGATGAGCACCTGGTCGATGTCCACGTCGGGAATCTGCGCCGGAAGCTCGGTGACAGCGGCGGCGACTCCGGCTATATCCGCACCGTCCGCGGCGTCGGGTATAAGACGGGGCCGGGAAGATGATGGCGAGGCGGCCGACCCGGCGCACCCGGCTGGGGACCCGACTCGGGACCCGACTGCTGCTCGGCGTCGCACTGGCCCTCGGGGCCGGTGCGGTGGCCGCGTGGCTCATCGCCCTTCTGGTGGGCCCTGCTATCTTCCATGAGCATATGCTGATGGTGGAGACGCACCATCCGGATCCTGAGGTGGTGGCCCACGCGGAGGACGCGTTCGACCATACGTGGCAGCTCTCCCTCAGCCTGGCGCTGTTCGTCGCCGGTATGACGTCGATCCTGGTGAGCGCCTTCCTGGCACGCAGCATCACCAGCACTCTGACCAGGGTTCGCCATGCGGCTTCCCGTGTGGCTGACGGCGACTATGGGGTGCAGGTCCCCGAGGCCGGCATGGGCGCGGAGCTGGAGGATATGGCCTCGGCGTTCAACCGGATGTCCGATGAGCTGGCGGAGACCGAGCTGACGCGACGGCGCCTGCTCTCCGACCTGTCCCACGAGATGCGCACCCCGGTGGCTACTGTGGACGCGTACTTGGAGGGAATGGCCGACGGCGTCGTCGAGGCCGACGCGGCGACGGTGACGATGCTGCGCGAACAGACCGAGCGTCTGCGCCGCCTGGCTGAGGACATATCCTTGGTCAGCTCGGCCGAAGAGCACCGCCTGGGCATCCAGCCCGAGCAGGTGTCGCTGACTGAGCTGATGGACGGAGCGGCCGCGCAGGCCCGAGCATCCTTCGCGGCCGCAGGCGTGGCACTGGAGACGGAGGACTCCTCCGCAGGAGCGCAGGTCACCGGTGACCGGGACCGCCTCTCCCAGGCTCTGACCAATCTGCTGGACAACGCGCTGCGCCACACGGCTGAGGGGGACAGGGTGATCCTGCGTGCGGCCGGGGCGCAGGAGGTCGCCGTGCTCGAGGTCGAGGACACCGGGGACGGGGTCGATCAGCAGCACATCCCGCATCTGTTCGAACGCTTCTACCGCGTCGACGCTGCCCGGGACAGGGCTCATGGGGGCTCGGGCATCGGCCTGGCGATTGTCCGCTCCATCGTCGAGGCTCATCAGGGCAGTGTCAGGGTCACGAGTCCCGGACCGGGGCAGGGCGCTTCCTTCGTCATCGAACTTCCGCTGAGCCGGCCCCGCTGAGATCGAACCGGGCAGGGCCCGGCGCGGATGTCGGGCAGCTGTCCGCACCAGGCCGAAGAAGGTCAGGATTCGATCAAGGAGTTCTCAAGACGCCGCCTGTGGCGCGACACTTCCCCTGTTCGTCCAGTTGACTGGGATCTCCCCGATGCGAAGGAGATCCACTGTGAGAAGGAACGCCCCCGCTGTCACGTTGGTCGGACTGTTCGTCTCCGCCCTGGCGCTGACCGCCTGCGGAGCATCCGACCCTGCCGACGATGATCCCGGCGCTCAGCAGGATGATGCGGCGACCGCTCCGCAGGAGCAGTTCAACGAGGCCGACGTCGAGTATGTGTCGGGCATGATCCTCCATCATGAGCAGGCAGTGGAGATGTCGGAGATCCTGGCGGAGAAGGACCGCGTGGACGCCGACGTCGATGCGCTGGCTCAGGAGATCCGGACCGCCCAGCAGTCGGAGGTCCAGGAGATGGAGTCCTGGCTGGAGGCGTGGGGGCACGCCGAGCATGATGAGCACGCCGAGCACGGCGGGGGCCACGGCGACCATGAGGACCACGGCGACCACGCCGGGATGATGAGTGAGCAGGACCTGGAGGACCTGGCGGATGCCGAGGGGCCGGAGGCTTCCCGACTGTTCCTGGAGCAGATGATCGTCCACCACGAGGGTGCCGTCACCTCGGCGCAGGAGCACCTGGAGGCCGGAGAGAATCCGGAGGCCCTGGCGCTCTCGGAGGACGTCATCGACGATCAGAGCGCAGAGATCGAGGAGATGGAGCAGATGCTCACCGATCTCTAGCGCCCGGTCTTCCGGCTCGTGCCCCGCCCGTCCGGCAGGGCACGGGTGCGGGTCCTGAGCCTCGCCGACGCCCCACCGAACAGGAGAACCATGACGCAGAACCTCACCGCGCGACGCCGCGCGGCCGTGGCCGGGCTGATGGGAGCGGGGATGCTCCTGACGGCATGCGCCGCCGATGGCCCGCCCGACCCCTCCGGCGACGATCCCGGCGTGCTGGAGTCCCATGGGCTGGATGGGCTCACCGGCCGCGAGCTCGCCGAGGAGCTCGACGCCGCCCCGGTGGAAGAGCGGCCCACAGACCTCATCGCCTCGGTGGAGCCCGACGCCGTCGTGGTGACCGATGAACAGGGTCAGGAGGAATCGGTGCCGCTGCCCGAGGACGAGTTCTACGTCTCCGTCGCCCCGTACATCGACCAGACCCATGACTGCTTCTACCACAGCCTGACCACCTGCCTCGGTGAGCTGGACAACCAGGAGGTCGACGTTACCGTCACCGAGGAGGGCACCGGTGAGGTCCTCGTCGATGAAACGCTTGAGACCTATGACAACGGGTTCTTCGGACTGTGGCTCCCGCGCGACATCGACGCCGAGATGACCATCGAGCACGAGGGCCTCTCCTCCACCACCTCCCTCTCCACAGGGGAGGACGATCCCACCTGCCTGACCACCTCACAGCTGAGCTGAATCAGGTCCGGGCGGCCGCCGGCGCCGCCCTCACACCTCTCGGCGGAGCACCGCCGCCAGCGCCAGCAGCATCTCCTCGGACCCGGTGGGACCGATGATCTGCACCGACCAGCTCTGCCCGGCGTCGTCGGTGTGGGTGGGCACATTGATCGCGGGAAGGCCCAGCACGTTGACCACGGAGCTGTATGGGGTGAACCGGCACTGCTGGATGTAGTTCTCCTCCGGGCTCAGCCCGGCGAACCAGCCGACCTTCGGCGGAGCCCAGGCGAGCATGGGGGTCAGCAGCACGTCCCAGGGCCCGAAGATCTCGTCGGCGGAATCTGCGAAGTCCTGCATCCGGGTGACGGCCTCGGCCGTCTCAGCCTCGGGACGGTTCCTGGCCAGCTCCAGGAAGTACCGGGTCAGCGGTTCGAGCTTCTCCTCCTGCTCCGGCGGGAACTCTATGCTCCCCATCCGCGCGGTCCACAGTGCACGGAAGAGGCGGTGGTAGTCCTCCGGCCAGAAACGGTCCGAGCCGGTGCAGTGAGAGGTGCCATGGACGGTGTGCCCGGCATGCTCCAGTCCGCCGATCCCCTTCTCCAGAGCAGCCACCGCCCCGTCCTCCAGGGTGATCTCCAGATCGGGGGAGAACGGCGATTCCGTGACCACCCCGATTCTCAGCCGGGCCAGACCGGACTCCAGGGCCTCACGCACGCGGCGCGTCGCGGCGCCTTCGGCCAGCACGACGTCGGCTGCTCCCCGCCCGCTGCGGCGTCCTGCCGCTGGGCGCGCCTCCTGTGGGCGGAAGGAGTGGCCGGCCATGACGTCGAAGAGCAGGGCGGCATCCTCGGCCGTGTCGGCGATCGGTCCGGAGACCGGAAGGTTGGTCGCTGACGGGGAGTGGTCGTCGTCGGGCATCCTGCCGCGGCCGGGCTTCAGGCCGATGAGCCCGCAGGCGGCCGCGGGGATCCGGACCGAGCCGCCGCCGTCGGTTCCCGGGGCGAAGGGCAGCATCCCGGCCGCCACGGCCGCGGCCCCGCCGCCGGTGGAGCCGCCGGAGGTCCGGGACGGGTCCAGTGGGTTCCGGGAGGGCTCGGCGATCTGGTTCTCCGAATAGCAGGGGAGGCCGAACTCGGGGACCTGGGTCTTGCCCACGCTGATCGCTCCGGCGGCGTGGACGCGGCGAGCTGTCCCGTGGTCCTTCGCGGCGACAGCGGGCGGCAGGGCGGCGGTGCCCCGCGTGGTGGGCATCCCGGCGACATCCACCAGGTCCTTGAAGCCTGTGGGCAGCCCCAGCAGCGGCGAGCGGGCGGAGAGTCTGCTCAGGGCCGCAGCGCGGTCCTCTGCGGGGGCGGAGTCGAGGACCATGGTGCGCACGGCGTCGGTCTCAGCGGCACGGGCCAGCGCGTAGTCGGCGTCGAGGTGGAGGAAGGCCCCCAGTGAGGTGTGGGCGGAGGCTGCGGTCAGCGCAGTGGTGGCCAGCTCCACCGCGGTGACATCGCCGTCCAGGAAGGCGGCGCGCCAGTGCGCGGCGGTGGCGGCGCGGAAGTCGGTGAGCGTGGTGTCGGTGGTGTGATCCGGGTCCGGGGCGGGTGCGTCGGCGAACGGCTCCATAGGCCAACCCTATGCAGGCGCGCGCGGACAAGCGATAGTGTTGAGCCGCAGAGTCGGATTCTCCCCAGATGCAGGAGGTGCTGGATGTCGGACTTCGAGACGGTCCGCGCGGCGGAGGTTCCCCAGGACGCCAAGCTCTTGGACGTCCGTGAGGACTACGAGTACACCGAGGGTCATGCCCCCGGTGCGCTGCATATCCCTGTGGAGGAGATCCCCACGCGCTTTGAGGATGAGCTGGATCCGGATGAGGACTATTACGTCATCTGCCGCACCGGTGGCCGCGCCGTTCAGATCACTCAGTGGCTGACCGGCCAGGGCTATTCCGCGGTCTTCGTCGGCGACGGCATGGACGGCTGGCTGGAAGCAGGCCGGCCGATGGAGTCCTCCTCGGGGCAGGAGCCCACCGTCATATGACCCGCTATTCGTTCCTGGGTCCCTCGGGGACCTTCACCGAGGCTGCCCTGCTCCAGGTCCCCGGCGCCGAAGAGGCCGAGCGGGTGCCCGCCTCCTCTGTGCTCTCCGCGCTGGCCATGGTGGAGGACGGTTCGGTGGACGGTGCCATGGTGCCCATCGAGAACTCGGTGGAGGGCGGGGTCACCGCCACGCTGGATGCTGTCTCGGTGGCCCACAACCTGCACATCGTGGGCGAATCCCTGGTGCCGATCACCTTTGTGGTGGCCTCGAAGGAGCCGATGCCGCTGAGCGGAATCCGCTCCTTGGCCACGCATTCACACGCCTGGGCCCAGGTGCGCCGATGGACCGAGGTGACGGTCCCGCATGCCGAGTACATCCCGGCCTCCTCCACTGCGGCCGGGGCCCAGGGTCTGCTCGCGGAGACGCCGGTGGCTGATGCGGCGGTCTGTTCGCCGCTGGTGGCCGAGCAGCTGGGCCTGCACGTGATCGCCTCCGGGATCGAAGACGTCTCCGGGGCCGTGACGCGGTTCGTGCTGGTCACCAAACCGGGGCCCTCCCCGGAGCTGACCGGGGCGGATAAGACCACTGTGATGATCCCGCTGCCCGAGGATCGCCCGGGCGCGCTCATGGAGATCCTGGAGCATTTCTCCACCCGCGGGGTGAATATCTGCCGGATCGAGTCCCGGCCCACCGGTCACGGGATGGGGGACTACTTCTTCTCCATGGACCTGGAGGGGCACATCCAGGAGTCCCGTGTGGCGGATGCCCTGACTGGCATCCACCGCATCTCCCCGAAGATCCGTTTCCTCGGCTCCTACCCGCGGGCCGACCGGAAGCCTCAGCAGGTCACCCGGGACGTCAGTGACGCCGCCTTCTCCGCCGCCCGCGCGTGGATCAGCTCGCTGAGACACGCGTAAGAGAGACAGTCGAGGGCCCGCGGCGCCGCGCCAGCGGCGGCGTGGGAGGCTGTCGAACGGGATCAGCTCGCTGAGACACGCGTAAGCCCTGCGTCGATTGGCAGGTCTGAGTCGTCAGACGGGAGTGCGCCCCACCGAAACGTGCCGATGGACGAGTGCAGGCGGCGTCGTCGTCGGGCTCAGGCCTCGGTGATCGTGGCCACGGCGTCCTGGCTGGCGTGGGTGGTGCTGACCCCGTTGACCAGCAACGACGCCGGCCGTACCGTCGTGCGCACGCGCGTCACCTCCCCCACGGCGTCGCCGTCGATCTGGAACGGCATGGGCTCGGCCATCCGGATCACGGTGTGCTCGGCCTGGCGGACCTTCATCACCGGGATCTCCGCCTTGAAGCGGGCGATGGTCTTGGTGATGATCTTGGCCCAGTCGACCACATGGCGCGGGGTGAACAGGACGGCGTCGAGCTTGCCGTCGTCGAAGCGGGCCGAGGGCACCAGCACCATGCCGGCTTGCAGGGAGCCGCAGTTGGCCATGAGCACCGAGCGAACGCGGTAGGTCTCCGGCTCGCCGTCGTCCAGGGTGACGGTGATGCTGCGCGGCTTGCCGGTCACATGCCGCAGCCCGGCCTCCCCGTAGGCCAGCCAGCCGGCACGCTGCTTCAGAGCTTCGCGGGTGTCGCCCATGACTTCGGCGTCCAGCCCGCCTCCGGCGATGACCAGGGAGGTCTCCTCGGCGCTGCTGCCGTCGGGGCGGAACAGCGTCAGATCCAGGGTGTCCACGCGGCGGCTCATGCCGTGGATGGCTTCATCCACGCAGGCCTCCAGATGCGAGTAGGGCAGCCCGATGTTCCTGGCGAAGAGGTTGCCGGTGCCCAGCGGGAGCACGCCCAGGGCAGTGTTCGTTGCGGCCAGCTCGGCGGCCACCGCGCGGACGGTTCCGTCCCCACCGGCGGCGATGACGACGTCGGCGTCCTGCTCCAGGGCGCGTCGGGTCATCTCATAACCAGGGTCCTCGGCGGAGCTGGCCATGACCACCGGGGTCGGCATCCCGGCCCGCGAGCAGGCGGAGTGGATCAGGCGGACGGCCTCGTCGGCGTCCTCCTTGGTCACGTTGATGACCACGGCGATCAGTCGCTGATGCGGGGGCTTGGCGTGGCCGGCCACTGAGGTTTCGATCTCCAGGGCGTGATTGAGCTCCGCGGCTTCGGCGCGGAGGCGGCGGGAAGCGGCCGCGCTGCGCAGGACAAGGATGATCAGCAGGAGGTTCAGTGCCGCGGAGAGCCCCAGTACCCAGATCAGCGAGGTCGTATCCATCCTGGTCAGTCTAGCGAGCTTCGAGCGTTCGGGAAGGTCGAGGTGAGGGCCGCTTCGGTGCCGGCCTGTGGATCAGGCGGCGCCGCCGTCGTCGTGCTCTGCGCTGGCACGGGCGCTCAGGCGCGAAGCGGGATAGGCTGGTGCCCGTGATCGACATCAAGGACCTCATCGAGAACCCCGAGAAGTACAAGGCCAGCCAGCGCGCCCGGCAGGCGGAGGAATCGCTGGTGGATCAGGTGATCTCCGCCCAGGAGTCTCGCAGTGCGGCGATCACCCGCTTCGAGACGCTGCGCGCCGAGCAGAAGGCCTTCGGGAAGAAGGTGGCCCAGGCCCAGGGTGAGGAGAAGCAGAAGCTCCTCGACGAGGTGAAGGACCTGTCCAACCAGGTCAAGGAGGCTGAGGCGGCCTCCAACGAGGCCGAGGAGCAGCTCCGATCCCTGCAGCGGCGCGTCCCCAACCCCATCCATGAGGGCGTGCCCTCCGGCGGCGAAGACGACTTCGTGGTCCTGCGCGAGGAGGGATCCCCGCGGGACTTCTCCGCTGAGGGCTTCGAGCCCAAGGATCATCTGGAGCTGGCTGAGTCTCTTGGTGCTGTGGACATGGAGCGCGGGGCCAAGGTCTCCGGCGCCCGGTTCTACTTCCTCAAGGGTGTGGGCGCTCGCCTGGAGCTGGCCATGATGCAGATGGGCATGGATCAGGCGCTGCAGGCCGGATTCACCCCAATGATCACCCCGACGTTGGTCCGTCCGGAGACGATGCAGGGCACCGGCTTCGACGTCGAGCACGATGACGAGATCTACCGCCTGGAGCGCGACGACCTGTACCTGGTGGGTACCTCTGAGGTCGCGATCGCTGGGTATCACTCGGACGAGATCCTTGACCTCGGCGCGGGTGTTGAGCGAATCGCCGGTTGGTCCACCTGCTACCGCCGTGAGGCCGGATCCCACGGCAAGGACACCCGCGGCATCCTGCGCGTCCACCAGTTCAACAAGCTGGAGATGTTCGTCTACTGCTCCCAGGAGGACTCGGCTGCTGAGCACGAGAAGCTCCTGGCCTGGGAGGAGGAGATGCTCAGGAAGATGGAGCTGCCCTACCGGGTGGTGGACATCGCCGCCGGCGACCTCGGCATGAGCGCGGCCCGAAAGTTCGACTGTGAAGGCTGGGTGCCCTCGCAGAACACCTACCGGGAGCTCACCTCCACCTCCGACTGCACCACCTTCCAGGCCCGCCGCCTGAACATCCGTGAACGCACCGTGAAGGAGGACGGCTCCAAGGGGCCGACCCGTCCGGTGGCCACGCTCAACGGAACTCTGGCGACCACACGCTGGCTGGTGGCGATCCTGGAGAACCACCAGCAGGCCGACGGCTCGGTGCGCGTGCCCGAGGCGCTGCGCCCCTATATGGGAGGCCAGGAGGTCCTCGAGCCTCTCGCCTGAGGTTTTCTGACGCGATTCGAGCGGGGTTTTGGCCCTTATGGGCGGATTTTCGCCGTCATAAAGGCTAAAACCCCGCTCGAATCACCTGTGGGGGAGGGTTCGGAGCATCAGAGGAGGCCCGCCTGGCCGAGCTCGAACCGCGCACGACGGCGGATGAGCGGGAATCCTTGACGCTGATCCACGGCATTGGTGTGCAGCACTGTCCATTCGTCCCGGCGGAAGGCGTGGTCCCGCTGGCCGTCGGACGCCTGCTGCGTGGCGTCGAAATGGTGCGCCCCTTCGTATTGGATCACCAGCTTGACCTGCTCCCACCCCATGTCACCGCTCCAGGGGCTTCCCGGCGACGGGGCCAGTTGGAGCTGGGGTTCCGGAAGTCCTTCATCCAGCAGGGCTAGGTGTAGGAGGGCAGGACGTTGGTGACGCGCCCCGGGACGAGGCTGGCAGGAGCTTGACCGTCTGCAGCTGAGTGGGGGCGGTGATGATTGTAGTGCTGAACCCAGACTTTCATCGCTTCTGCTCGGGCCGACTCGGAGTCGTAGGTCCTCGCGTAGAGGCATTCATCGGCCAGGATCCGCTGGTATCGCTCGACCTTGCCGTTATGCCGCGGCGTGTAGGGCCTGATCCGCTGATGGATCCCGCCGAGGTTGTTCACCGCCTGCGTGAAGTCGCCGGCGGCGAAGTTCACTCCGTTATCGGTGACCACCCGGCCCAGCCGGGTGATGCCTTCGGCGGCGAAGAATGCTCTGGCCTTGTTCAAGAACTCCACCGCGGTGGCGGCCTTCTCGTCTTGCATCACCTCGGTGTAGGCAAGGCGGGTGTATCCATCGACTGCCGAGTACAGGTAGGTGTAGCCGCTGCTGTTGTGGCCCTGCTTCTTCGCGGCGCTCTTCGACCGATCAGCGGCACGGGCGGCCTCGGAGTCTCGGCCGTGGGCGAACCAGCCGCCGCCCTCGGGGATCCGGCCGGCCTTCTTCACATCCAGGTGAACCATCGCCCCAGGTGCGCCGGCGGTGATCGTGCCGGGCTGCCGGTTGGACTCTCCGCCCGGGTCGAGGTGGCGGCGCTTATTGATGCCCAGGTGCTTGAACCAGCGGCCCACGGTGCGTGGGTGGATGCCGAAGCCGTGCTCGTGCTCAAGCTCGACGGCGATGCGGGAGGACGCCCACTTATGCTCCCGGCGCCAGGTCTCGATCAGCTCCACCACCCAGTCCGGGGTGGTATCCGGCGATGCCTGCGGCCGTGACGAGCGATCGTGGAGGCCGTCTTCGCCGTGGTGTTGGTAGCGCTGGTGCCATTTCGACAGGCAGGCTCTCGAGACTCCGGCTTCAGCCGCGACATGGGCCAACGGTCGGCCGTTTTGGATACGGCGGATGAGGCGGAGGCGTCCTTGCGGGGTCAGTGGCGCGTTATCGTGGGACATCGAGGAGCAGGTTCTCTTTCGCTGATGACGGTTGTTTCGCGATTACCCATCATGCCGCGAGAAGGACCTGCTCCTCTTCTATGCCTGGCCCCGGGGAGGTGTAAACAACGTCAGGCCCCGCAACAGCTAGGCGCATCGCAGTCTCCGGAGGGGAGTCGGCTCCGTCTCGGATCAGGTCGAGAGCCTCGCGGGCGGCCACGATCCCGTCGGTCGAGGGGTGCCGTCTCACCACTGCGGTCAGGGATTCGATGCTCTCCCACGGCTGAGTTCTCAGACTCAAGCCCTGCTGAGGCGTGCGGATGAGCTGATCACCGAGAGCGACCAGCTCATTGCGTCTCAGCTGAGGCATCAGGTCGATCAGTACCCTGCCGGGTCGGCTGATCGGAAGCCCGAGCACACTCCCCGTCTCCTCGATCCCCGGCGTCGCGCGGTGACACCTCAGGCCCCGCAGCCGTTCAGCGGAGGTCATATGAGGTCGGCTGATCTCGATCTCTCCGGCCTTGACCCTGCGCTGCAGCCGCGGGGGAAGGGGGAGGCCGAGCAGCTGTGCCGCCGTGCCGTGGCTGAAGCGGGCGCCGTCGTCGAGCTGTGATCTCAGGGCTGTGAGCAGTGCGAGCCGATCGTGGGTGAGTCCCGGAGGCGGTGAGTAGTGAGTCTCCAGCTTCGGTCCGGAGTAGAAGGGCGCCAGCAGCGCCCCGGCGTCGGGGCTGTGGCTTCCTGCGGTGAGGGGGACGTGCTGATGAAGTCCCCAGCCGATGCTCCGGATGTCCCGAGCGCGAAGCCGCTTAGGTGGGATGCCGAACTCCCGGGCCTGGGCCGAGCTGAAGACGCGGCCGTGCAGCTGAGGCGGCAGGGGAGCGGGAGTCTTCATGAGACCACCCTGCCGGTTCCTCGGAAGACCTGCAGAGGTTATCCACAGCTCCGGGATTCGGGCGGGGTTTTGGCCCTTTTGATGGGGAAATTCCGCTCATAAAGGCCAAAACCCCGCTCGAATCGCCTTTCAAGGGATCACACGATGGTGAATCCGCCGTCCACGCGCAGATCGGCCCCATTGACCATAGCCGCCTCCGTGGAGGCGAGGAACACCGCCGCCGCGGCGATCTCCTCCGGCTCGGCAAAGCGCCGGGCCGGGATCTCCGCCTTATGGGCCTCGCCGTGCGGGCCGTCCCAGGCCTTCCTGCCCAACTCGGTCATCACCACGGTGGGGGAGATGGTGTTGGCGGTGACGCCGTGCGGGCCCAGCTCGCGGGCCAGCGAGGTGGTCAGGCCGAAGAGCCCCGACTTTGAGGCGCTGTAGGCGGCATGGTGTTCCAACGCCACATGCGCGGCCTGGGAAGCGATGTTGATGATCCGCCCGTACTGCTGAGCCTTCATCCGAGCGCCGCCGGCACGGCACACGGCGAAGGTGCCGCTGAGGTTGATCTCCAGGGTCCTGTCCCAGGCCTCAGTGCATTCGGTGCGGGCTCACATCCCTGCGCTCTGCCCCTGTGCTCAGCGCTCCAGGTGGGAGCGGATGAACCACTGGAAGAGCTCGAGCTCCTTGACCTGGCCGATCAGCAGGTCCTCAGTGATCGGATCGATCTGGCCGACCTTGCTCAGGACGTCGCGGTGGTCTTCGATGACGCCGGTGTAGACCTTCTCCAGCTCAGCAAGGTGCTCCTGGACTCCAGCCTTGTGGAGCGGATAGTCCTCCCAGTTGCGTGCTGAGACCAGCTCGCCGGTGAGTCCGCTGGGGGAGCCGCCCAGCGTAGCGATCCGCTCGGCCACTTCGTCGACGAAGCCGCGGACGGTCTGAGTCTGGGGGTCGAGCATCTCGTGGACCGCGATGAAGGTGGGGCCCACCACGTTCCAGTGGACGTGCTTGAGCACCAGCTGGAGGTCATTCAGTGCGTGGAGCCGGCCCTGGAGCAGGCCGGCGACTTCGTGGCCGTTCTCCTGGCCGAGGCCCGGAACGGTGTAGTCGGAGTACTTCTGAGCCATGACGAACACTCCTTCGATGTGAACGGACGCTGGCGTATGCCAACAGTCCAGATCTTAGTAACTCGCAACAAGTGGCGCTAGGAAGCTGAGCCTGACCTTCTGTCGGTCCACGCCTGCCCAGAGCTGACCCGCGGTCACCGCTCACCTGCGCCGAGCCGCAGTTCTCACCCCGCGCTGAGTGCGCCCGTGAGGCTCCTGTCGATGGCGCGCGCGGTGGCCTCATCCGTGACCAGAGAGTTGAACCATCCGGTGCGCGCGGCGGCGATGATGCTCGGCGCCTTATGCGGCCCGACGGCGGCGGCGATCCGCAGCGGCACCGCATGCAGGGTCTCCCCGGGGATCCGGACCATGCGTTCGCTGCCGGGGAAGGTGACCTCGTCGCCGGCGTCTCTCCGAAGACCGTCTCCAATGTGCTCACCGGCGCGGCCGGAGTACGGCAGCAGACGCGCGCCAAGGTCGAGTCCGCCATGGTCGAGCTGGACTTCGTGCCCAATCTGAGCGCTCGCGGGCTGCGGAACGGCCGCAGCGGAGTCATCGGTTTCGCCCTTCCCGACGTCGGCACCGCCTTCTCCGCCAGCATCACCCACGCCATGCTCGAAGTGGCCCACGAGCGGGGCGTGATGATCCAGATCGAGGAGACGGCCGCAGAGCCTGAGCGCGAGTACGACCTGGTCTCCCGGGCCCGGACCCATCAGGTGGACGGTCTGATCCTGAACCCGGTCCGCCTGGAGGACAGCGTGGTCGAGCGACTCGATCATCTGCCCCCCCCGGTGGTGCTGATCGGGGAGGTGGAGCAGCACCGCACCGACCGGGTCTTCGTGAACTCCCGTGCCGCGGGCCGACTCTCCGCCGAGCACATGATCGATCAGGGCGCCCGCCGGGTGGCGGTGCTGGGCGGTGGCCTGGCCGGCTCGGAGGACCGAAAGGCCACGATGGGCCAGCGCCTCCAGGGCTACATCGACGGGGTGACGCGCCGCGGACTGCCCGCCCCGGACGAGCTGCAGGTCGAGGTCATCGAATGGACCATCGAGGGCGGCGCTGCGGGGATGCGTGAGCTGCTGCGGCGGGAGGTGGCCTTCGACGCGGTCATCGCCTTCACCGACTCCATCGCGATGGGGGCCCTGTACGCCCTGCATGAGGCTGGGGTGAGGGTTCCCGAGGACGTGCTGGTCTCCGGTTTCGACGACGTCCAACACGCCGCCTATACCTGGCCTCCGCTGACCACCGTCAGGTTCGACCACCACCACTACGTCCGGGAGGCGATGGATCTGCTGGCAGAGCGGATCGCGGATCGTTCCATCGGTCCCCGAGCGGTGGAGATCCCTCATGCGCTGACGGCGCGCCGCAGCAGCGACGCGTGGCCGGCAGGGTATGTGCCGCCGTCGGGCCGTTGAGGTGCACCGTCGAGAAAAGTGACCTGCATCTATGATCTGGGTCACCCTTTGTGCATGATGGCTCCAGCTTTACATCGATGTAATCGCTGAGTGGGAGGAGGTCTTCGGCGAGTTCGACGGCCGTATGAAGTACACCGACGCCGCCACCCTGTACGGGCTCAGTGACCAGTCGGTGTATTGGGAGGAGAAGCGCAGGGAGGAGCAGGTCGAGATGGTCACGGGCATGCGTGCTGCTCGTTGGGGCTGGGAGGACCTGCAGAACCCATGGATGCTGGGGCAGAAGCTGCTGCGCAAGGGTGTCCCACGCAGATCGCCCCGGGTTCTTGCGGAAAACTGCCTCTGAGAGGCGACATGCGGGAAGAGCCCGGGGCGATCAGCGGCTGTAGGCCAGCGCCTCAGCGCTCCGCCACGAGCCCTCGACGCGCGGCGTAGGTCTCCCGCACAGACGGCGTCGGCTCTGCGGCGAAGGTCTGCACAGCAGAGGTGCTCCACTGCGGCGGATCGGGCTCCCCGGAGAGCACCCAGGCGGCCTGGCGGGCGGCGCCGTCGGCCACGTATTCGCCCGGCTCAGGCACCTGCACCTCGCGGCCCAGCACGGCCGGAGCGATCTGCTGCACGGCGGCCGAGCGCGCGGCCCCGCCGATCAGACTGATCGACTCCACCGGGACGCCCAGCGAGGTCATCGCCTCCAGGCCGTCGGCGAGTCCGCAGAGCAGCCCCTCCACGGCGGCGCGGGCCACATCCTGCGGGTTCATCGAGGTCAGGGACAGCCCCACGAAGGATCCCGTGGCATGCGGGAGATTCGGTGTGCGCTCGCCCTCCAGGTAAGGGATCAGGGTCAGGCCGTTCGCCCCCGGCTCTGCGGCCAGAGCCAGCTCGGCCAGCCCGTCGTGGTCCACGCCCAGCATGCGGGCCGCGCCGTCGAGCACGCGTGAGCCGTTGAGCGTCACCGCCAGCGGCAGGAACTCTCCGGTGGCATCGGCGAAGCCGGTCACCATGCCAGAGGGGTCCTGGATGCCCTTCGGAGAGACGGCCGAGACCACGCCGGAGGTGCCGATGGAGATCGCCACATCCCCGGTGGACATACCCAGACCCAATGCGGCCGCAGCATTGTCTCCGGCTCCGGGGCCCAGCGCCACGCCGCCCCAGCCGCGGGAGGCGTCTCCGGTCCCGACCTGTTCGCTCGGGCCGGCCACCTTCGGGAGCACGATCCGCCGTGCCTGCTCCTCGGAGAGATGCAGCGCCTGGGCCAGCAGGTCATAGCGGTAGGTCCCGCCGCTGGGGTCGAAGTACCCGGTGCCGGAGGCGTCCGAGCGGTCGGTGGCCAGATCCTCCAGCCGCTGCGACCCGGAGAGCTTCCAGGTCAGCCAGTCGTGGGGGAGTGCGACGGCGGCCACGCGGCCTGTGTTCTCCGGTTCGGCGTCGGCGAGCCAGCGCAGCTTGGTGACCGTCAGCGAGGCCACCGGGACCGTTCCACTCATCTGCACCCAGGCGGCGCTTCCGGAGGTGTCCTCCCCGCCCGCAGGGACCTCACTCTGAGCGTGCTCGGCGATCAGTGCCTCAGCGGCCTCGGCCGATCGGGTGTCGTTCCACAGCAGAGCGTCTCGGATGACCCCGCCGTCGGCGTCGAGCACCACCATCCCGTGCTGCTGGCCGCCGACGGAGGCGGCGGAGACATCCGCTAGGCCGCCTGCCTGTTCGATGGCTTCCAGCAGGGCGTCCCACCAGTGCTCCGGAGCCACCTCGGTGCCTTCAGGGTGCTTGGCCGAACCCTGCCGGACCAGGGCGCCCGTCTCGGCGTCGCGGATGACGACTTTGCAGGACTGGGTGGAGGAGTCGATGCCGGCGACGAGGGTAGTCATATCCGAAAATTAGCCGATCAGGTGGTTCACTGCCAGCTGGTTGAGCTTCACGAAGCCGTAGTTCCGCTCAGCGGCCTTCTCGGCGTCGAACTCCTCATAGGAGGAGGTGTCGGCCAGGAGGTCGCTGATCGACTCGCCTTCGCCCAGGGTGGGCTTGGCCAGGTCGAAGATGCCGGCCTCCTCGAAGGCTGCCTGGACCTCCGGGTCCTGACGGTAGGCCTTGGCCTTATCGGCCAGCAGCGTGACCATCTTGGCGTTCGCCGCGGCGGAATCCCAGATGCCGTCCACGTAGTCGGTGCGGGAGGGCTTGTAGTCGAAGTGCAGCCATCCGTCGTACGCCGGCTGAGAAGCGGCGCCCGGTCAGCCCAGGCGCCAGTCGGAGACGTCGCTGAACGGCCCGGTGTCAGGGCCGGGGTCCAGGAACTGCGCGTAGCGCTGGTCTCCGTCCAGATGCAGCGCAACGGCGACGCCGGCTCAGTCCCGGGCGAGCACCGACTTCAGCACATCGACCAGGCCGTCTTCGTAGACGGTGCCGGTGGTCTCATCGGCCACGGCGATGACCTCCTCCACGGCCTGGCCCATCGCCACTCCGCGGGCCGCCCACTGCAGCATCTCGATGTCGTTGCGCCCGTCCCCGGCGGCCAGCGTGTCTTCGTGGGCCGCGCCGATCTTCTGACGCAGCATCTCCAGCGAAGAGGCCTTGGTGGTGCCTGCGGCGGCGATGTCCAGCCAGGCGGACCAGCCCACGGCGTAGCTCACGCCCTGCAGACCGATCCCCTCCACGGCCTCCTGGAACTCCTCGGCGGTGGAGTCGAAGGAGTTGACCACCATGCGCACCGCCCGGGACTGCTTGAGCTCTGCGAAGCTCACGCCCTCAGCGGCCAGGCCGAAGGACATGTCTTCGAACCGCTCGGTCGAGAGGAACTCGCCGGCCGAGGTCTCCACGGCGAACTTGGCGTGAGGCAGCTGCTCGCTGAGCTGCTCCAGGGCGGGGGCGGGGTCGAAGATCTGCTGGTCGATGATCTCGTAGTTCTCCGCCAGGGTGGTGTCCACCCGCACGGTCACGCCGCCGTTGCTGCAGACCACGTAGCCGTGCTCGATGCCGAGGGTCTCGACCACCGGCAGGGTGGCCGGCAGTGAGCGGCCCGTGGCCACCACGACGGTGTGGCCGTCGGCGACGACGGCGCGGCCGGTCTGCTTCACGGCCTCGGACATGTGGCCGTCATGGTCCACGAGGGTCCCGTCCACGTCCAGGCACACCATCTTCTTGCCGGACTGGTGGGTGAAGGAGCCGCCGCGGCCGGCAGCGGGGACCGAGAAGTCGCTGGTGCTGGGGGACGCGGAGGAGGTGTCTGCGGAGTCCATAGTTGTCCTCATTATGCCCCAGAAGCTCGCAGAGTTCCGCTGTCATCCGCGTCATAGTGGGTATCTGAGGGGTGCCTCAGATACTGTGGGGTGACACGTCATAGGGCTCAGCCCGCGTTGCCCCTGAAGGAGAACCATGAACGCGACGCAGGCGCCGGTCGTCATCACCGGCGGAGGATATATCGCGGAGGTCCATCCGCGCGGCGGACAGCTGCTCAGTCTGGCCAGCGACCAGGACGATCTGATCGTCCCCGCTGCTCGGACCGAGGGCGGATTCCCTGGCGCGGTGCTGGCCCCCTGGCCGAATCGGATCGCCGGCGCGTCCTACGTCCATGACGAGACCACCTATGAGCTGCCGGTCACCGAGGAGGCGACCGGTGCCGCCATCCACGGATTCCTCCATGAGCACGACCTGACCGTGCTGAGCAGCACCGAGTCCAGCGTCCACCTCACCGGCGTCCTCGAGCCGACCGAGGGCTATCCCTTCCGTCTGGAGATCTCCCTGATCTACCGGGTGGCAGCCGCCTTCGGCCTCTCCACCACGCTCAGCGTGCGCTACCTCCCCGACGACGCCGACCCCGATGTCGACGACTTCGAGGCGGCCGATCAGGCTCCGGCGCCCTTCGCGGCCGGCTTCCACCCCTACCTCATGGCCGGCGACGCCAAGCTGGATGAGTGCCGGCTGTGCCTGCCCGCCCAGGTCATGCTTCTGGGGAAGGACAACGGTCAGGTCATCGGCCGCCAGAAGGTCAAGGGCGACTACGACCTCACCGCAGGCCCCCTGCTGACCGGGCGCAGCATCGATCACACCTTCACCTCGCTGCCCCAGGAGTGGAGCGCCGAGCTGATCCACGGTCCGTCGGGATTCGTGGTTCGCATGATCGGCGACACCCCCTGGGTCCAGGTCTACACCGGCGAGCAGATCGACCGCGCCGGCGTGGCCGTGGAGCCTATGACCTCGCCTCCGAACGCGTTCAACACCGGCGAAGACGTGGTGTACCTGGCGCCGGGCGAGTGGTTCCGCACCGGCTACACCATCGAGGCGATCCGCAACGACTGAGCCTGCTGATCGTCCCTCGTGGGATCGCCCCGGCTTCTTCCTGAGAAACGGCGCAATCGGACGGATCTCAGGATGTCGGCGGGGTGATCCGGGCGCAGCGTTCGTCCCGGTGCAGGGTCCGTCCCGGCGCAGGTGCCGGACTCCCGACGCCGGCCTGCGCCTCAGCAGCAGCCGAGGCCGTCGATGGGGGATCGGTCCATCCCTTGGCGGATGTGCCAGTCGTGCATACGGTCCAGCATCTCCGGCAGCAGCTCCAGCGTGGCGCCGGAGGCCGGGTTCGGCACGCCTAGGGCCTCGGAGAGGACCAGCATCATGAACAGGTCCTCCTCATCGCGCTGAGCTCGGGCGAAGGCACGGCGATGCGGGGCCGCGTAGAACTCACGCAGCCCCGCGTTCACACGCTTCAGCAGCTCCATCACACGTCCGCTCCGTCTCGGGCGGGACTCCGCTGAGTCCCGCCCGTTCCGCGATCGGCCCGCCTGTTCCGCGAACGGTCCGCCCGTCACCGATCAGCTCAGTCCAGCGGAAGCTTCTGCTCCGCAGTGAGCAGCTCGTCGTCCTCGGGCTCCTTCTCCGCTTTCCGGGCGGCGAGCATGGCGATGATCGACTCCACCAGCACCCAGGATCCGGCCACCAGGATGATGACGTTGAGGGTGAACAGCAGCCACTCGCCGTCCTCGTAGAAGCCGACCACCTGGACCAGCGCGGCGTAGAGGCTCATCACCAGCACGAAGGCCATCGGGACGAGCACCGGCAGGATCGGGCGGGACTTCCGGATGAGCATCACGGTGATGATGCCCATGGTCAGGGCTGCCAAGAGCTGGTTGGTGGTGCCGAACAGCGGCCAGATCAGCATGCCGCCGGATCCATCGGCGCCCTGGGAGAACGTCAGTGCGGCAGCGATCACCACCGCCACCGCAGTGGCGGCCCAGATGTTGATCCGCACCTTGGCCATCTCACCGATCTCCTGGACCACGAAGCGCATCAGGCGCACACCGGTGTCCATCGTGGTCGCGGCGAACAGCACCGCCATGGTGGCCAGGATGGTGGCCGAGAGGCCGGTAGGGATGCCCAGCCCGGCGTTGACGATGGCGCCGCCGCCCTCCACGAAGGCCGGCACGCCGCCGGCCTGGAACTCGTGGTAGACCTCTTCCCAGTCGGCGATGGTCTGGAAGCCCGCAGTGGTGGCGATGATCGCGCCCAGAGCCAGCAGGCCCTCGCCCACGGCGCCGAAGTACCCGACGAACTTCGCGTCGGTCTCACGGTCCAGCTGCTTGGAGGTGGTGCCGGTGGCCACTGTGCCGTGGAACCCGGAGATCGCACCGCAGGCGATGGTCACGAACAGCAGCGGCACGATCGAGGGCGTGCCCTCGGGGACGTGCTCGTTGAAGGCCGGGGCCACGATGGTCGGCGTCGCGATCAGCACGGCGCCGTAGAGGATGCCCAGGCCCACGAAGAGCTGGATGCCGTTGATGTAGTCGCGCGGCTGCAGCAGCACCCACACCGGCAGCAGGGAGGCGACGCCGGCATAGATGAACAGCAGCACGATCCACTGGCCGTTCGGGTTCAGTCCCAGGAACTCCTCCGGCAGGCTGACCGGGTAGGCGTTGCCCAGGATGATCAGGCCGTAGAGCGCCGCGACGCCGAGTGCGGTGACCAGCAGCAGGTTCATCCGCAGGCGGTAGATCGCCTGGCCCACCAGCAGCGCGACCACCAGCGCGCCCCAGACGGGGATGACGGCTCCGGGCTGGGCGACGAGCAGGTCGGAGATGACCACGCCGAAGGCGCAGACCACCATGAGCAGCAGCAGGAAGACGACCACCAGGAAGAGGTTGCGTCCGCGCGGGCCGATGTAGCGCCCGGAGAGGGTGCCGATGGATCGGCCCTTGTTCCGCTGGGAGGCCCAGAGGGCACCCAGGTCGTGCATGCCGGCGATGAAGATGGTGCCGATGGTGACCCAGAGGAACGCGGGCAGCCAGCCCCAGATCACGGCGACGGCGGGGCCCACGATGGGTGCGGCCCCGGCCACCGAGGTGAAGTGGTGGCCCCAGAGGACGTAACGGTTGGTGGGGACGTAGTCGACGCCGTCGTCGAACTCGTGGGCGGGGGTCTTGAACTCGGCGTTGAGTCGGTAGACCTTCTTGGCCAGGAATTTCGAGTACAGGATGTACCCGGCGACCATCATGGCGATGCCGATGACGGCCAGGATGAGGGAGTTCATGGGGTCTCCTCGGGTGCGGGAACTTCTGGAGTGATCTATCCCATGTTACCTGGAGCACACTGGGTTCCGGCTCTGCGGCGCGGCGGCCTGCCGGAGCGGGCTCCTGGTCTCGGTCGGCTCCGCGGCCTCGGCAGGCTCCCGGGGCTCCCGTTCGAGGGGTGTTGCTCCGGCCGGCGCCCACCTAGCCTGGTGTCAGCAGTGTGAGATGAGTGCGCAACAGGACGACGAAGGGTGCAGTTCCGTGACACAGCGTTCCCAATCTCAGCAGCACATCCCTGACGGCAGCCGTGAAGTCCCCGAAGGTCAGCATGCGGTGACCGCGCCGGCCTGCGCAGAAGGCCCCACGAGCGTGCAGAATCCGCTGCCCCGGCTCACCTTGGCGGAGACTGCTCAGGTGGTGGGGGAGGTGCAGCTGCCCACGATCGCCAAGGGCCCCATCCTGCGGCGGCCCAAAATGGTGGCCGGCGTCGAGCGCCTCGGCCTGGAGGCCCGTGCGGTGAAGCGCATGCACAAGGTGTCGGAGAAGTACGGCAGCGGGCCGGTGATGCTGAACCTGCCGGGGAAGAGGATGGCTATGGTGCTGGATCCTGAGCACTGCCACCGGGTGTTGGAGGAGACCCCGGAACCCTTCGCCCCGGGGGAGATGCTGAAGCGGAACGCGCTGAAGCATTTCGAACCCAAGGTCTCGCTGATCTCCCACGACGAGGAGCGGGCCGAGCGGCGTCGCCTCAATGAGGAGGCCCTGGGCCACGACCACCCCATCCACCATGCCGCGGCTCAGTTCATGCCGATCGTGCAGGAGGAGGCGCAGCGCCTGCTGAAGCAGGTGGAGCGCGACGGCGGTCGGTTGGGCTGGGAGCCTTTCCACACCGCGTGGCAACGGGTGGTGCGCCGGGTGGTCCTCGGGGACTCCTGGGCGGATGATGCGGAGTTCACTGAGCTGATGGAGAGCCTGCGTGCCTCCGGGAACTGGGCCTTCCTGAAGCCTGTGCCCCAGGAGGACCGGGATGAGCTGATCGCCGGGATCCGCCAGGCGCTGGAGCAGGCAGAGCCCGGCAGCCTGGCCGCGCATATGGCAGAGGCCCACGGAGGCGGCGGGACGGAGTCAGGGGAGGGGCCCGAGGCTGCGGAGCCGGAGAATCAGGTGCCGCAATGGCTCTTCGCCTTCGACCCTGCCGGAATGGCCACGTTCCGCGCCCTGGCGCTGCTGGCGGCCCACCCTGACCGTCTCGACGCCGCCCGGCTGCAGGTCAGCCAGGAGTCCGGTGCGGCGGTGCCTGAGCTGCGGCTGCTGCGTGCCTCTGTGCTGGAGTCGCTGCGGCTGTGGGCGACCACGCCGATGATCCTGCGTGAGACCACGATGGAGGTGGAGTTCGACTGCGGGGTGCTGCCGGCCGGCACCTCCACGCTGATCTTCGCCCCCTACTTCCACCGGGATGAGCGCCACCTGGAGTTCGCCCACCACTTCGCCCCGGAGATCTGGGACCGGCCCCGCGGTCGGGATGAATGGCCGCTGATGCCGTTCTCCATGGGCACCGGAATCTGCCCCGGTCGGCATCTGGTCCTGCTGCTGACCAGTAACTTCCTGGCTCAGCTGGTGGACGATCGCTGCGTGGAGCTGACCTCCCACGAGCTCACTCCGGGCAGCCTGCCCGCTCTGCTCAACAACTACGGGCTGGAGTTCCGTCTCTCCTGAGGGTCGGGCTCAGCTCAGGGGGATGGCGCCCACGGTAGTCCATCGGCATCGGTCTGACCTGGAGCTCCGCTATGGGCAGGCGGGTCGGCCGGAGCATCGGTACCGCTGGAGGGCCTGAATCGTGACCTTCATGTGATGCCGCCACGACGGGGATGTTTACCAAAATGTCATGAATGCGTCATATAATTTTCGGATGAAGTTCCTCCGCTCGTGGCCCTACACCTTCATCGTCATCGTCTCCATCGTGACGGGTGTGCTCGCCATCGCGGCGTCGATGTATACCGGCGTCGGACTGCGCGATCCCGAAGGTTTCCTCGGCCCCGCCTATGTCCGTCTGCCGATGCTCGGCGTCCTGATGTTCCTCGCCGGGCTCCTCCCCGCCGCCATCCGCCGCCGCGGCTGGAAAGAGATCCCACGCGGGATGGTCGAAGTCGTGAAGCATGAGTGGACCGTCAAGCGCGCCCTCTACATCGCCACCGGCATGCTCGCGTTCTATGTCTGCTACGTGGGCTACCGCAACCTCAAGAGCATGCTTCCGATCTTCACCAACGAGGTCGTCTGGGACACCGAGCTGGCAGCTCTGGACCAGTTCCTCTTCGGCGGGGTCAACCCCGCCTTCGTGCTGCAGGACATGTTCGGCGTCGGCGTGAGTGCGGCCGTGCTCTCCTGGGTCTACCTGTTCTATCTGCCGCTGATCCCGATCAGCCTCGGCGTGGTCCTGGTCTTCAGCCGGGACCTGCGTGTCGGTGCCTGGTACGCCACTGCGATGAGCCTGAACTGGATCATCGGCACGGTGTGCTATTACATGCTGCCCGCGGTCGGGCCGATCTACTACGAGGGCACCAACTACGCCTACGGGGCCCTGCCCGAGACCAATACGACGTCGCTGCAGGATGCGCTGTGGAACAACCGGATGGAGTTCCTGGCCGACCCGGTCACCGCTGACGCGATCCACGGTGTGGCGGCCTTCGCCTCCCTGCACTGCTCGGTCACCTTCACCATGGCGCTCTTCGCGCACAAGACCGTGCGCAACGCGGTCATCCGCTGGGCCGGCTGGATCTTCTTCGGCCTGACCTTCATCGCCACGCTGTACTTCGGCTGGCACTACCTGGTGGACAGCCTGGCCGGCATCGTCATCGGTTGGCTCGCGGTGGCCATCGGTGCATGGGCCACCGGCAACCAGTACTCCAGACGGCGGACGCTGGACTCGGACATGACGGAGACCCCGGAAGGTGTGAGACCGGAGAAACCCGCCCTGCGGGTCTGATCCGCACCAGCCTCGCCACGAGCGGTGAGCGCAAGAGAGGGGTCGTCGGCACATCGCCGGCGGCCCCTCTCTGTCTGTGATCACCCGCGGCCCTGTCTGTGATCACCCGCGGTTCTGTCCGTGATCGCCCGCGGCGCTCGAGGGGCGGGGATAGGGTGTTCGCATGGCTGAGATGACGCAGGACCAGGTGCGTGCGGTGGTGGTGGCCGCCCAGCGGATCCCGCGGCCAGCAGGTCCGGGACACTACGACGACGCCGGCGCCGTCCTCCGCGGTCTGGGCCTCATCCAGCTGGACCCGCTCACCCGGGTCTCCACCGCCCAGCGGCTCACCTCGCTGACCCGGCTGCCACGCAGCGCCCGGGCAGAAGAGGTGGACGCCGCCCTGTGGCCCGCCGGCCCGGACTCGCCGGCCGAGCCGGTGTCCTTCGAGGCGTTCACCAAAGTCGCCTGCGTCTTCCCGCTGGAGGATTGGCCGTTGCTGCAGCTGCGCCGCGAAACCGTCCGGGAGGCCGCCGCCTCCACCCTGGACCGCAGCGTCGCCGAGCAGATCCGAGAGGTCGTGGCCCAGAGCCCGCGTGGAGTCCAGGTCGGCACTCTCGAGGCGGCCTTGGGGAGTGCCCGCACCACCGGCTGGAACTGGTCGGAGATCAAGCAGAGCGCGGAACTGATGGTCCGCACCGGTGAGCTGGTGATCACCGCACGTGACGGCGTCGTGCGCCTGTTCGACCTGCCGGAGCGTGCCCTACCGGCCGCCCTGCGCGAGGCGGAGCATCTGCCGGCCGACGAGCTGCGGGCTGGTCTGGCCCGCCGCGCCGCCGGCGCGCTCACGGTGATGACTGTAGGCGACTTCGCCCACCACTACCACCTGAGCCGAGCCGACGCCGCCCACGGCATCGAGCTTGCCGGACTGGTGCCGCTGCAGGTCCAGGGGTGGAAGGAGACGGCCTACAGCCTGCCGGAGCTGCTGGACTCAGCGGATGAGCCCGCTGAGACGGATTCCCGGGGCCTGGGCCCGGTGCAGGAGGCGCGGCTGATCGGCCCCTTCGATCCCCTGCTTCGCGACTGCCGCCGGGCCCTGCGCATCTTCGGCTTCGACTACACTTTCGAGGCCTATGTGCCGAGGGCCGAGCGGATCTACGGGCACTACGTGATGGGTGTGCTCTCCGCAGACCGGCTGATCGGCCGCGTGGACCTGTGGCGCAAGGACGGGGAGCTCGTGGTCAACCGGATCTTCCCGGAGACCGGTGTGCCGCGCCGCAGCGTGGAAGCCCGCACCAAGGCGGCTGCGGGCACGCTGGCCCGCCAGCTCGGCGTCGGGCTGCGTATGCCGCAGTGAGAAGGCGTGGTCCGACCGTTCAGAGGAACGACCAGAGCACTCCTGCAGTCAGCGCGACGACGACGGCGCCCCAGGTCACGGTGCGCACCCTGGCCCAGCGTCCGGCCTCAACTCGGAACCACGGCAGGTCCCGCCCCTGCAGAACCGCCCGCCCCAGCACTGCGGCATAGAAGGCGCTGGCTGCGACCCAGCCCCAGGCCGCCCATGGTTCGGCGGGCAGCAGCGCCCGGGCCGCCGTCAGTCCGAAGAGGGCAAAGATCGCGGCGGTGACCAGGCGAGATCGGTCGACGGCCTTCCTTGCCGCTGAGATGAGGTCGATCATCGTCGCCGCCCAGAGGATGACGGCCACGACTGTCGGCGGGTCAGTCATCGCTGCTCCGTCCCGCCTCCAGCAGCAGGGTCCGGCCGGCGTCGTCCACGGGGTGGTCGGAGGCCGCGGAGATGAACACGGCAGTGCCGCGCTCGCGGTCAAGGCCGAACCACGTGGAGAAGCCGCCGGTCTGGCCGTTGTGCCAGGTGATCTCGCGGCCCTGATGTTCCTGGGTCAGCCACCCGGCACCGATCTGCGTGGACTCGTCGAAGTCGCTGACCGGATCCAGCGCGGAGGCCCCCGGGGCCTCGTCGGACAGGAGCGCCTGGGCCAGGCCGGCCATCGAGTCGGCATCGGCGCGGATGCCCCCGGCCGGGGCATATCCGGCGGAGTCCCAGGGCTGCTGGGCGCGTCCGGATGCGCTCCGGCCGTCCACCGCCTGCGGGTGAGCCGCCCCGTCTCCATGGTCTGGGAGGTAGAAGGTCTCCAGACCCAGCGGTTCGGCCAGCCGACTGCGCACCAGCTCCGAATAGGACGTCTCGGCGACTGCGGCAAGAGCCAGGCCCAGCGCGGCGTAGCCCACGTTGGAGTAGGAGGGGTCGTCACCGCCCACTGAGACGCTGCGCAGGTCTTCGACGACGTCGGCGGGCTCCTCGCGGTAGGGGTTGTGGCCCAGCAGCAGCCAGCGGTAGGAGTCGACCATCATGGTCAGCGAGATCGGCAGTCGCGGCAGCCCCGAACGGTGCTGACTGAGCCCCTCCAGGGTGACCTCACCGGCTGCTGCGTCTGCGAGCTGGAAGACCTGACCCAATGTGGTCTCCGGGTGGACCTCTCCGCGCTCCAGCGCCTCAGCGTAGAGGAGGCCGGTGATGGCTTTGGAGACGGATCCGATCTCGAAGGCTCCGTCCAACGGGGCGCCGATGGTCGCGGTCCGCGTCCCCTCAGGGCTGACCTCGGCGATGCTCAACGCATACATGCCCTCAGTGGAGAGGTGCTCCAACGTCTGTGTGGCCAACTCGGCGTCGCCGTGGACGGGAGTGCTCTCATCGATGGAACCCGCCCCGGGCCGCAGCAGGGCGCCCACCAGGGCCCCGACGACGGCGAAGGTCGCCATGACGGCCACCGTGCGGCGCCGGTTCATCGGTCCACTCCCAGCAGGATGGTCAGCAGCGGCACCACCCGGGCCGCTGGGACCTCATAGCGGCCGCCGCCTGAGGCGCGCAGCCATCCGGAAGAGGTCAGCTGGCGCAGGTGGTGGTAGACCTGCCCACTGGTGCCGAACTCTCCGGTGCCGACGAGATCCTGGACGGTCTCGGCCTCGGCCATCAGCTGCTGCAGGATGCGCAGCCGGGCCGGGTGAGCCAGGGCTGAGAGCGACTCGGCGCGGTCGGCGAAGTCCGAGGAGAAGAGTTCGTCCGCCCCGGCGGCCATCTGCCAACGGGCCTCACCCCCGGAGGGGACCTGGACTGAGCCGACCATCATCACCGCGCCAGGTTCTGGAGTGCGGGCGCGCAGTCCCTCCAGCGCCCAGAAGGCGTCGTCGTCGGAGGGGGTCTGCGGGGTTGGGTCCTGCGGCGTCGACTCCTCTGTCCGCGGGACCTGTGCTGGGGGCACCGATGCTTGAGGTGACTGATGCGCGGGTGCGGCACCCCTGCTCTGCTGCAGCGCGGACTCGAGGACGGCGACCCGTTCCTCCAGTGCGACGACTCGATCCTCAGTGCTCATGCTGTGAGAGTACAACAATTACGTAATTGTTGAAATACGCGTGGAGCTGGGATGCCGGTCCGACTTCACCCGGTGAGGGGTGGAGCCGCTTCAAGCTTCCATGGCTCGTGCAGAGTTCCACTCCCAGTAAGACTGTGGAAGAGGGAGAATGCCGTGGAAGTTCACCGGTGTGTGGGCTGAGGAGGGGCGCTGAGATCTAGGGTGAAGAGCTCACAGGTGGTGTCGTAGTAGCGGTTGCTGGGGCCCTGGTGGATCATGCCGATCCGTGCGGCGACCCTCTGCGAGGCGAGGTTCTCCGGGTTCGTGACCGCCGCCAGCTCTCGGTGTCCGGCCCGGCGGGCGTGTGCGATCAGCAGTCGGGCGGCCTCGGTGGCGTAGCCGGAGCCCCAGGCGTCAGGATGCAGGTGCCAGCCGATCTCGATGTCCTCTGCCGACTCATCCTTCACATGGGCGGAGAAGGGGATGGGTTTCATGAGGGCGAAGCCCGCTGATGAGCCGGTCTCAAGCGTCTCGATCAGCCAGGCTCCGGTGCCGGGTCCGAAGCGCTCGCGGTACCGCCGGATCCGGGCCAGAGCTTCCTCGTGTGTGGTCTCTGTCCAATCGTGGGTGCCCAGGAACCGGGTGACCTCCGCCCGTGAATACATGTCCCGGGCGAAGCCCGCATCGCGCTCCGTCGGCGCACGCAGCCGCAGCCGGGCGCCCATCAGCTCGATCTGATCCCCTGACACTGCATCCATGGCTGGGACCCTACACCGGGGTGCCGCGCACCCCGCTCCTCGCCCCGCAACATGCGTGACAAGCGCGGGGCGGCGTCGTCGTCATACACTGAGCGGTGAGCCTGACACCTGTCTCCAAGGAGGAAAAGTGGCTATTGTCCGCGACGTGACCATCGAGATCCCCGAGGGATCCCGCGTCAAGTACGAGATCGACCACGAGACCCACCGTCTCCGCCTCGACCGCGTGCTCTACACCCCCATGCAGTACCCCACCCACTACGGCTACTTCGACGACACCCTCGGCGAGGACGGCGACCCGCTGGACGCCCTGGTCTACATCCCCGGTGTGGACCTGATCCCGGGCGTGGTCGTGGAGGCTCGTCCGGTGGGCGTGCTGAACATGACCGACGACGGCGGCGGCGACGCCAAGCTGGTCTGCGTTCCGGACGACAAGCGCTTCGACCACATCCAGGAGCTCTCCGATCTGGGTGAGCACCTGCAGCAGGAGATCGAGCACTTCTTCACTCGCTACAAGGATCTCGAGCCCGGCAAGTGGGTCAAGATCGAAGGCTGGCAGGGCCGCGAAGAGGCTGAGGCTGAGCTGCAGCGCTCCATCGAGCGCTTCAAGGGCTGACTCACGCCCCACCGCTTCTCATCGAGTGGCATATCTGAGTGCGCAGAACACCCGCGCGGCGACTCAGATGTGCCACTCGATGTGTTTCACCGCCTCTCGCAGCACCAGATCACGGAGCGACGCCGGCCGCTGCTGGTCTGAAGCCGGCCCTGACGTTCTCACAGCAGCCCGGCCGGCAGACGTCGAACCAGGGGCCCAGGCCGGTCTCCGCGGTCCGACGGTCCGGCTCAGTGCCGGCCATCCGCTCCTCGATCAGATCTGCCAGGCCGGAGACGAAGGAGGGGTGCACTCCGGGGGTGGCAGTGCGGGCTGCCCGCAGGCCCGCCTCCCGTGCGGCCTCCATGGCTTCCTCGTCCAGGTCCCACATGACTTCCATGTGGTCGCTGAGGAAGCCCAGCGGAGACAGCACGACGGCGCGCACCCCCTCTGCCGGCAGCTCGGCGATGCGGTCGCACACGTCCGGCTCCAGCCAGGGCTGGGAGGCCGGCCCGGAGCGAGATTGGTAGACCACCTCCCCATCAGGGGCGGTCTGCCCGCCGTGTTCCTGACGGATGCGCTCCATGACTCGTGCCGCCACGGCGTGGTGCTGCGCCGCGTAGGCCCCGCCTGGGCCGAAGTCCTGGTCGCGGGGGCCTGAGCGCTCGGCGTCGTCGACCGGGATGCTGTGGGTGCAGAACAGGACGCGGATCTCGTCATCGGCCAAGCCCTGGCGGCGGAACTCGGAGACGGCAGCGCCCACCGATTCCGCGAAGGGTTCGACGAAGCCGGGAGCGTCGAAGAACTGCCGGACCTTGTCGATCCGCACGCGGCCCGCCAGGCCCGTGCTGATCAGGGCTCGGGCGAAGTCCTCCCGGTACTGCCGGCAGCTGGAGTAGGAGCTGTAGGCGCTGGTGGCCAGGCCCAGCAGACGGGTGTGGCCGGCGTCGGCGGCTTCCCCGACTGTGTCCTCCAGATAAGGTGCCCAGTTGCGATTGCCCCAGAGGACCGGTTGCCGGATGCCGCGGCGGCGCAGCTCCTGCTCCACGGCCTCGCGCAGCCGGCGGTTCTGCTCGTTGATGGGGCTGACGCCTCCGAAGTGCCGGTAGTGGTGGGCGACTTCTTCGAGGCGCTCGTCCGGGATCCCTCGGCCGCGGGTAACGTTGCGCAGGAAGGGTATGACGTCCTCTTGGCCTTCCGGCCCTCCGAAGCCGGCGAGCAGAATGGCGTCGTACTCCTGAGGGTGGGTGACGTGGGCGTCGCCTGCTGCGGAGGCCTCTGTGGCGTGCGGGACAGGTTCGTGCTGTGCGCTCATGGCGGGGACTCCTCGGAAATCAGTTAGCCTAGCTAATAATTAGCTTAGCGTAGTAGTTGGAGGTTCTGTCCAGTTGGGCGATGCATCGACACCCGAGCACCCGGATTCGTCCATGGTGGATCCGCGGGTCATGGACCCTGCAGGTGAGCTCATAGCCCATGGAGAGGTGTCGGAGGAAGACCTCGACGGCGCTGTGGTCGTTCTGGAGGCGCTGGGGCGCTGGCACCGGGCCGAGCGGCGCATGAGCGAGGCCTCGCGCCGGTATATGAACCTCGGCGAGACCGATATGCGGGCCATCCGGGTGGCCCTGGCCGCCCAGCGCTCCGGCGAGCTGACGACCCCGCGGCGTCTCGCCGAGCATCTGGGGATCTCCATGCCCTCAGTCACCAAGCTGCTGGACCGTCTGGCGCAGGGTGGGCACATCCGCCGGGCTCCGCACCCTCAGGACCGCCGCAGCACCACGGTGGAGGTCACTGAGGAGACTCAGCGTGCCGCGCGTGAATCGGTGGGCCGCAGCCATGCTGAACGGCTGCGTGTGGCGGCCCAGCTCAGCGGACAGGAGCGCGAGACGGTGATCCGATTCCTCGACGCTCTGGCCGCGACCGAGGGAACGCAGGGCTGAGCCCCGGATTCAGCGTTCCAGCAGGCTCAACCCTCCAGCAGGCTCAACCCTCCAGCAGGTCCAGCCGCGCTTGGGCCACCAGCACTGCCACCTGCGCTCCCGAGTCGGCTCCGGTCTTGCTCATCGCCCGCCTGATGGTGCTCTTGACCGTGCTCGGGGAGATGAACAGCTGCCGGGCGATGTCGTCGTAGGTCCTGCCTGCACCCACCAGCTGGGCGACGTCGATCTCCCGTGCGGAGAGTCCGGCCACCTGCCTGCGGGCCGCCGCGCAGACCGGATCTGCCTGGGGTGCCACGTAGCTGGCGATCAGCCGTGAGGTCAGCGCCGGAGAGATCATCGGATCACCCGCGTGGGCCATCCGGATGGCCTCGGCCAGGGAGGTCGTGGCGTCGTTCTTCAGCAGGAATCCGGTGGCTCCGGCGTCCAGAGCACCGCGCATATAGGTGTCTGTGTCGAAGCTGGTCACCGCCAGCACCGCCGGCGGGTTCAGCGTGTTCCGGATCCGCCGGGTGGCCTCCACTCCGTCGAAGTCTCCTTTGAGCAGCAGATCCATCAGCACCACATCAGGACGGTGGGTGCGCACGGCCTGGAGCGCCTCAGGCCCGGTGGTCGCACGGCCGACCACGGTGATGTCCTCCTCGCGGCTGAGGATGCGTTCCAGAGAATCGAGGACGAGCGTCTCATCGTCCACCATGACTGCCGTGATCTGCACGCCGAGGAGTCTACCGGCCGGCCCCCTCTGGTGCGGCTGAAACTCCCTCCTCCGTGCCCCAGGGCAGGAACACGGTGAGTGTGAACTCCTCACCCTCGTGCTGGACCTCCATGGATCCGCCCAGCAGCTCCGCCCGCTCCCGGATGCCGATCAGCCCGGTCTGTGAGCCTCCGGAGAAGCCCGACGCCGTCCCCGCCCGGTTCCCGAACCCCAGGCGCACCCCCTGCTGCGGGTCGCCGGTGAGGCTCATCCGCACCACCTGGTCCGCGCTGTGCCGCAGGGCGTTGGTCAGCGCCTCCTGGGTGATCCGCAGGATCGCCCGCTGCAGTGCCGCCGGTGCGCTGGAATAGCCGTCCAGCAGGATGTAGGGGCGGATGTCCAGACCGGAGGAGGCGGCGTCGTCGAGGATGTCCTGGAGATCCGGGATGCCCGCCGGGGTCTGCGCCGGGGTCGCCGAGGAGGCACCGGACTCCCGCAGGGAGGCCAGCAGGGTCCGCAGGTCCGTCAGGGCTTGGTCGGCGTAGCGGCGGGTGGTGCGCAGGGCCTCGTCCATCTGCTGGTCATCGCCGCGCTGGGAGGTCTGCTCCAGGCTCCCGACCTGCAGCGACAGTCCGGAGAGCCGCCCGGCCAGGGTGTCGTGGACCTCCCGAGCCAGGTCCTCACGCTCGCGGCGGCGGGTCAGCTCATCGGTGAGCTGCTCGCTGCTGTGCTGAGCCGACTGCGCATCGGCCTCGGCCAACTGTGTGGAGCGCCGCTGCCGCGCCCACAGGGAGATGCCCAGCACCAGGCCCAGGCAGATCACCGTCAGGCAGGTCACCAGCACCCGACCGGTCTGTTGGTAGTCCTCGTCCGGCCAGGCACCCAGCCGCACCAGATGGATCACCGCGCTGATGGGGATCACAGCCAGCCCGACGCCGGCCACCACCCACTGCCAGCGGCTGCGGCAGCGCACGATCCACACGGTCAGACCCACTGCCAGAACGAAGGGGTCGGTCTGCAGCAGGAGCGCTCCGACAGTGCCGGCGATCATCGGCACCAGTGGGGCCCGGCGGTACCAGGGCAGCGTCAGCAGGATCAGCATGCCGAAGAAAGCGGTGATCGCGCCGGCGTCGGTGATCTCTCCGGTCTCCGGATCGGTGGCGGCCGGGGAGGTCATGCCCGCTGAGACCAGCACCAGCAGCCCGATGAAGATCATGACGGCGACGATCAGCGCAGAGATCAGCAGGCGCAGGGTCGGATGGAGCCGCTTTCGGGGGAGCATTCGGTCAGTCTACGGAGAGCCGCGGACGTCTCGGAGCGCGGATCGGTCAGACAGGGATGCCTGATCGGGCATGCTGATCCGTCTGATCCGGTGTCCCGGACGACGTCGGACTTCGGAAGGCTCGGAAGAGCACGCCGACGTGCAGCATCCGACGTCGAACCACGCAGCACAGAATCACTCGACACATCGAAGAAAGTGAAGGCATCCCATGTCTGCTCCCGCCCCCGAACACCTCCCCGAGACCAGCGGCTCCGGAACCCAGAGGCCCGGCCGCAACGTCCTGGGCATGATCGCGCTGATCACCGCCATCCTCGGCGCGATCTTCGCCTGCGTGCCCGGTGCGCTGATCCTCGGCTGGATCCTGCTGCCCATCGCCTTCGTGCTCTCCCTGGTCTCGCTGTTCCTGCGGGGCAAGCGGCGCGGCTCCGGCATCGCCGGGCTGATCATCTCCGTCGTGGGCACGATCGTCGGCGTGGTGGTCTTCTTCGCTGTGGTGGCCGATGCCTTCGATGAGGCGTTCACCGACGAGACCGTCGGAAGCCAGCCCGCCCAGCAGGAGGAGGGTTCTGAGCAGGACGGTTCTGAGGGGGAACAGGGTCAGGAGGACGCTGATGAGGGAACCCGCGCCAACCCCTACCCGCTGGGCACGGAGCTGTCCTCCTCCGATTGGACGGTCACGGTCAACAGCGTGGACCTCGATGCTGACGCAGCCGTGGCCGCGGAGAATCAGTTCAACGAGGGTCCCGCAGAGGGTCACACCTACATCCTGGTCAACGTCACCGCCACCTATGCCGGTGAGGATCCCGACGGCGCCAGCCCCTGGGTCGGGGTCTCCTACGTCTCCCCGGCGGGCAACACCTTCAGCGCCGCGGACCAGTCTGTGGTGACGCCGGAGAGCTTCGACTCCTTGGCCACCCTGTACGAGGGCGCCTCGGAGACAGGGAACATCGCCCTGCACGTCCCCTCGGAGGACGTCGAGGACGGGGTGCTCTCCGTGGACCCGGACATGTTCGCCGACACCGTCTACGTCGAGGTGAGCTGAGCCGTTCCCTCGGCCCTCACTCCACCATCGGTTGGCACGTCTGAGTGGTCAGAACACGATTCTGTCCACTCAGACGTGCCAACCGACATATCTGCTTCCGATCCCCCTGTGGTGTGATGGGGACATGAGCGAGCAGAGACTCACCGAGGACCACGCGGCAGACCTGCTGATCAACTGGGAGCTGGCGACGACGACGGCGGCCAAGCTGGCCGCCCCCGGGCCCCGGATGAAGCCCCAGGAAGCGGCCGCTGAGGTCACCGCGCTGCGCACCGCCGCCGAGTCCGCCGTCGGGCATGTCCACCGGATCACCCAGCTCGAGGCCGCCCGGGACCTGGGTGCTGACTCCGGGGAGACCGTGGTGGTGGACCGGCAGGGCTGGGCCAAGGCCAACGCGCAGAGCTTCCGTGAGCTGCTCGCCCCGGCGCTGGCCGCCGCCGTGGAGCGCAAGCCCGAGCTGGCGAAGGGAGCTGGCGGGCAGGGATCCACCACCCAGGTCTTCGGCTCGGCGGTCACCGGGGCCGAGCTCGGCGGGGTCCTGTCCTTCCTCTCAGCCAAGGTGCTCGGCCAGTTCGAGCCCTTCCAGCAGAACCGGCTGATGCTGGTGGCCCCGAACATCGTGGAGATCCAGCGCGAGATCAACGTGGTGCCCGAGGACTTCCGGCTCTGGGTCTGCCTGCACGAGCAGACCCACCGGGTCCAGTTCGCCGCCGCCCCCTGGCTGGCCGATCACCTGAAGGCCAAGATCACTGAGCTCTCCACCAACACGATGAGCCAGGCCGACAGCCTTCCCGAGAAGCTGGCCGAGGCGCTCAAGAATATGCGCAGGCGGACCGAACAGGACGTTGCTGAACAGGGCGCAGCGCCCGACGCCGGCCGGCCCGCCTCCTCCGGGGCGCCCCGGAACCGCCTGCTTGAGGCCATCCAATCCCCGGAGGACCGCGCGACCATGTCGCATCTGACCGCGGTGATGTCTCTGCTGGAGGGTCACGCCAATGTGGTCATGGACGCGGTGGACCACACCATCGTGCCCACGGTGAAGACCATCCGCCGCCGGTTCGAGGAGCGCGGACGCAGCCGAGGACCGCTGGAGAACCTCATCCGCAAGCTGCTGCAGCTGGATGTGAAGGCCGCTCAGTACCGGGACGGACAGAAGTTCGTGGGCCAAATCGTCGAGGCTGTCGGCATGGAACAGTTCAACCGCATCTGGGAGGGCCCCGAGCACCTCCCCACAGAGGAAGAGCTGCACCGCCCGGAAGCCTGGATCCAGCGGGTCCTGTCCGAACATGCCTAGGCTTCCCGAGGCGGTGAACCGCACCCGCGCCGCTGTCGCCGCGTTGCTGGATGGCCGCGGACTGGACCGCGAGGGGCTGGACAGCAGCGGAATGGACAGCGGGGGATCACACAGCGGGGGATCAGGCAGTGGGGGAGAGGGCCGATCGGGTGCCGAGGGTGCGCTGGCCGGTGACCAGCTGGCCCTCGTCGCCTGCTCCGGAGGGGCGGACTCCTTGGCGCTGGCCGCAGCAGCCGCGCATTTCGTCCGCCGGGGGCAGGCGCGTGCGGGCGGCGTCGTGGTGGATCACCAGCTGCACCCGGACAGTGCGGAGATCGCCGCGACGGCGGCCGCCCAGCTGCGCGACCTCGGCCTGGACCCGGTGCTCACCCTGGCCGCCGACGTCGACCCTGCCAGTCCCGACGGGCCCGAGGCGGCGGCGCGCGCCGCTCGCTACCGGGCCTTCGGACAGGCGCTCGCCCAGACCGGGGCCGCACATATCCTGCTGGCCCACACTCGGGACGACCAGGCTGAACAGGTGCTGCTGGGCTTGGCCCGCGGCTCGGGGACGCGCTCGCTGGCGGGGATCCCTGCCCGGCGCGGGCCGTTCCTGCGTCCGCTGCTGGGGATCAGCCGGGAGGAGACTGAAGCGGTCTGCACCCATGAGGGGCTCAGCTGGTGGGAGGACCCGGCGAATGCGGATCCTAAGCACCTGAGATCGCGGATCCGCACCGAGATCCTCCCCACTCTGGAGCAGCGGCTCAGCGGATCCATCCGAGAGTCCCTGGCGCGGACTGCGCAGATCGCCGCTGAGGATGCCCGCTATCTGGAGGACCAGGCCAAAGAGGTGTTCTCGCGGCTGCTCGAAGACCCGGACGAGCAGGGGAATCTGCGGCTTGACCTGGAGCGACTCGCTGCGGAGCCGCCTGCGCTGCGGCGTCGGGTGATCGCTCTGGCCGTCGTCGCCGTCGGCGGGTCCAATCCTTCCAGCGAGCGGATCGCGGCGGTGGAGCAGCTGCTGGCGCGGCAGGGTTCGGCCGGTCCGGTGGAGCTGGAGGGGCATGTCAGCGCCAGGCGCGGCACGCGAGATACGCCGGATTATGGAAAACTTGTCTTCGGAGCCCGCCGCTAGTCGCGGTCTCCTGCAGAACTACCGCCCTATCGAGGAGCAGCTCAGCACTCATGGATGCCCAGGACGTCAAAGACGATCTCACCGAAGTCCTCTACAGCAAGGAAGAGATCGACGCGAAGATCAGAGAGCTCGCAGCTCAGATCGACCGGGATTACGAAGGCAAAGACGTCCTGCTGGTAGGCGTCCTCAAGGGCGCGGTCATGGTCATGGCCGACCTGTCCCGGGCGCTGAAGTCCCACGTCACCATGGACTGGATGGCTGTCTCCTCCTACGGCTCCGGCACCAAGTCCTCCGGTGTGGTCCGCATCCTGAAGGACCTCGACGCCGACCTGATGAACCGCCACGTGCTCATCGTGGAGGACATCATCGATTCCGGCCTCACCCTGTCCTGGCTGAAGTCCAACCTGGAGTCCCGCGGCCCGGCCTCGGTGGAGATCTGCACTCTGCTGCGCAAGCCCGACGCCGTGAAGGTGGACATCGACGTCAGGTACGTCGGCATGGACATCCCGAATAAGTTCGTGGTCGGCTACGGCCTCGACTTCGCTGAGAAGTACCGCAACCTCGACGTGGTCGGGATTCTGGCTCCGCATATCTACGAGTGATCGCACCTTCTGTGCTCCGAACGGCTTGTTCCGGCGCGGGCCGCAGAGGTGATCGCAGATCGTAGGCTCTGGGTCGGGTCCATACTCGTGCGGTGAGCGAACGGCGGGAACGAGTATGGTCAGGAATCATCCGGATCGGTCCTCACCGTGGTGACCACCGTGTAGCCGTACGGGTCGCGATCAGCATCGGAGTTCCGCTGCTGGTCCTCTGTGCGATCGGCCGCCTGGATCTGAGCATGTTCGCGGCCTTCGGCGCGTTCGCCTCTCTACGGGCGCTTCGACGAGTACCGCGACCGGATCAGGATGCAGCTGGCCGCGGGCCTGACCGTGCTGGGCTCGATGGTCATCGGCACCTCCCTCGCCGTGACGGACGCCCCAGAGCCGCTGCGGATTCTCACCGTGGCCGGGCTTGCGGCGGCGGGGACGGCCATCGCAGACGTGTTCCGCTGGCATCCGCCCGGGGCGCTCTTCCTGGTGTTCGCCGCCGGAGCGACCGCCACCCTTCCCTCGACGTCCACGGCATTCCTGGGCCTGGCGCTGGCCGGTGGCGGCTCTGTGGCCTTCAGCCTGCTCATCACCAGCGCCTTCGCTCTCCTGCGTAGGGGCGTGCGGCAGGGGATCGCCCGCCCCGTCAGAGCCTCTGCCTCGGTGCAGCCCGTTCTGTACCGTCGGGTGGCGGCCACCTCGCTGATGGTGGGCGCCGGAACCCTGTTGGCCGGCTTCGCGGGGAGCGTGCTGATCGGGACGCACTGGTACTGGGCCATGGTGGCCGCCGTCGCCGCGCTGGGAGGGCCTCATGTGAAGGCGCGTGTGGTCCGCGGGCTGCAGTGGCTGGTCGGCACGCTCGCGGGCATCGTGCTGGCCACGGGTCTGTTGGCGCTGGAGCTTCCGCCGCTGGCGACCATCGCCGCGGCTGTGCTCTGTCAGGTGGGCGCGGAGCTGTTCGTCAGCCGGAACTATGCGATCGCCATGATCTTCGTGACGCAGCTGGCTCTGTTGATGGTCGACCTCGCGGTTCCGGCGGATGCGGGGGAGCTGCTGCGTGACCGCATGCTGGAGACGGTGATCGGCGTCGCCGCCGGTGCCCTGATCGCTGTCCTGTCGGTGCTGCTGCAGCGGGTGCTGCGCTCTCGCGAGGTCCGCCCGGCATGACCCGTGCGGCTCCGTGACGGATGCGGGTGTGGGTGCCGCAGGAGGTGCCGGTGCTGCTGAGCCGTAGGCGCCGTACGAACTGCCGAGAGTTTTCTGCAGCGCCGCGGGTTATAGCCCGCGGCAGTGTGGAAAACTCACGGCATCTCCGCATCCAGGGTTGCTTGGGGTTCGTGAGGACCTGCCCAGGCGTAGTCACCCGCGGAAGAGCCATCAGTCTTAACAGCGACTGCACGCAAGCTATGTATATGCTGAAAGAAGCGCTTCATCTTGCGCCTTGAGGAGACCTACATGGCACAGCCGTATCCGCCCGCCCAGTATCCCCCGCAGGGTGTTCCTGCAGGGCCGCAGAAGTCTTTCCTCGCAGCGTGGTTGCTCTCGCTGCTGCTCGGATTCTTGGCCGTTGACCGGTTCTATCTCGGTAAGGTTGGCACAGGAATTCTCAAGCTGGTGACCTTCGGAGGTCTCGGCCTCTGGTACCTCATCGACCTGATTCTCATCCTGGCGGGCGCTGCCAAGGACAAGCGGGGAATGCCGCTTCAGGCAACTCGTACCCATCGCCGTGTGGCATGGGGTGTCACTGCGGGCTGGGTCATTCTGGGGATGATCTTCGGAGCGACTACTGCCGGCGCTGATGAATCGGACGCTGACGATGAGGCCGCCGCTTCAGAGGAGGACGGGGCCGGATCAGAATCTGAGGATGAGGCCGAAGACAAGGATCAGGAGAGCTCCGCACAGTCTGAGGATGAGGGCGAGGACAGTTCCGGCGCCTCCGAAGAGGAGCGCGAGGAGGACCCGGCGCCAGCCGATGAGGAGGCGCCCTCCTCAGAAGGCGAAGACCTCTGGTTCGATGACCAATACGGGGCCTTTGATGCCGTACAGGAAGCGGGCGCCGGAGACTCTGTGATCTCTTTGCCCGACGCTGAGGGCGGCATTGTCGTTGCGGAGCACCAAGGGGCGAGCAACTTTGTGTTGAACGTGCTGGACGAGACCAATCAATCCACCGGCGATCTTCTGGTCAACACTATTGGGAGCTATTCCGGTGCCACTGCTTGGGGTCTCACCTCCTTCGGGGAGGGTGTGACGCTCGAGATCACGGCTGATGGTTCATGGAGTGTCGAGATCATCCCGTTCTCTGAGGCTGAAGCGGTCCCTGAGTCCGGGAGCGGGGACGGCGTCTACCTTCATGAAGGAGACGCGGCGGTCCTGGAGGCCACGCACGACGGGACATCGAACTTCGTCGTCAGGGAAGGGACTGATGCTCTCTTCTCCAGTGGGCTCCTGATCAACGAGATCGGCTCTTACAGCGGTTCGGTTCCGATGCAGTCGGGGCCCTCGATTCTTGCAGTCGAGGCCGACGGCAACTGGACGCTTTCCGTCGATTGATCGGATTGGTCCTCTGCGCCCCGGCTGAGGCTCGGGGCGCAGAGGAGCGCGCGTGGGGTCTCCCGCTCTGCCCGGCGCGAACTTTACGTGCCCGCGTCCACCCGTGTCAGCGGTGTCCAGTACCGTATGAGTCAGACTTTTCCTCAGCGCGTATGACGGAGCTGCATGAACTTCAAGAAGATCTTCACCGGTCCGTTCTTCTGGATCATCCTGGCGGTCGCCGGGCTCATGCTCGTGGTGCCCCTGCTGTTCAACACGGGCAGCGCCGGCGAGCGTGTGGACACCAACGTCGGCATGGAGCTGATCCAAGACGGCCAGGTCACGGAGGCGCAGCTCGACGACGGCGACCACCGTGTCGAGCTGCAGCTCGAGGAGCCCTACGAGCAGGACGGCGACGATCTGGGCGAACGCGTCCACTTCTACTTCTCTCAGGCGCGCGCTGAGACCGTGGCTGACACGATCGCTGGGGCCGATGTCGAGGGTTATTCCGACGAGCCCGAGCAGTCGAACTGGCTGCTCTCCATGCTCGGGTTCATGATCCCCTTCCTGATCATCGCTCTGCTGTTCATCTGGCTGCTGACCCGCATGTCCAGTGGAGGCGGCCGGATGATGCAGTTCGGCAAGTCCAAGGCCAAGCAGTTCGACAAGGACATGCCGGAGGTGTCCTTCGACGACGTCGCCGGCGCTGAGGAGGCCGTGGAGGAGCTCCACGAGATCAAGGAGTTCCTGGCCGAGGCGGAGAAGTTCCAGCGCCTGGGCGCCAAGATCCCCAAGGGTGTGCTGCTCTACGGACCGCCCGGCACCGGTAAGACGCTGCTGGCCAAGGCGGTGGCCGGCGAGGCCGGCGGCGCCTTCTACTCCATCTCCGGCTCTGACTTCGTGGAGATGTTCGTCGGCGTCGGCGCCTCCCGCGTCCGTGACCTGTTCAAGCAGGCCAAGGAGAACTCGCCAGCCATCATCTTCGTCGATGAGATCGACGCCGTCGGTCGCCAGCGCGGCGCCGGCGTGGGCGGCGGCAACGACGAGCGTGAGCAGACGCTGAACCAGCTGCTGGTGGAGATGGACGGCTTCGAGGCCAACGCCAACATCATCGTCATCGCCGCCACCAACCGCCCCGACGTCCTGGACCCTGCCCTGCTGCGCCCGGGCCGCTTCGACCGCCAGATCCCGGTGGAGGCCCCGGACTTCCTCGGACGCAAGGCCATCCTGGAGGTCCACTCCAAGGGCAAGCCGCTTGTGGAGGACGTGGACCTGGCAGCTGTGGCCCGCAAGACTCCCGGCTACACCGGCGCCGACCTCTCCAACGTCCTCAACGAGGCAGCCCTGCTGACCGCCCGCTCGAATGCCGACCTCATCGATGATCGCGCCATCGACGAGGCCATCGACCGTGTCATGGCCGGCCCGCAGAAGCGCACCCGCCTGATGAATGAGCACGAGCGCAAGGTCACCGCCTATCACGAGGGCGGCCACGCCCTGGTGGCCGCGGCGCTGAACTACTCCGCCCCGGTCACCAAGATCACCATCCTGCCCCGCGGTCGCGCGCTGGGCTACACGATGGTCATCCCGGAGGATGACAAGTACTCCACCACCCGCAACGAGCTGCTGGACCAGATCGCCTACGCCATGGGTGGGCGCGTGGCGGAGGAGCTCATCTTCCACGACCCCTCCACCGGTGCCGCCAACGACATCCAGAAGGCCACGGACACCGCCCGGAAGATGGTCACCGAATACGGCATGTCGGCCCGGGTGGGCTCGGTGAAGCTGGGCTCCGGGGACAGCAGCCCCTTCCTGGGCAAGGAGATGACCTCCGGCAAGGAGTACTCCGAGGACCTCGCCGCGGTGGTGGACTCCGAGGTGCGGTCCATCATCGAGGAGGCCCACGACGAGGCCTACTGGGCCCTCTACGAGAACCGGCACATCCTGGACCGCCTGGCCGAGGAGCTGCTGCGCGTGGAGACCCTCAACGCCCACGAGGTCGCCGAGATCTTCCAGGACGTGAAGAAGCGTCCGGTCCGCCAGGTCTGGGAGTCTTCCCCGGACCGCCCGATCACCGTCACCTCAGAGGTGGTCCCCGAGGACGAGCGGGATGAGCCCGAGCAGCCGCACCAGCCCGAGCGGGATGAGCCGCATGACCAGCACGAGGAGGGCTCAGATGTCTGAGTTCACACTGGAGGACGAGGCCCCGCGCCACGGCGAGGTCGACCTCCCCCGCATCGAGGCCGCCGTCCGCGAGATCCTGCTCGCCGTGGGTGAGGACCCGGACCGTGAGGGTCTCAAAGAGACACCCGCCCGGGTGGCGCGGGCCTATGAGGAGTCCTTCAAAGGCCTGACCCAAGATCCGGCCGACCTGCTGGGAACGACCTTCGACATCGGCCACGAGGAGCTCGTCCTGGTCCGGGACGTGCCCTTCTACTCCATGTGCGAGCACCACCTGGTGCCCTTCTACGGCCACGCCCACATCGGCTACATCCCCTCCCCGGAGGGCAAGGTCACCGGCCTGTCCAAGCTGGCCCGACTGGTGGACATCTTCGCCAAGCGCCCCCAGATCCAGGAGCAGCTGACCACCCAGGTGGTCGATGCCCTGGTGGAGCACCTGGAGCCGCAGGGAGCCATCGTGGTCATCGAGGGCGAGCATCTGTGCATGTCCATGCGCGGTGTCTCCAAGCCCGGTGCGAAGACCATCACCTCAGCGGTGCGCGGCCAGCTGCGGGACTCGGCCACCCGTTCCGAGGCGATGAGCCTGATCCTGCACAAGTGAGGCACAGCCGGAGATGACGACGACGCCGCAGCCCACCCTCATCATGGGGATCCTGAACCTCACCCCGGACTCCTTCTCCGACGGTGGACGCCACAGCAGCCCCGAGGCCGCCCTGGCCCAGGCCGAACGCATGCGCGCCGAGGGAGCGGACCTGATCGACATCGGCGGGGAGTCCACCCGTCCGGGTGCCGAGCCGGTCGCCCCGGAGGAGGAGCAGCGCCGCATCCTGCCGGTGCTCGAGGAGCTCTTCGTCCACCGCCGGATCCCGGTCTCTGTGGATACCCGCCACGCCGCCACGGCCCGGGCGGCCCTGCAGCTGGCCGGGGAGCGGGCCCCTGAGCTGATCATCAATGACATCTCCGGGCTGCTCACCGATGAGCAGATGCCCCAGGTGGTCGCCGAGGCCGGGTGCCCGATCATCATCACCCATAACCGGGGCGACTCCCAGACCATGCAGTCCCAGACTGACTACTCCGACGTCGTCGGGGAGGCGATCGACGAGCTGCTGCAGATCCGGCAGTGGTACCTGCAGGCCGGCGTCGCACCGGAGAAGATCATCCTGGATCCGGGCATCGGCTTTGCCAAGACTCATGAGCAGAACTGGGAGATCATCCGGCACCTGGACCGCTTCACCCAGCTGGAGCACGCCGGAATCCGTCACCGGATGCTCTTCGGCGCCTCCCGCAAGGGCTTCCTGAACACGCTGCTCACCGACGCCGAGGGCAATCCCCGTCCGGCGGAACAGCGCGATACGGCCACGGCGGTGCTCTCGGGGATCGCCGCCTCCCACGGAGCCTGGGCGGTCCGGGTCCACGCGGTGCGCCCCAACGCCGACGCCGTCGCCGTCACTCAGGCGATTCGAGCGGGCTTTTAGCCCTTTTCAGCGCCGAAACCGGTTCAAAAGGGCCAAAACCCCGCTCGAATCGCCTAGAAGGGAGCAGCCTCAGTGGGCGTGAGTCTCGCGCTCGGCGATGGAGCGGGTCTCCAGCTGGAAGGTCGTATGCTCCACGGCCACGTCGAAATGCTCCGCCACGCAGCTCTGCAGCTGGGTCAGGATCTCCGGGGCGCAGCCCTCGCTGAAGCAGGAATCGTCGACCACCACATGGGCCGAGAGCACCGGCAGCCCCGTGGCCACTGTGGAGGCATGCAGGTCATGGACCTCGTGGACGTGGTCCAGCTCAAGCATGTGGTCCCGGACCTCGTCCAGGTCCAGGCCGCGCGGCGCGAACTCCATCAGGATCCGGGCGGTCTCACGCAGCAGCACCAGCGCCCGGGGGATGATCAGCGCGGCGATCAGCAGGCCCGCCACGGCATCAGCCTGCTGCCAGCCGGTCACCCAGATCACGACGGCGGCGAGCATGACACCCAGCGACCCCAGCGCGTCGGCCAGGACCTCCAGGAAGGCGGCGCGCATGTTGAAGTTCGTCCGCCGGCTTGAGGCCAGCACCGTCAGGGAGGCAATATTGCCCGCCAGACCGATCGCGCCGAAGATCAGCAGCTCCACATGCGGGATCTGCGGGGGAGCGCCCAGCCGGCCGATGCCCTCCACCGCCGCGTAGACGCCGATGCCCAGCAGCAGCGCGGCCTGACCGAATCCGGCCAGGATCTCCACGCGGCGGAATCCCCAGGTGCGCTGCGGCGTCGCGGCCCGGAACATCAGGCTCGCAGCGATCAGCGCGACGATCAGGCCGATGCTGTCGGTCAGCGAATGCACCGCATCGGTCAGCAGGGCCAGTGACCCGGTCACCCAGGCGCCGATCGCCTGGGCGACGACGATCCCGAGCGTGATCGCGCAGGCCAACGCCAGCGGCCGGCGGTGTGCCGAGCCGGCGTCGTGGTGTGCGTGTCCGTGACCCATACCGGCACTGTACGGCCCGCTGTGCCCATCTCCAATGGTGCATTCTGGAGTCAGAATCGTTCTCACCGCATCGGGTCTCGGATGAGCCTGGAGGTTGCGGCGTGAGACGCATCAAATCCCCTGAACAGGGGCCGGGGAATCTGAGAGAGTTGCACTATGAGCGATACCATCCGGCTGACAGGCATCACGGCAGAGGGCTTCCACGGCGTCCTCGACTTTGAGAAGTCCCAGGGACAGCTGTTCCGAGTGGACGCCGCGCTGAGCGTGGACCTGCAGGCGGCCGGGCGCAGCGACAACCTGGAGGACACGGTGTCCTACGCGGGCATCGCCGAGCTCATCGAGGACTCCGTGACCGGCCGGCCCTTCGAACTCATCGAGGCCCTCGCGGAGAACATCGCTCAGCGCGTCCTGCTCTTCGACGCGTGGATCGAGGGCGCAGAGATCACCGTGCATAAGCCCCAGGCCCCGCTGGAGCAGAGCTTCGCCGACGTCTCTGTCACCGTGGAGCGGACCCGCAGCGCAGTGCGCCGGACCGGGGGTCCCACCGCAGGCGAGACGGCCGAATACCTGGACGAGTTCGACGTGGAGGTGCTCAAGGACCTCGCCGAGAATGCCCGCCGCGCAGAGGGGGAGGCCGCCGCCTCGGGCCCGGAGCCCGACGCCGGCCAGGTGGGCCCCTACCGCCGGGTCTCCCTGGTGGATCTGGCCACTGTCTACGACGAGGAGGGCGGCGGCCGCGCCGGCCACGAGACGGTCTGGGTCCCGGCCGACACCCAGCTGGAGCTGCCCGAAGGAACCCGTGACCCTGAGCTTCCCGCAGATTTCCCCGTCCGCGCCGTGGTGGCGCTGGGGTCCAACCTTCCCGACGCCGAGCTCGGCACTCCCGCCGAGCTGCTCGCCTCCGCAGTGCGCGCCCTGGAGGAGGCCGACGGCGTCGAGGTGGTGAACTCCTCGCCGGTGGCCCGGACCAAACCGGTGGGCGGACCGCAGGGCCAGCCGGATTATCTGAACCAGGTCGTCGAGCTCGAGACCACGCGGTCCCCGCACAGCCTGCTCGATGTGCTGCAGCAGATCGAGGCAGACCACCACCGAGCCCGCGGAGAAGGCAGCGGCGAACAGCGCTGGGGTCCGCGCACCCTGGACCTGGACATGATCACCTACGCCGGAGCCGAGATCAGCTCGTCCCAGCTGACCGTCCCGCACCCGCGTGCCGCTCAGCGGGCCTTCGTGCTGCTGCCCTGGTCCTGGATGGACCCGGTGGCGCTGCTGCAGGGCACTCCGGTGCGTGAGCTCGCCGCCCAGGCCGACGACGCCGAACACGTGGATCAGCTGTGAACCGCCTGCGGCCGGGATGGCTTCTGATCATCAGCGCCTCGGCCGCGCTGCTGGGCTTCTGCGCCACAGCGATCATGCTCTCCCACGGCTACGGGTCCCCGGTGCTGCCGATGTCCTCGAGCATCACCCTGGCGGGCATCGGGGCGGTGATCGTGGTGCTGGGCATCCTGGTGTGGCGGGATCAGCGGCACATCACCGAGGCCCGCCGTCGTCGTGATGAGAAGCGGCGTCGCGAAGAACAGGGCCTGCCGGGACCGAGCGAGCCGCCGGCCTCGGGAGCGGCCAAGCCTCGCCGGCTGCACCCGCTGCAGGCGGTGCGTGTGGTGGCCGCCGCCCAGGCCTGCGGCTACGCCGGAGCGCTGATCGCCGGCTGGCACGGCGGAGTGCTGATCGACCTGGGGCCCGCCGCAGGGCTGAGTGCGCCGAACGCAAGTTCATCCTTGGTGATGATCATCGGCGGGCTGATCTGGGTCATCATTGGATTCGTGGTCGAGCAGCTCTGCCGCATCCCACCGGATGAGGGCGGATCTGCCGGCCCCACCGACGGATACACCGAGGGCGGACCGCCCTCACACCGACCAGAGGAGGGGTATGCCCGCGGCACGTCCTGAGGCATCCAATGAGCCTATCGACCCGGCAGGGGTCGAGTGGACCCGTGTGGACGAGAAGTACATCCCGGTCGGGTTCATCACCGCAGTGCTGGGTTGGCTGGTGGTCTTCGTGGCGGTGGGCACCCCGCTGGTGCTCGACTGGATGGACATCATCGGCGGCATCCCGCTGTGGCTGAGCATCCCAGTGTGCGCAGTGGTGGTGGTCTGGGCGGCTGTGGACCTCGCGCTCATCCCGCGGCAGGCCCGTGCCATCGGGTACCACGAGCGGGAGGATGACCTGCTGGTCCGCCGCGGAATCCTCTTCCAGAAGCTGGAGGCCGTGCCCTATGGGCGGCTGCAGTACGTGGACATCCAGGCGGGGCCGCTGATGCGTAAGTTCGGACTGTGCACCGTCCAGCTGAAGACGGCCGCCTCCGCCACTGACGCCTCCATCCCCGGAGTGCCCCGTCAGGAAGGTGCCCGCCTGCGCGAAGAGCTCTCCGCCCGGGGCCAGGCCCGCCTGGCCGGACTGTGAGGCCCGGTATGAGCGAGCAGCACCGCGATCCTGAGCCTGAGCAGGAGCAGGAGCAGGAGCAGGGACCAGAGCAGGAGCAGGAACCAGAGCAGGAGCCCGTCGCGAGCCGGGGCGGTGAGCCGTGGTTCGACGAGAACTGGACCAGGGTCCACCCGCTGAGCCCCTTCGTGCGCGGCTGGCTGACGGTGGCCGCCGTTCCGGTGGTGGTCTTCGGTTACAACTGGGAGATGTGGCGCGACCTCTGGGATGTGTGGCGCTCGGGAGAGCTCATGGCCAGTGTGGAGCGCAACCCCATGCCCTATGTCTTCGGCAGCGGCGGTGCACTGCTGCTGATCGTGCTGATCTTTGTGGGCTTCCTGCTCTCCTGGTGGTTCACCCGTTATCAGGTCACCGAGGACCACGTGATGGTGAAGTCGGGGATCTTCGTGCGGCAGCACCGTCAGGCACGCATCGACAGGGTCCAGGCCGTGGACCTGCGCCAGCCGCTGTTGGCCCGGATCACCGGCCTGGCTGAGCTGAAGTTCGAAGTCGCCGAGGGCGACGGCACCGCCGCCACGCTGGCCTTCCTGAAGAAGTCCGAGGCCGAGGAGCTGCGCACCGAGATCATGGACCGCGCCTCTGGCCGGGATCAGATCCACGCGGAGGATCCTGCCGCAGAGACGTCCGAGGCATCGGCGACCGACGCCGGCCCGGCGCCTCTCGAGTCCAGCCCGGAAGAGGACGGCGGGGATCCGCAGAGCCCCGTCCACAGCAGCCCCGAGCAGCACCACGGCGCCGAGCGGCAGATCACCCGGGTGCCCACGGGGCGCCTCATCGGCTCCGTGCTGATGGGGATGGGCACACTGTTGCTGCTGCTGGTGGTCGTGCTCTCCTTCACCGGAGGGGCGATCGCGCTCGTGGTGACCACAGACGGCGGCATCGGGGACGCTCTGGCCGAGGTGCGGGAGGACTTCAGTGTGAGGGAGCTGATCAGTGTGGCGCCTACGCTGCTGCCCGCGCTGGTGGGTCTGATCGCCATCTACTACCAGGGCTTCAGCAAGGGCTACGGCTTCACCGCCACGATGACCGACGCCGGTCTGCGGCTGAAGTACGGCCTGCTGGAGACCACCACTCAGACCGTCCCACCGGGCCGCGTGCAGGCCATCCAGATCCAGCAGTCGCTGCTGTGGCGGCCCTTCGGCTGGTACAGAATGGTGGTCAGCGTGGCCGGCTACGGCGCCGCCGGGCAGCGGAACACCCTGCTGCCGGTGGGGCGGTTCGAGGACGTGATGGCCGTGACCGCCGAGATGTTCCCGGACCTGCAGGTGGAGAACCCGGAGGCGCTCTTCCGGGAAGGCGTCATGGGGCGCGGCACCGGCGGCGGCTTCACCGAAGTTCCGCGGCGGGCCTGGATCTTCGACCCGCTGGTGCGTCGGCGTCGTGGGTTCTATGCCACGCCCGCGGCTCTGATGATCCGTGACGGGGTGACGCTGCGGCTGCTGAGCTTGGTCCCGCATGAGCGGGCCCAGTCGTTGGGGGTGACCCAGGGGCCGTTCAAGCGACTCTTCCGGCTGGCGAACCTGCGGGTGCACCTGCCCGGCGGTCCGATCTTCGCGATCACCGCCAACCAGGACCTGGACGCGGCCAAGGACCTCTTCGAGAGGCAGTCGGCCTATGCTGCGACCGCCCGGCGCTACAGCGACCGCAACCAGTGGATGCTCCCGGAGGAGCTCCGCGAGTTCGAGAAGAAGGTGGAGGAGGCCGAGGACGCCGGCCGCGCCTGAGCCGCTGCCGACCTCGGGGCCCACACCTCTACACTTGTGTGGGCACTTTGCGGCGTTCTCAGCGCCCGACGCCGGCTCAGAGCGCCTCGAACTGCCCACACAACTGATCTGAAGGAGGCGGCGGTGACCCAGCAGCCCATCGATCCCTACGCGGCCGAACAGGCCCCCTCGCAGCGGGACGGCCGACTCGGCGTCGGCGTGATCTCCGCCGGCAAGGTCGGAGCCGTGCTCGGTGCCGCCCTGCGCGCCGCCGGACATTCGGTGGTGGGTGTCCATGCCGTCTCCGAGGATTCCCGCAGCCGGGCCGAGTCCCTGCTGCCCGACGTCCCGGTCCTGGAGATCCCGGAGATCCTGCGCCGGGCGGAGCTGGTGCTGCTGGCCGTGCCCGACGACGTGCTGCCGGAGGTCGTCTCAGGGATCGCGGAGGCCGGGCACATCCAGGCGGGACAGCTGATCGTCCACACCTCCGGGCGCTATGGCACCGGGGTCCTGGGGCCCGCTCAGCAGGCCGGTGCCATCGGGCTGGCCATCCATCCGGCGATGACTTTCACCGGCATGTCGATGGACCTGCAGCGGCTCAACGCCTGCGCCTTCGCGGTGACCGCACCGGCCCCTGTGCTGCCGATCGCTCAGGCGCTGGTGGTGGAGATGGGCGGGGAGCCTGTGGTGATCGCTGAGCAGGACCGGGGGACGTATCACGCGGCGCTGACCCACGCCTCCAACCACCTGAACACCCTCACCGGGCAGGCGACGGAGATGCTCGGCCGGATCGGCGTGGAGCAGCCCGACCACGTGCTGCGCCCGCTCATGCACGCCGCCCTGGACAACGCGCTGGCCTCCGGCGAGGGAGCGCTGACCGGTCCCATCGCCCGCGGGGACCTCAACACGGTGCGGCACCATGTGGGGCTGCTGTCCGGAGGCGCCGGTGCTGAGGGTGAGGGTGCTGAGAGCGGGGGAGCTGAGAGTGTGAGCGATCTGCCGGCCGATGTCCGCACCGCCTACCTGGCCATGGCTCGGGCGACTGCCCAGCGCGCCCTGGACCGCGGCATCATCACCGAATCCCAGGCTGCCGAACTGCTGGACCTGCTGGGCTGAGGGTCTCGGCGGGGCTGACCCGCCAGATGTGTTGAGTTCTCGGGAACTGCGCCGCTGGGCGCCGAATTCCCACGATTTCGACACACGGGTGCGTTCTGCCCCTAGGGTGGTCAGGCCAGTCTCCGCCGTTCAGAAGGAAAGACCATGCAGGACGAGATCGCCACGCTCGGGCCGGGACTTCGTTCCGCAGCACCCCAGCCCCTCCGCTCGGCCGCGGTGCTGACGGGCGGACTCCTTGCGGTCACCGGCGTCGTCGGATGTTCTGCCGGAGATTCCTCCACAGACCTCTTGGAGGTCTCGTCGGAGCCTGAAGGCGCGGAGGCGGCTCCACTGGACTCTGAGGCCCTGGAGGTCATCCGTGGCACTGAGGGTGTTGAGCAGGCGGCCCCCTGGTTCCAGTCCTTCCTGGAGGTTCCGCAGGACCGGTGGCCCGACGCCGGCACCAATCCCGGCGGGATCGCGGCCACTCCGCTGATCCCCGCGCGCACCCCGGAGGTCGTCGCCGGCGGCATCCCCAACGACGGTTTGGAGCCTGACCAGGTGGTGGTTCCGCACGAGGTCGAAGGCGGCACCCTGGAAGATCTCGTCGGTGAGACCGTGACGTTCACCTACACCGAGGTCACCGGCCCGCAGCAGGGCGAACCGGCAGAGATCGAGCTGGACGTCGTCGCGAGCATCGACAATGAGGACCCCGGCGCCGATGGCCCGCAGCCGGCGTATATGGGATCCGAATCGCTGTGGAGCCTGATGCAGGACGCCGGACAGGTTCCCGAGGGCGAATACAGCCGGATCATCGTCTCGGTGGAGGAATCCGACGAGGCAGAAGCCGTGGAGGAGCGTCTGACGGAGGAAGGCTTTTCCGTCCACAGCGCCCGGGACGCCTGAGCACACCGGCCTGATTCGACCGGCCTGATCCCGCTGGCCTGATCCCGCCGGCCCCCGCGCTGAGCCCACGCGTCCACCCCCATACACTGGACCTGTGACCGAGATCCGCGTGATGCGCACGGCCGCTGAGCTGCGAGCCGCCGTCGTCGACGCCCTGCACCGCGCCGGCCGGGACCGCGCCGGCCGGGACCGCGCCGGCCGGGACCTGCCTGCCGGAGCCGTCCCCACGCTGGGCTTCGTCCCCACGATGGGCGCCCTGCACGCCGGTCACGCCTCCCTCATCGAGGCCGCCCGCGCTGAGGCCGACGTGGTGGTCGCCTCCATCTTTGTGAACCCGCTGCAGTTCGACGACGACGCCGACTACCGCGCCTACCCGCGCCAGCTGCAGACCGACGTGGAGCTGCTGGATGCGCACGGCGTGGACTTCGTCTTCGTCCCCGAGATCGAAGAGATGTACCCGGGCTACCAGGACGGAGACTCCGCAGCGCCGCTGGTCCGGGTCGAGGCCGGCGAGCTCGGCCGCCGCTGGGAGGGAGCCTCCCGCCCGGGTCACTTCGACGGAGTGGTCACAGTGGTCAACAAACTCTTCAACATCGTCACCCCGCAGGCTCCGGCCCGGGTCCAGGCCTGGTTCGGGGAGAAGGACGCCGAACAGCTGGCCGTCATCCGGCGCATGGTCATCGACCTGGACCACCCGGTAGAGATCCGCAGCCTGCCCATCGTCCGCGATCCCTCCGGACTGGCTCAGTCCAGCCGCAACCAGCGCCTCTCGGAGCAGGAGCACCGGCAGGCTGCGGCGCTCTCGGCAGCCCTGTTCCAGGTGCACGATCGGGCGGCTCAGGGCCAGCCGTTGGAGGTGGACGGCGTCGTCGCCCAGCTGAACCTGGCTGACGGGGTGGACCTGGACTATCTGGTGGTGGTCGACCCCAGCACGCTGCAGGAGATCGAGCCCGGACAGATCCAGCCCGGCGGGGAACAGGCCGCCGGCAGCGGGGTCCGCCTCACTGAGGATGACGTGCTCTACGGCCGCGCCCTGGCACTCATCGCGGCCCGCGTGGGACCGGTCCGGCTGATCGACGCCGTCGAGCTCAGATCGGGCACCGGATCCTAGGACCACGGCGAGCGGCACAGGTGTAGGTTGGAGAGATGAGCACTGAGACCTCCTCCTTCCCCTACATCGATGACTCCATCCGGCCGCAGGAGGATTTCCAGAAGCACGTCAACGGCACCTGGCTGAAGACGGCGGAGATCCCCTCCGACCAGGACTCCTACGGTTCCTTCCTCGAGCTGCGGGACAAGGCTGAGGCTGATGTCCGTGCCATCCTCGAAGAGGCCGCCTCAGGTGCCTTCGAGGGCACTGAGTTCGCCGAGGTCGCAGCCCGGGTGGGGGGCTTCTTCGCCTCCTTCATGGACGCGGAGCGGGCCGAGCAGCAGAAGCTCGCCCCCATCCAGAGCTTCCTCGACGAGGTCGACGCCGTCAGCTCCGTCCAGGAGCTGGTGCGGCTCTCCGCCTCCTGGCAGCGCTATGGGATGGACGGCATCGTGGCCGCCGGCTCCCTGCGCGACGCCGGCAGCCCGGAGCGCGAGCTCTGGCACATCATCCAGGACGGCATCGGCCTGCCCGATGAGTCCTACTACCGC